>NZ_QEES01000002.1:2162817-2471791 GCF_003115775.1 Cellulomonas sp. WB94
GCCGGGACCTCGTCAAGCGGCGCGAGCAGCTGCGTGCCTACGTCGCGGGGCTGCACGCCGAGCGCGAGCCGTGGGGGGTCTCTGCGTACGACGCGCTGCAGGCGCTCGCGCGGCTCACCGCCGCCCGCCCCGCCCCTCGCACGACCGTCCGGCTCGGCGTCGACGTCGCGCGCGTGCTCGACGCCGAGCGGCGCACCGCGCTCGCGGCCGACCTGGCCCGGGTGTGCGAGCTCGGCGCGTTCACGCTCCAGCCGTCGGACACCCCCTGGTTCGGTGCCGACCTGCTGACCGACTCCGCCGCGCACAGTGCGCTCGAGACGCTCGGACGCGTGCTCGGCTACGGACTGCCACGCCTCACCGAGCGGGTCGCGGAGGTCTCGGCAGCGACCGGACTGGTCCCCGCCACGACCGTCGCCGCCTGGGGTGAGCAGCTCGTCATGCTCGGCGGCATCCGCGGTGCGCTCGACCTGTTCCAGCCGATGATCTTCGAGCGGACCGCCGCCGACCTCGTCGCCGCGACGGGCACCAAGGAGTGGCGCGAGCAGCACGACCTGCCCATGGGCTACTGGCTCCGTCGTCGCCTGCGCAAGCAGGCCAAGGACATGGTCCGCCCGGGTCGCCCCGTCGCCGACCTTCACAGCGCGCTCATCGAGGTGCAGAAGCAGCGCCAGATCTGGCAGGCGCACTGCCCTGCGGGCGGCTGGCCGCAGCTGCCCGAGGGGCTCGCCACGATCGAGGACGAGTTCCGCGACCTGAGCGCCGACCTTGACGAGCTCGACGCAGCGCTCACCGGGACACCCGGGGGAGCCGGCCTGTTCGAGGTGCCCCTGCCCGAGCTCACCGCCCGGCTCGCCCGGCTGGTCACCGACCGCGCCGCGCTCGAGACGCTGCCCGCGCGGACCGCTCTCGAGCGTTCGCTGACCGCCGCGGGTCTCGGCGACCTCCTCGCCGACCTCGCGCGTCGTCGTGTCGACGCCGAGCTGGTGGGTGCCGAGCTCGAGCTGGCGTGGTGGAGCACGGTGTTCGAGCAGATCCTCACCGCCGACCCGGCCCTCGCGGGGTACGACGGCGCGACGCTCGGGCAGCTCTCTGCGGAGTACGCCGCCTTCGACCGTGAGCACGTCGCGAGCCTGTCGACGCCGGTGCGCAACGCGGTCGTCGGCCACATCGGCACGGCCTTGCGCATGCACCGCGACCAGGCCGAGGCGCTGTTCGGCGAGCTCGTCGAGGACCGCATGACTTCCGTGCGCGAGACGGTCGCCCGGTACCCCGACGTCACCCGGCGGCTGCGCCCTGTGCTCGCCGCCTCACCGATGCTCGTGCCGCAGCTGCTGCCCGCGTCGCGCACGGTCGACGTCGTCGTCATCGACGCGGCTGCCCAGCTGCCCGTCGAGGTCGCCGTCGCGGTCATCGCCCGGGGTCGGCAGGTCGTCGTCGTCGGCGATGCGCGCTGCGCGTCCGGCACCGCCGTGCGTGACCTCGCCGACGTCCTGCCGGTGGTCGCGCTGCGTGCCGACGCGTCCCGCCGCGACCCGTACCTGACCGCGTTCCTCGCGGCGCACGGCTACGAGGGTGTTCTCAGCCCGACCCCGCTCCCCGAGAACTCACCGCTCGTGCGGCTCGACGTCGTCGACGGCACCGGCATGCCCGACGCCACCAGCGGGACCGTCGAGGGTCCGCGCGCCGAGGTCGAGCACGTCGTCGAGCTCGTCCTGACGCACGCGCTGACCCGCCCGGACGAGTCGCTCGCTGTGCTCACGCCGTCGATCGTCCACGCCGACCTCCTGCGCGAGGCGGTGCTCGCCGAGGTGCGCGCCAACCCGAGCCTCGCCGTGTTCTTCGACTCGGGCCGCGTCGAACCCTTCGTCGTCGCCGACCTCACGGGGGTCGCCGGGCTCCGCCGCGACGCCGTCATCTTCACGCTCGGCTACGGACGCACTCCGCACGGTCGGGTGCTGCACCGCTTCGGCCCGATCGGCGATCCTGGCGGTGACGCCCGCCTGCTCGACGCGCTCGGCGCGACCCGGCACCGTCTCGACATGGTCGCGAGCTTCGCCGCGGCGGACCTCGACCCCGCCCGGCTGCGCGGTCCGGGCGCACGACTGCTCGCCGACCTGCTGGCCTTTGCCGAGCGTCGCGGGCAGGGTGCGACGACGGATGCGCTGACGAGGGTCGCCGTTCCCGAGCCGGCCGTCCCCGAGCCCCCGATGACCGACGACGCGGGCGACGAATCGACCGGCTCCGACCTGGCGGACGGCGCGTCCGGCTCCGACCTGGCGGACGGCGCGTCCGGTTCCGACGCAGTCGCCGACGCCGCACCTGTCGATGACGAGCCGATCGAGTCCGGCGCCGGTGAGCAGACGATCGCGACCGCGGACCACGCGGAGCCCGACCGTCTCGTCGTCGACCTGGCCGAGCGGCTGTGGCGCCACGGGCTCGTCGTCGAGATCGACCACGGACTGCCCGGCGGCACGCGCATCCCGCTCGCCGTGGGCCACCCGGACCTCCCGGGACGCCTCCTGGTCGCCGTCCTGACCGACGACGAGGCGTACGTCTCCGAGCCCAGCATCCGCGTCCGCGACCGCCAGGTCGCCGACCGTCTCGACCGTCTCGGCTGGAGCGTCGTGCGGGTGTGGTCTGCCGCCGCCTTCCTCGACCCCCAGGCCGAGGTCGACCGGATCCGGCGCGCCGTGCACGCCACCATGCTCGCGTCGCCGCGGGCGGTCGCCCCTCTGATGGTGACCCCGACGGTGAGCGACGACGACCTGCTGCCGGTCGCGACCGAGACGCCGATCGACGGGATCGGGGTGGTGGCGCCGGGCCTCACGGACCTCCCGGCCCGGCCGGTCGCCGCGGCGTTCATCCCGGCGCCCGCTGTGGCACCCGCACCCGCACCCGCACCCGAGCAGCCGATCATCGACTCGGTCCCGCAGGCCGCTGCCGAGGTCGCCGGGCTGCACGTCGTCGCGGACGCCGTGCCGGCCGCCACGCCGGCCGCCCCGGTCCTGCACGTCGAGCAGCCGACCCTGGCCGTGCCGACCGGTCCCCGGCCCCACGTGCGATCCGGGCTGCCGGTCAGCGCCTACAGCGACGACGAGCTCGACGAGATCATCACGTGGATCACGTCTGACGGCTCGGAGCGCAACCGCGAGGAGCTCGCTGCCCGCGTACGCGAGGAGCTCGGGATGACGCGGCGCAGCTCGCGGGTGGACGCCGTCGTGGCCGCCGCTGTCCGTCGCGCGACCCGCTGAGCATCGGCGGGACGACCCGGGCGTTCCGGGCTACCGGACGACGCGGTGGGATCATGGAGCCGTGACCGTTCCGACCGAGCCCACCACCCCGATCGCCTCGAACGAGCCGAGCCCGGCGAGCACGGCTGCGCCCGCGGCGACGGCACCCGTCGTGCCCCGCGTGATCGACGACACTCCGCTCATCCCCGACCGCAGCGCCGACGACTCCGACACGGGCTGGCACGAGGGTGCGGACTCGAACGACGAGCGACTGCTGCGGGACGTCCCCCCGCACTGGTGAGGACAAGACAGCGACGCCCACGGCCCCGAACGGACGTGGGCGTCGCTGTCGAGTGTCTGACCGAGGGTCTCAGACCACCGGGGGCGTCCCCGGACCGGTGCCGGGGGTGGCGTCGTTGCGAATCGCGGGGCTGGACTGCCCGGCGAGCAGATCGCGGATCTCCTGCAGCAGGAGGATGTCCTCGGACGGTGCGGACGGCTCCTCGACGAGGCCCTTCTTGCGGCGCTCGGCGAGGGAGTTGATCGGGAGAACGATGAGGAAGTAGACGGCCGCCGCAATGAGCAGGAACTTCAGAAGACCGTCCAGGACAAGGCCGATCGAGAAGTCCGCGTGGTTGAGCGTGAAGTTCCCGACGGCCGTGAGGTCCGGCTGGCCGAAGATCGCGGCGATCAGCGGAGTGACGATGCCGGTGACGATGGCTGTGACGACGGCTCCGAACGCGGCACCGAGAACGACGGCGACGGCGAGGTCGATCGCGTTGCCGCGAGAGATGAAGTCCTTGAATCCATTGAGAATGTTCTTCATGGCACTCCCTCAAGTGACGGTGATGACGCCCGAATCATTCCACAATGACCGCACTCAGCAGGGCCGACGGGCCAGCCCCTGCGAGTGCCGCTGCTTCAGCGGGTGCGACGGCGAGCAGCAGCGGGGGCGCGCTGTCATCGGCATTGCGACCCGCGCGATCGCCTGAGGCGACGACGAGCGCCCCGCGAGCGAGCGGTCGGCCCGTCGTGCCGTCGTCGGTCGCCGCGAGGACGTCGACGCGCGTCCCCGTCGCGAGGAGGGCAGCGACGGCCGGGTCGGCGAGCCGCACCGCGGCCACGACGGTGCCGGGAGGCGCCGTGACCAGGTCGTGCACGAGAAGTCCGTCGACCATCGGGAGGCCGGCGGGCACCTCGACCGCGAGCGAGGCCCCGACGAGCGGCTCGGCCGAGGTCGGCGCCCCGGACGGTACGAGACCGCTCGGCATCTCGGCGAGGTCGAGGTCGGACGCGACGAGGACGTGCCCGGCGGACAGCGGGTGTGACGCGACAGGCACAGAGGACGTCTGAGCAGGTGGGGGACGCAGCTCACCGACGACGACGGCGCACGCGATCCCGAGCAGCAGGGCCGTCACCGGCAGGCGAGCGCGCCACAGCAACACACGCAGGGGAGGCAGACGCCGACGACCGGCGCTGCGGTCGAGGGGCGCGCGGCGAAGGTCGAGGTCGTCGGGGGAGTGCACGCCGCGACGTTAGGAGCGACCGGCCTCGGTGCGGCGCGACCGGAGCACGTGCGGTTGCTGCAGCAGCGCGGGGCTGAGCTGGGGGTGGGTCAGCTCGTCGCGGCGGAGGCGGAGCTCGAGGAGCTGGACGAGGTGTTGGACGTCGCGCCGGCGGCAGCCTTCGCCGGGGCGGTCGTCGTCGGGGAGGACGAGGAGTCGCTCGACGACGCGGCCGGGGTCGACGTCGAGGCCGAGGACGACGTCCCCGCCGACACCGTCGACTTCGACTTCGAGCGCGAGTCGTTGCGGTAGAAGCCCGACCCCTTGAACACGACGCCGACGGGCGAGAACACCTTGCGCAGCAGACCGTCGCACACCGGACACACCGTCAGCGAGGAGTCGGTGAACGACTGCTGGATGTCGAAGCTGTGGCCGCAGACTGTGCAGGTATAGGCGTAGATGGGCACTGAGGTCTCCCGTGACGTCGAGCGGAGCGGCACTGCCGGGTCCCCGTCGCAAGGGGCCGTGCTAGCACTCTCCAGGTCCGAGTGCCAATGTTACTCGCGTGCGCAAGCCGGGTGGGCTGCGCCCGTTCGGGCTACCCTCCCAACGTGCCTCGTCGTCGTGCTGTCCGTCTGTCGCTCGTGGTCGTCGCCGCGCTGCTCGTGGTCGTCCTGGTGGCCGCCACGGTCCTGACCTTCGCCGTGATCCGGCGACCGCTGCCGCAGGTCACGGGATCGGTCCAGCTGCCGGGCCTCGCCGCCGAGGTCGCCGTCACGCGCGACGCCCAGGGCGTGGCGCACATCACGGCCGACAGCTCCGCGGACCTGTTCCGGGCCCAGGGCTACGTGCACGCGCAGGACCGGTTCTTCGAGATGGACTACCGCCGCCACGTCACCGCGGGCCGGCTGTCCGAGCTCGTCGGTGAGAACGCGGACGCGCTCGAGGCCGACAAGGTCATCCGCACACTCGGGTGGCGCCGGGTGGCCGAGCAGGAGCTGCCGCTGCTGGCTCCCGCCACGCGCGACGCCCTGCAGGCCTACGCGGACGGCGTGAACGCCTACCTCGCTCAGCGGGACCCGTCGTCGCTCGCCGTCGAGTACACGATCCTCGGCCTGCAGGTCGACGTCGCGCAGCCCGAGCCGTGGAGCCCGGTCGACTCGCTCGCGTGGCTCAAGGCGATGGCCTGGGACCTGCGCGGCAACTACGACGAGGAGCTCGCCCGCGGGCTGACCTACTCCGCGGTCCGCGACGTCCAACGGGTCGACGAGCTCTTCCCGCCCTACCCGCAGGACCTGCACAGCCCCATCCTCGACGCCGCGAGCGTGCAGACCCCCGTCGCGACCACCACGTCGTCCGTCCTCGACCTGGCCGACTCGGGCGTGCAGCAGGCGCTGACCGCGGTCGACGCGGCCCTCGCGGCCGTCCCGCACCTGCTCGGCTCGGGGGAGGGCATCGGCTCGAACTCGTGGGTCGTCAGCGGCGCGCACACGGCGTCCGGCAAGCCGCTGCTCGCCAACGACCCGCACCTGTCGATCTCGGCTCCGGGCATCTGGTCGCAGGTCGCTCTGACCTGCCGCGAGGTCACCGCCGCGTGCCCCTACGACGTCGCGGGCTTCTCGTTCGCCGGACTTCCCGGCGTGATCATCGGGCACAACGCCCAGCTCGCGTGGGGCCTGACCAACCTCGGCGCGGACGTGACCGACTTCGTGCTCGAGAAGGTCATCGACGGGTGGTCGCTGCGCGACGGCGAGCGGGTGCCGCTGACGACGCGGACCGAGACGATCAAGGTCAACGGCGGTGCCGACGTCGAGCTGATCGTGCGTTCGACGAGCCACGGCCCGCTGGTGTCCGAGGTCCTCGGGGTCGGGGACGCGGGAACGGTCCCCATGCCCGACGGGTCGCCGGCCGGGCGTTACGAGGTCGCGCTCGAGTGGACCGCGCTGAGCCCGGGGCGTACCGCCGACGCGATCCTCGGCCTCGACGTCGCCGCGACCCCCGCCGACGTCGCGCGGAGCGCCGCCCTCTTCGACGTGCCGTCCCAGAACATCGTGTACGCCACGACCGACGGTCACATCGGCTACCAGGCGCCGGGGCGGATCCCGGTGCGGGCGGACGTCGCGGGCGCACCGCTCCCGTCGGACGGCTCCTGGCCGCGGCCGGGCTGGGACAGCGCCTACGACTGGACGGGCTACGTCGATGCGGCGCAGATGCCCGCGGTCGAGGACCCTGCGGCGGGTTTCATCGTCGCGGCGAACCAGGCGGTGACCCCCGCCGGCGTCGGTCCGTACCTGACCTCGGACTGGGACTACGGCTACCGGTCGCAGCGCATCCGCGACATCCTCACCCGCGACATCGAGGCCGGCACCCCCCTCGACGTGGCGAGTGCGGGCAGTCTCCAGCTGGACGACCACAACCCGTTCGCCGATGTGCTGGTGCCCGCGCTGCTCAGCGTCCACATCGCCGACTCGTTCGACGACGACGGCCAGCAGCTCCTGCGCACCTGGGACCGCCGCTCAGGGACGGACTCGGCCGCGGCCGCCTACTTCGCCGCGGTCTGGAAGACGCTCCTGCGGCTGACGTTCTGGGACGAGATGCCCGACGGCTACGAGCCCGACGGTGGCGACCGGTGGCTCGAGGTCGTCCGCACCCTGCTCGACCAGCCCGACTCGCCGTGGTGGGACGGCCACTCCACCGTGGGCGTGGTCGAGGGACGCGACGAGATCCTCACGCGCGCGCTGGTGTCGGCGCGAAGCGAGCTCACCGCGTCGCTCGGCAAGAATGCGAACGAGTGGCGATGGGGCGCGCTGCACACCGCTGCGCCGCAGCACCCGGTCCTCGGAGGTCCGTCGCTCCCGGCCCTCGTCCGGCGCCTCGTGAACCCGAGCCCGCTCGGGGTCGCGGGCGGATCCGCTCTCGTCGACGCGACGAGCTGGGACGCGTCAGCGGACTCCTTCACGGTCACGAGCGCGCCGTCGATGCGCATGGTCGTCGACCTCGGCAACCTCGACGGCTCGACCTGGGTCAGTTTCACCGGGACGTCGGGACACCCGGCGAGCGTCCACTACACCGACCAGTTCGACGCCTGGGCGACCGGGCGCACCTTCTCCTGGCCGTTCACGCCGACCGCGGTCGAGACCGGCGTCCGCGACAGGCTGACGCTCAGGCCGTCGTCGGGCGGCTGAGCAGCTCGTGCCACTCCTGCGGCGTCGCGACGGCGTCGACGGGGCGGTCGTGCGACTGGCGGGGCAGCGGGCGGACCTCGGCGTCGTACAGCTCCACGGGGAACACGACCCCGATGACGCGCACGCCGGGTCGTAGGTTCTCGAGCGCGCGGTCGTACCAGCCGCCGCCCTGCCCGAGCCGGGTCCCATGCGTGTCGATCGCAAGCGCAGGTGCGATCACGACGTCCGCCTCCGCGAGGGCCTCGGCGCCGAGCGTCGGCGTGCCCGGCTCGGGCGGGCGACCGGGTGCGCGCTGCCGCAGGTCGCCGGCGCCCGCGTACTCGGCCCAGTCGCGCTGGAGGCCGGCGCCGAGGATCGGCATCAGGACGCGCACGCCGCGTGCCGCGAGCCGGTCGAGCAGCCAGCTCGTGTCCGGCTCGCCCGGGCGCGACGCGTACAGCGACACGCAGCGCGCGCTCGCCACGTCCGGGATCGTCTCGATGACATGGGCGAGGCCCTGGCCGGCCTCGGCCCGTCGACGCGGTGAGCGCAGCTGGCGAGCCTCGCGGATCGCGCTGCGCAGCGACTCCTTGAAGTCCTCGATGTCCGAATCGTCGCTGACGTGCGGGTACGGCTGGGCATCGATGCGCATGGGTACCAGTCTCTCAAACGCCGGACCCGCCCCGCACCAGCACCGTCCGTGACCCGACCCGGGGCACAATGCGGGCATGAGATCCGTCCAGGACCACCTGGCGGGCGTGCTCGCCGCAGTCGGCCCCGTCCCGCCGCTCGACGTCGTGCTGGCGGACGCCGTCGGCTGCATCCTCGCGGCCGACGTCACCGTCGGGTCCGACGTCCCTTCGCTGCCGGTGGCCGCACGTGACGGCTACGCCGTGGCGGCCCACGAGACGGCCGACGCGGGGTTCGCCGGCGGGCGGTCGCTGCCCGTGGCCCACGACGTGCTCGCTGGTGCCGTCGCCCCGCTGCGTCTGGCGCCGGGGCAGGCCGTCCGCATCGCGTCGGGGGCGCCGATGCCGGTGGGTGCCGACGCCGTCGTCCCCATCGAGGAGACCGACCGCGGCTCGGTGCGGGTCTCGTTGCAGCGACCAGCCGTTCCGGGTCAGCACGTGCGCACCGCGGGATCCGACGCGCGTGCGGGCGAGGTCGTGCTCGAGGCGGGCACCCGGCTCGGTGCCCGTCAGCTCGCCCTCGCCGCAGCTCTCGGTCGCGGCCGGCTGCGCGTCTTCCCCAAGGCGCGGGTGGTCATCATGTCGATCGGCGACGAGCTCATCGAACCAGGCTCGCCCCGGCGCGACGGTGCCGTGTACGAGGCGGACGGTCACGCGCTCGAGACCGCCGTCCGGGACGCGGGGGCGGCCGCCGTGCGGGTGGGCATCGTGTCGGACGATCGCGCGATCCTGCGGGAGGCGCTCGAGGACCAGCTCGTCCGCGCCGACCTCGTGCTCACGACCGGTGGCCTGAGCGAGCTCGCGCGCGACACCATCAAGGACGTCCTCGCGCCGCTGGGCACCGTCCGGTTCGACCACGTCGCGATGTCGCCCGGGCACCGGCAGGGGTTCGGGACGATCGGCGGCGGCCTGCGGGACGGCGCGGTGCCGATCTTCGCGCTGCAGGGCCACCCCGTCGCGGCCCAGGTGTCGTTCGAGGTCTTCGTCCGCCCCGCGCTGCGCGCCATGGCCGGTCACACGGACCTGTTCCGCCCGTCCGTGACGGCGGACGCGACGGTCGGCTGGTCGTCGCCGCCCGGACTCCGCCAGTTCGTTCCCGCGTTCGTCGTCGGCTCGCCCGCCGAGGGGTACCAGGTGACGCCGGTCGGCGACCCCGCCGCGGCATCCGTCACGGCACTGTCGCGCGCCAACGCGCTCGCCGTCGTCGGGGAGCAGGACGTCGTCGTCCACCCCGGCCAGCGCGTGCACTGCCTCGTGCTGGAGGGCTGATGGCGGTGGGGTGGCCGGTGGCACTGACGGCCGGCGACGTTCGTCTGCGACCGTTGCGACGGTCGGACCAGCGCACGTGGATGGCGCTGCGTGCGCAGAACGCCGCATGGCTCGAGCCCTGGGATGCGACCTCCCCGGTCCCGGTCCGCGGCCCGCGCCCGTCGTTCGGCGAGTTCGTGCGGTCGCTGAGCTCGCAGGCTCGATCGGGCGGGTCGTTGCCGTTCGCGGTCGACTACGAGGGGCTGCTCGTCGGCCAGCTGACCGTCACGGGCATCATGTACGGGTCGTTGCGGTCGGGCTCGATCGGCTACTGGGTGTCCCAGCACGTCGCCGGACGCGGCATCATCCCGACCGCGGTCGCGCTCGCGACGGACCACTGCTTCGAGGTGCTCGGCCTGCACCGCGTCGAGGTCAACATCCGCCCCGAGAACGCGCCGTCGTTGCGCGTCGTGGCGAAGCTCGGCTTCCGCGACGAGGGCCTGCGGGAGCGGTACCTGCACATCGGCGACGAGTGGTGCGACCACAGGTCGTTCGCCCTGACGACCGAGGACGTCCCGGGCGGCCTCCTCAACCGCTGGCGCGGGCGATCGCTCGCGACGTAGATCTGGTCGGTCGCGGGCGACACGCCGCCGGCGGTCCCTGGGGCATGGGTACCCTGCACCTACCGTCATGACGTGAACAACAGTCCCGCCGGTGTCGTCACCCTCGCGGTGGCGGGCCTGTGGGTCGCATACCTGGTGCCGCAGAAGCTGCGGCACCGTCAACAGCTGCTCGAGTCGCGGACTGATGATCGCTTCTCCGGGGCCCTGCGTGTGCTCGCCGTGACCGACCGCACCGGTCGGAACACACGGGTGAGCGACTCCCGGGCCCGGTCAGGCGCCACACCGGACTGCGCCGCGACAGCGGACAAGCGCGTCGGGCTGCTCACCCCGAGCCGGGGGTCCCGCTCGTGGCGATCGGTGGTGCGAACGGAGGCAGTGCCGTGGATCGACCGCACGGAACGCAGGACAGGCTGAGCGCCGACGCGGCCAGACGCGCGGCGCAGCAACGCGCTGCCCAGGTGGCTGCTGTGGCACGCCGCGGTGCGGCCGCCCGCCGCCGTGCCGTCCTCGCCGTCACGCTGCTCGTCGCGAGCATCGCCGGGTGGGCCGTCACAGGCCTGACCGCGGTGACTGTCGCCGCCGGGATCGTGCCGAGCGTGCTGTTCGTCGGCGTGCTCGTGCTCGGGCGCCGCGCGGTCGTCGCCGGCCATGCCGCGGACGTCGAGTGGGAACGTCGCCGTCGGGAGCACGCCCTCGCGCCGGCGCGAGCCAGCGCGCACGCGCCGGCCGTGACCGGTCGTGCGGTGCGCCCGTCGGACTCGCACACCGAGGTCTTCGCCCGCATCCTCGACCAGGTGGACGGGGTCCCCTCGGCAGCGACCAGCGACGCGAGCACCGTGGTCCGTCGCAGCACCCGCCAGGGCGCGCAGGCCGACGGCGAGAGCGCCGAGGACGAGTGGTCGCCCGTCCCGGTGCCGCGTCCCACGTACACGCTCAAGTCGCCCGCGCCGCGCCGCGAGCCCGCGCCGCTCGGCGAGGTCGAAGGTTCGACGGAGATGCGCGCTCCCGCCGAGGCCCCCGCTGCGGTCGTCGAGCCGCCCGCGGGGACCACCGGCTCGATCAACCTCGACGAGGTGCTGGCACGTCGCCGAGCAGCAGGGGAGTGACCGCCACGATTTCGTGACGGACCGGCTCTGGGTGTTAGTGTGTTGCCCGCTTGAGGGGCTGTGGCGCAGCTGGTAGCGCGCCTCGTTCGCATCGAGGAGGTCAGGGGTTCGAGTCCCCTCAGCTCCACCCTCACCAGGGCGGTCGCCCCGCGGAGACGCGGGACGGCCGCCCTGTGGCATGTCCCCCCTGACGGGGCGCGGCGCGTCAGAGCGCGGGCGGCGCGACCTCCGGCGATGCGATCCCTGACTGCGCGGACCCGGACTGCGCGGCGGGCGCAGGCCCCGACTGAACGGCCGGCCCGGGCCCGGACTGCGTGCTCGGCGCTGACGCGGGCCCGTACGACGAGGTCGCCACCGGTCCGACCACGGACGCGCCTGCCCGACGGCGACGCGCCCACCGCAGCGAGGCCAGGACGGCGAGGGTGATCACGCCGGCGAACGCGAGCCACGGCAGCAGGACCCCCACGACGAGCACGAGGGTGCTGAGCATCCCCACGAGCGCGTCCCACCCCGCCGCGAGCCCTCCGAGGAACCCATGGGTGGTCGGTTCCGGGGCGTTGCCCGGTGTCGACAGGGTGATGTCGAGCGTCGACAGCGCGACCTGCTCCGCGAGGCGGGCGCGCTGCGACTGCAGGCTCTCGAGGTTCGACTGACGCTCCGTCAGGGCGTTCTCGGCGGCGATCAGGTCAGCGTTCGACGTCGCGCGCGAGAGCAGCTCCTCCATGCGCGCCACCGACAGCTTCAGGGCCCGGATCCGCGCGTCGAGGTCCTCCGCGGTGCCGGTGACGTCCTGGGCGGACAGGTTCACGCGATCGACGTGGCCGATGTCCTCGAGCTTGGTGAGCGTCGACGTCAGGTCGTCGGACGGGATGCGGACCGTCAGCTGCGCGTAGGCGTCCCTGCCCTCGGCCGCGCTCTGCTCCTGACGGGCATCGACGCGGCCGCCCAGGCCCTCGACGAGTGCCACCACGGCGCTGGCTGCCTTGCGCGGGTCGTCGACGGTGAGCTGAGCTGTGCCCGTCGTGATGACCTGGCGCCCGGCTGCGTCGGAGGTGCCCTGCTCGGCAGCCGCTCCTGCCTGCGGCGCGGCACCCGACAGTGCGCCACCGTCCTTGCCAGCGTTGCTGTCGACCGCCGACGTCGAGCTGCCGCTCCGGTCCGCGGAGCAGCCGGCGAGCAGACCGACCAGGACGACAGCCACGACAGCGGCACCGCGGAGCCTCACGAAGTTCCTCATGCTGCGACCGTAGGGCTCGGGGGTGCGCCCCGTGCCGAAGTGACCCGATCGTGACGGCTCCGACACCTGATCGAGGCCGTCCGCCCTGCCGTAGTGTGCACGGAGGCTCGGCGTGCCGCGCACGGACGCGCACGCACGGACGAGTGTGCACGGATGAGACCGGGAGGACCGCAGTGCCCGAGGTGATCGGCGTGATCCCGCGTCCGCACGTGTGCGAGCCGGGCGGCGGGGCGCCGTTCGAGGTCACGGCGAGCACGGCCATCGTGGTCCGTCCGACCCCCGAGGAGATCACGCTGGCCGTCGTCGCCGCCGACCTGCTCAGCAGCGGCGCGGGGTCGCCCGTCGAGATCCGGTACGTCGACGACGGCAGCGCCGGAGTCATCGCGCTGCACCTGACGCCCGACGGCAGCCCCGCCGACGACGAGCGCTACACGCTGACCGTGACGGCGTCTCGCGTCGTGATCGACGCGCCGAGGCGGACGGGGCTCGTGCACGGCCTGGCGACCCTCCGCCAGCTCCTGCGCCCGGTCGGAACTGGCGCGGGCCGACGGCTCGTCGCCCCCGCGGTCCACATCGAGGACGCGCCGCGCTACCGGTGGCGCGGGCTGTCGGTCGACGTCGCCCGGCACTTCTTCGGCCTGGACGAGCTCAAGGTCCTCGTGACGCTCCTGACCCGCTACAAGCTCAACGTCCTGCACCTGCACCTCACGGACGACCAGGGGTGGCGTCTCGACGTGCCGTCGCGTCCGTTGCTCACGGAGCGCTCGGCGGGCAGCGCCGTGGGCGGCGACCCGGGCGGTTTCCTGCGCACCGTCGAGTACACCGAGCTCGTCGAGTTCGCCGCGGCCCGTGGTGTGACGGTCGTCCCGGAGATCGACATCCCGGGGCACGTCAACGCGGCCCTGCACGCGTATGGCGAGCTCACCCCGTCGGGGCGGCCCACGGGCGTCTACACCGGCATCGACGTCGGGTTCAGCCGCCTGAGCGCCGACGTCCCCGCGACGGAGGCGTTCCTGCGCGACGTCTTCACCGATGTCGCCGCGCTGACGCCGGGCCGGTACGTCCACATCGGCGGCGACGAGGTGACCGAGATGTCGGCCGAGGAGTACGCGCGGCTCGTCGGGATCGCCGCGGCCGCGGTGCACGCAGCGGGCAAGCGCGTGGTCGGCTGGCAGGAGGTCGCGTCGGTGTCGCTCTCACCCGGGAGCCTCGTGCAGGTCTGGGACCACCGGCTGGACCCGACCGACGTGATCTCGGCGGTGCGGGCGGGTGCCCGCGTGCTGCTGTCGCCCGGCCCGCACGCCTACCTCGACATGAAGTACGACGCGTCGACCCCGCTCGGCCTGGAGTGGGCGGGGCACATCGAGCTGCGCGACGCGTACGAGTGGGAGCCGTCGACGTTCCTCGCCGGCGTCCCGGCCGACGCGATCGAGGGCGTCGAGGCAGCCGTGTGGACCGAGACCATCCGCAGCCTCGACGAGCTCACCACCATGCTGCTGCCGCGGCTCGCCGCGCTCGCCGAGGTCGCCTGGTCGGCGCCCGAGGACCGCGACTGGGCGGACTTCCGCGTGCGCGTCGCGCAGCACGGGGCGGTGTGGGACCGCGCGGGGTTCGCCTGGTACGCGAGCCCGCAGGTCGACTGGGTCGCCGGCCCGGCCTGACGGTCAGATCCAGCTGACGGTCAGATCCAGCTGGGCAGCCACATGTGCATGTGCCAGAACGAGTACGGCACGACCCAGGCCGTCCAGATCGGGTAGAAGAACGCGCTGACCACCACGATCAGCGCCACGAAGGCGCCCACCCACGCGATCGCATGACGGCGGCGGACCGGGTCCTGACCCTCGCGCGGCCCGACGACGAGCCCCAGCACGTACGTCAGGGTCAGGACGACCCACGGTGTGAACGCGATCGAGTAGAACGTGAAGATCGTCCGGTGGGAGTACGCGAACCAGGGCAGCCAGCCGGCAGCGATCCCCGACAGCACCGCGCCCGCACGCCAGTCGCGGTTCAGCACGAGGTAGGCCAGGGCCACCAGGACGGCCGCCGCGGCGCTCCACCACAGCAGCGGGTTGCCGAGCGACGTGATGGCCTGCGAGCACGAGCTCGCACCGCAGGCCTGCTGGGCGGCGTCCCCTGTGAGGCCTGAGATCGAGGACGGGTAGAAGTACGACGTCGGGCGCCACTGCACGATCCACCCGAGCGGCGCCGCGGCGTACGAGTGCGGGGTGACCAGGTGGTTGTGGAAGTACCACATGTCGGTGTGGTACTTCCACAGCGAACGCAGCGCCGTGGGCAGCCAGGTGACGCCCTGGTCAGGGTTCTGCTCGGCCCAGTGGCGCATGTAGCCGCCCGACGTCCGGAACCACGAGAACCACGACCCGAGGTACGTGGCGAACGCGAGCGCGACCATCGCGATCCCGGCGGGGATCGCGTCGCGCACCAGCGCCGAGACGTGCCACGGACGCACGCCGACGGCGCGACGGGCGGTCGCGTCCCAGAGGACGCTGAGCAGGCCGAACACCGCGAGGAAGTAGAGCCCCGACCACTTGGTCCCGATGCACAGCCCGAGCAGGACCCCGGCGGCAAGCCGCCACCACCGCCACCCCAGTCGCGGGCCCCAGCCGAGGTCCGCCCCCGAGTCGAGGACCGCGGCGGCGCGTCGCGCGAGGCGCCGCCGGGCCTGTTCACGGTCGATGACCAGCGCGCCGAACGCAGCGAGCGCGAAGAACATCAGGAAGCTGTCGAGGAGCCCGATGCGCGAGTGCACGATCGCCTCGCCGTCGACCGCGAGGAGGAGACCCGCGGTCGTGCCCAGCGCTGTCGAGGCGAACATCCGGCGCGCGATGCGGGCGACCAGGAGGACGGCGATGATCCCGGCGACGGCCGGCCCGAGCCGCCAGGCCGCCGAGCTCGTGACGCCGCCGCCGAGCTGGATCCCGAGCGCGATCATCCACTTGCCGACGGGCGGGTGCACGACGTACTCGGGGCTGATCCCGAGCATGCTGACGTCGCCCGCCTCGAACCGGGGGTTCGGGTCGTCGCCCCACCCGGCCTCGTAGCCGCGGACCAGCAGCGAGTACGCCTCCTTGACGTAGTACGTCTCGTCGAACACCAGGACGTGCGGCCGGCCGAGGTCCCACAGCCGCACGATCGCGGCGAGGGCGGTCACGGCGAGCGGCCAGAGCCAGCCGAGGAGGCGCGCGCGCGGGGTGCTGTCGAGCGCGAGCGTGCGCTCGCCGAGCAGGCGACGCAGGAGGCGGGTCTCGGTCGGCACGATGGGCTCGCCCAGAGCCTCCTCGACCGGACCGTACGGCGAGGCGGGGACGAGGTCGCCGAGCACGGCTGCGTCGTCGTCGTCAGGGGTGCGCGGCACCCGGTCATCGTAGGGGGACGCGCTGAGCCGAGGGCTGGGAACGGCCCGACCGCTCGCGACGGGTGCAGGCGTGCGGGGCAGGTCGCCGGCGAGGTGGCAGGCTTGCGGACGTGACCCACCCCGACGCCCCGCCGACCGGCCGTCTCGTCCTCGCGGCGACGCCCATCGGCAACGTCGAGGACGCTTCGCCGCGGCTGCGCCGGCTCCTCGCGGAGTCCGAGGTGGTCGCCGCCGAGGACACGCGCCGGCTGCGTGCGCTCGCTGCCCGGATGGGCGTGACGATCGGCGGCCGGGTCGTCAGCTACCACGAGCACAACGAGGGCGAGCGGGCGGGCGAGCTGCTCGACGTCGTCCGCGGCGGCGGCACCGTCGTGGTCGTGACTGATGCCGGCATGCCGTCCGTCTCGGACCCAGGGTTCCGGGTCGTCGCGGCGGCCGTCGAGGCGGGCGTGCCGGTGACTGCGGCGCCCGGACCGAGCGCGGTCCTCACGGCGCTCGCCCTGTCCGGCCTGCCGACCGACCGGTTCTGCTTCGAGGGGTTCCCGCCGCGCAAGCCGGGCGAGCGCGCACGAGCTCTCGCCGAGCTCGCGACCGAGCGCCGGACGTTGGTCTTCTTCGAGGCGCCCCACCGCCTCGGCCAGACCCTCGCGGCGATGGCCGACGCGTTCGGTCCGCAGCGCCCCGCCGCGGTGTGCCGCGAGCTGACCAAGACGTACGAGGAGGTCGTGCGCGGCCCGCTGGTCGACCTCGTGGCCTGGGCTGTCGCGGGCGAGGTGCGCGGCGAGATCGCGATCGTGGTCGGCGGCGACGTCGGGCACCCCGTGGCCACGACGGCCGACCTCGTCGCGGAGGTGCTGGCGCGCGCCGACGCCGGCGAGCGGCTCAAGGACGCCGTGGCCGACGTCGCGGAGACGGCCCGCGTCCCCAAGCGCGAGCTGTACGCGGCGGCCCTTGCGGCGCGCACCCGCTGACCAGGGTCGAATCGTTACGATGGCAGCCATGACCTGCGATCGGCTCGAGGAGGACTACGACGGCGCCCGGCCGGTGCGCACCCTCGTGCACCTGTTCGCCGGCCAGCGCTGGCGCATCGCGCTCGCGGCGTTCGCGTTCGCGCTCAAGCACTCGCCCGTGTGGATCATGCCGCTGCTCACGGCCGAGGTCATCGACATCGTCGTGCAGCACCGCCCGCTGCGTGACCTGTGGTGGTCGGCGGTCCTCATGTCGGTCTTCATCGCGCAGAACTACCCGCTGACCTGGGTGTACACGCGTCAGCTCTCCGTGTCGGTGCGGACCGTCGAGACCAACCTGCGGATGGCGTTGGCGCGCCGGCTGCAGGAGCTCTCGATCGGGTACCACCGTCGGATCAGCGCCGGGGTGCTGCAGGCCAAGATCGTCCGTGACGTCGAGAACGTCGTGGAGACCACCCGGCAGACATTCGACTCCGGCATGGCGGCGACCACGACGCTCGCGGGGGCGATCGTCATCACCGCGGTGCGGGTCCCGGAGTTCCTGCCGGTGTTCGTCGTCGCCGTCCCGGTCTCGGCGCTGCTCGTCACGGCGATGCGCCGCCGGATGGTCGCCCGCAACGCCGCGTTCCGCGTCCAGGTCGAGCGGATGTCCGCGCGCGTGAGCGAGATGACGCACCTCATCCCCATCACGCGCGCGCACGCGCTCGAGCAAGACGAGCTCGACCGGATGGGGTCGTCGCTCGTGGGCGTGCGCGAGGCGGGCATCCGCCTCGACGTCGTCAACGGGCGGTTCGGCGCCCTCGCCTGGATCACGTTCCAGCTGCTGAGCGTCGGCTGCCTCGTCGGGGCGGCGTGGGTCGCGTGGACCGGCAGGTTCGACGTGAGCGCGGGCGACGTCGTCATGCTGTCGAGCTACTTCATGGCGCTCACGGGGTCGGTGACCGCGCTGCTCGGCCTGGCGCCCGTCGTCACGAAGGGGCTCGAGTCGGTGCGGTCGATGGGCGAGGTCCTCACCGAGCCCGACCTCGAGCGCAACGCCGGCAAGGCCCTGGTCAGCGAGGTCGCCGGGGCGGTCCGGTTCGAGCACGTCGGTTTCGCGTACGACGACGCGCCCGACGAGCACGCGATCGAGGACTTCAGCCTCGACGTCGTGCCGGGGGAGACAGTCGCGCTGGTCGGGCCGTCGGGGTCGGGCAAGTCGACGGTGCTCAACCTGGTCATCGGGTTCCTCAAGCCGACGTCGGGCCGGATTCTGCTCGACGGGCGCGACGTGACCGGGCTCGACCTGCGCAGCTATCGGAGGCACCTCGCGGTCGTGCCGCAGGAGTCGCTGCTGTTCGAGGGCAGCGTGCGCGCGAACGTCACGTACGGCAGCCCCGAGCTGACCGACGACGCCGTGCGCGCCGCGCTGCGTGACGCCAACGCGCTGGACTTCGTCGAGCAGATGGGCGGGCTCGACGCCGTCATCGGTGAGCGTGGCGCCCGGCTCTCGGGCGGTCAGCGCCAGCGGATCGCGATCGCCCGGGCCCTCGTTCGCAACCCGCGCGTGCTCGTGCTCGACGAGGCGACCTCGGCCCTCGACACCGCATCCGAGCGGCTCGTCCAGGAGGCCCTCGCGCGGCTCATGCACGGACGGACGACGTTCGTCGTCGCGCATCGGCTGTCGACGATCCAGGGCGCCGACCGGATCGTCGTCATGCGGGCGGGACGGCTCGTGGAGATCGGGTCGCACGCCGAGCTCATGGCGGCCGACGGGCCCTACTCGGCGCTGCAGGCACCGGGCGCCCAGGCGCGCTGAGCCGTCCGGATCACACGGCGGACGAGGGGACCAGCTCGACCCCGGCCGCGGCGAGCTCGGTGCGCGCGGCGGCGCCCTGCTCGGGCGTGACGGGCACCGTCAGGTCGGTGAGCACCCGGGTCGCCAGGCCGAGCGCGTGGGCGTCCAGGGCCGTGGCCTTGACGCAGTGCGACTCGGCGATGCCGACGACGTCGACCGCCGCGATCCCCGCGTCACGCAGGACCGTCTCGAGCGTGCGGCCCTGCGGGTCCGTCCCCTCGAAGCCCGAGTACGCGGCGGCGTACGCGCCCTTGCGGACGCTCGCGTCCGGGTGGAGGTCGGCGAGGGCGGGGTGCAGCTCGGCCTCGGCCGTCCCGGCGACACCGTGCGGCGGCCAGGTGTCGACGTAGTCCGGTGCGTCGCTGAAGTGGGCGCCCGGGTCGACGTGCCAGTCCTGGGTCGTCACGACGGCGTCGTAGCGGTCCCGGTGCGCCGCGGCGTAGGCCGCGATGGCGCCGGCGACCGCATTGCCGCCGACGACCGCGAGCGCACCGCCCTCGCAGAACGTGGGCTGGACGTCGACGACGAGCAGGGCGCGGCGGACGTCGTGGGTCGTGCCGTCGTCGGCTGTGGTCGGGTGCGTCGTGGTCATCGCAGGTCCTCCCGCGGGTCGTCGTGCGGCTGGGCGTTCCCACCTTCTCAGATCCGCGCGGCGTCGCCATCGGGCGCTAGCGTGCGTCTATGGAGTTCCGTCACATCCCCGGCCTGCCGCCCTACGTGTTCACCATCATCGAGGCCCTCAAGCTGGACGCCCGGCGCGCGGGGCGCGACGTGATCGACCTCGGCTTCGGCAACCCCGACCTGCCGAGCCCGCCGATCGCCGTCGACAAGCTCGTCGAGGCGGCCCAGCTCGCGAAGAACCACCGGTACTCGTCCTCGCGCGGCATCCCCAAGCTGCGCCAGGCGGTCGCGGACCTGTACCTGCGCCGGTTCGGCGTCACGCTCGACCCCGAGACGGAGATCATCTCGACGATCGGCGCCAAGGAGGGGTTCAGCCACCTCATGTGGGTGCTGCTGCAGCCCGGTGACGCGGCGATCGTGCCGACCCCCAGCTACCCGATCCACATCTGGGGCCCGTACTTCGCGGGCGCCGACGCGCGGCAGGTGCCGATCGGCGACGGCGACGACGGGTCCGGCTACATCGACCGGGTCATGGAGGCGTGGGAGCTCGGCTGGCCGAAGCCGCGCGTCGTGGTGCTCTCCTTCCCGCACAACCCCACGACGACGACCGTCGACCTGCCGGACCTCCAGCGGCTCGTCGACTGGGCGCGCGAGCGCGACGTCGTCCTCGTCCACGACCTGGCGTACGCCGACATGTGCTTCGACGGGTGGACGCCGCCGTCGATCCTCCAGTGCGTGGGCGGCAAGGAGGTCGCGGTCGAGCTGTACTCGATGACGAAGTCGTTCTCGATGGCCGGCTGGCGCGTCGCGTTCCTGGTCGGTCGGCCCGACGTCGTCGGCGCGCTCGCGAAGCTCAAGAGCTACCTCGACTACGGCACGTTCCAGCCGATCCAGATCGCGGCGACCGTGACCCTCAACGAGGCCGTCGACTACCCGACCGAGCTCAGCGCCGTCTACGAGTCGCGGCGCAATGCGCTCGTCGACGGGCTCGGTCGCATCGGCTGGGACATCATCAAGCCCCGAGGCACGATGTTCGCCTGGGCCAAGATCCCCGAGCCCTACGCGGACCTGGGCTCGATCGAGTTCGCCGAGCTGCTCGTGCGCGACTGCGACGTCGCCGTGTCGCCCGGGATCGGGTTCGGACCCGGTGGGGACGGGCACGTCCGGTTCGCGCTGATCGAGAACGAGCAGCGCATCGCCCAGGCGATCCGCGGGCTGCGCCGGGGGCTCACCCGGCTCTGACGGCACGCTCTGACGAAGCACAGGACAGGCCCGACCTGTCCGGCGGGGAGGACCGATGCGTTCGCGGGATCGTCGTCCGACTCTGCGAGCCGCCGCGTGTCTGGTCGCGCTCGCGGGCGTCACGGCCTGCACGGCGGGCAACCCGTCGCCCGGTGTCTCCTCGGCTGCGGTGCCGACGCCGGTCACGACGACGGCAGGTCCCATCGCGACCCCGGTCCCCGCGACCCCGTCCGCCACCCCGGTGGCCGTGCGCGGCGAGATCGGCGACGTCCGCGAGCTGGCCACGGGGCTCGACGTCCCGTGGGGCCTGGCGTTCCTCCCGGACGGCCGCGCGCTCGTGACGCAGCGGGGCACGGGCAGCATCGTCGCGGTCGACGCCCGGGGAGCAGGCCCCGCGACGGTGAGCGCGCTCGGGGGGCCGGGCGCGGCGACGATCCGCGCAGCGACCGCGGCCCAGGGCGAGGGCGGGCTGCTCGGGATCGCGGTGCGGCCGGACGCGGACGGCACCGTGCACGTGTTCGTCTACGTCACGACCGAGCGGGACAACGAGGTGCTCAGCGCCCGGCTCGACGGCGCGAGCCTCGGGGAGACCACCGTGGTGCTCGCGGGGATCCCGAAGGGGTCGAACCACGACGGCGGCCGCCTCGCGTTCGGCCCGGACGGGTACCTGTACGTCACGACGGGCGAGACCGGCAACCGGGCGCTCGCCCAGGACCCGGCCAGCCTCGGCGGCAAGATCCTGCGGATCACGACCGATGGCGCACCGGCCCCCGGCAACCCGACGGCCGGCTCGCCCGTGTGGAGCCTCGGGCACCGCAACGTGCAGGGCATCGGATGGGCGGCCGACGGCCGGATGTTCGCGTCCGAGTTCGGGCAGGACACGTGGGACGAGCTCAACGTCATCGTGCCCGGCGGCAACTACGGCTGGCCGGTGGTCGAGGGCGACCCGGGCTCGGCGGCAGACGGGTTCGTCCGCCCGGTCGCCACGTGGGCGACCCATGACGCGTCACCGAGCGGGCTCGCGGTGACGTCCGAGGGTGTCTACCTCGCGGCCCTGCGCGGGGAGCGGCTCTGGCGCGTCCCTCTGCTTCCGGGAACCGTGGGCGCGCCGCTGCCGTTGCTGGTCGGGGCGTACGGGCGGCTGCGGAACGTCACCGTCGCGCCCGACGGGTCGCTGTGGGTGCTCACGGGGAACACCGACGGGCGCGGCACCGTGCGCGCGGGCGACGACCGGCTGCTGCGCGTCACCATCGTCTGACGCGAGCTGCCTGGCACGGAACGCCGACGACTCCCACCCCTGCTCACGCCTACGATGGCGCCATGCCTGAGGCCACCCCCACGTTCTACCTGACGACGCCGATCTACTACGTGAACGACGCCCCCCACATCGGGCACGCGTACACGACGGTCGCGGCCGACGTCATCACGCGCTGGCACCGTCAGCGCCAGGAGCCGGTGTGGTTCCTCACCGGGACGGACGAGCACGGCCAGAAGGTCATGCGCACGGCCGAGGCGAACGGGACGAGCCCGCAGGAGTGGGCGGATCGTCTCGTCGAGACCGCCTGGAAGCCTGTCCTGAAGACGCTCGACGTGCGCAACGACGACTTCATCCGGACGACGCAGGAGCGCCACGAGACGCGCGTACAGGCCTTCATCCAGGACTTGTACGACAAGGGCGAGATCTACGCGGGCTCCTACGAGGGCCCCTACTGCGTCGGCTGCGAGGAGTACAAGCTGCCCGGCGACCTCGTGGACGGCACGGGGGAGTACGAGGGGATCAAGGTCTGCGCGATCCACGGGATCCCCGTCGAGATGCTCTCCGAGGAGAACTACTTCTTCCGGATGAGCGCCTACACGCAGCGCCTGCTCGACTTCTACGAGGCGAACCCGACGTTCGTGCAGCCCCCGAGCGCGCGCAACGAGGTGATCTCGTTCGTCAAGCAGGGCCTCCAGGACCTGTCGATCTCCCGGAACACGTTCGACTGGGGCATCCCGATCCCGTGGGACACGAGCCACGTCCTGTACGTGTGGTTCGACGCGCTGCTCAACTACGCGACGGCCGTCGGGCTCGACTCCGACGACCCGGCGGACAAGGAGCAGTTCGCGCGGACCTGGCCCCCGAGCGTGCACCTCGTCGGCAAGGACATCCTGCGGTTCCACGCGGTGATCTGGCCCGCGATGCTGATGGCCGCGGGCCTGCCGCTGCCGGGCCAGGTGTTCGCGCACGGCTGGCTGCTCGTCGGCGGCGAGAAGATGAGCAAGTCGAAGCTCACGGGCATCGCACCGAGCTCGATCATCGACACGTTCGGCTCGGACGCGTTCCGCTTCTACTTCCTGCGCGCGATCGTCTTCGGCCAGGACGGCTCGTTCTCGTGGGAGGACCTGCACGCGCGCTACACCGCCGAGCTCGCGAACGGCTTCGGCAACCTCGCGTCGCGCGTCGCGGCGATGATCGGCAAGTACTTCGGCGGGACGCTGCCCGACGCGGGCCCGCTGACCCCGGCCGAGGAGCACGTGGCGGCCGTCGCCGCGCGCGCGGCCGTCGACGCCGAGGCGGCCATCGACCGGCTCGCGCTCAACGAGGCCATCGCCGCGATCTGGACGCTCGTCGAGACCACGAACGGCTACCTCACCGAGCAGGAGCCCTGGAAGGTCGCGAAGGACCCGGCCGAGGTCGACGCCGCCGGTGCGAGCGTGCCGGGCGGCCGGCTCGCGACGATCCTGGTGACGGCCGCCGAGGCGCTCCGGGCGCTCGCGGTGCTGCTGGCACCCGTGATCCCGAAGGCCGCCGAGGCGCTGTGGGAGTCCCTCGGGGCCGAGCCCGTGCTCGGCCCGCTCGCCGCGCAGCCGGTCGCCGACGCGGGCCGGTTCGGGCAGCTGCCCGCCGGGACCGTCGTCACCAAGGGCGCATCGCTGTTCCCGCGGATCGAGGAGCCGGCCGCGTCGTGAGCCGGTCCCGGACGCGCGAGCGGGGCTGGCCGCCGGACCCCGAGCCGCTCGGGTCGCCGGTCGTCGACAACCACACGCACCTGGAGTCGCTGCTCGACTTCCCGGTCGAGGACCCCGAGGGACCGCGCACGCTCGGCGACCACCTGGAGCGCGCCGCGGCCGTCGGGGTGACGCGAGCCGTGCAGGTCGGCTGCGACCTCGACGCGGCGGCGTGGACCGACCGTCTGCTTCGCGCGTCGTCGTCGGCCGGGGACCCGAGCGGCTTGGCGGTCACGCTGCTCGGCGCCGTCGCGATCCACCCGAACGAGGCCGTGCTGCACGCGGGGGTCCGGGAGATCGCGCCCGACGGTCTCGAGCCGTCGTCGGCCGCGCGCCACGACGTCGGCCTCGACGACGCGATCGCCACGATCGAGGCGCTCGCCCGCGGCAACGTCCGGGTGCGCGCCATCGGCGAGACCGGGCTCGACCACTTCCGCGCCGGCCCGCGAGGACGCGCGGTCCAGCTCGAGGCGTTCCGCGCCCACATCGCGCTCGCGAAGGACCTCGGCCTCGCGCTGCAGATCCACGACCGTGACGCCCACGAGCAGGTCATCGAGGTGCTCGAGCGGGACGGCGCACCGGACCGCACGGTCTTCCACTGCTTCTCGGGGGACGCCGCGATGGCCCGGCACTGCGCAGGTCGCGGGTGGTACCTGTCGTTCGCCGGGCCGGTGACGTTCGGCGCGAACGAGGACCTGCGCGAGGCGCTGCGGTCCGTCCCGCTCAGCCAGGTCCTCGTCGAGACGGACGCGCCCTACCTCACGCCGCACCCGTACCGCGGGCGGCCGAACGCGCCGTACCTGCTGCCGCACACGGTCCGACGGATCGCGGCGGAGCTCGACCTCGAGGTCGACGACCTGTGCCGGACGCTCGTCGCAACGTCCGAGTCGGTCTACGGACGGTGGCAAACCGGGCGAAGCGGATGAGACAAGGGTGAGAAGTCGGGCAGATGTCCAGGGGCGACTTCCGGTCCGGGTCACGGATCGGTTACGGTCGGGTCGGCCGCCGGGAGCGCCGGACGGGTCGGGTCCGACCCGATGACGAGTCAGAACGCCTGCACGATCCACGAGGAGTCCTCTGTGCCACCGCTCGATCCGCCGCAGACGCGACGTGAACGAGCACGCGCAGAACAGGCCCAGGCCGCACGCTCCGCACCGCTCGGCCGGACGGCCCGGCTGGGCGCGCAGGCGGTCGTGCTGGCCCTCGTCGTCGGTGCCACGAGCGCCTTCACCGTCCTGCACAAGTCCGTGACCGTCGACGTCGACGGGGCGACCGTGCAGCTCAGCGCGTTCGGTCGCACGGTCGGCGACGTCCTGGCGGACAGCAAGATCCGCGTCGGCGACCGCGACCTGGTCGCGCCGGGTCTCAGCGAGCCGATCAGCTCGGGTTCCCAGGTCGTCGTCCGCCACGCCCACGAGATCGCCGTCGAGGTCGACGGCAAGCCCCAGACGGTGTGGACCACGGCCCTGACCGTCGGTGAGGCGGTCGAGGGTCTCGACCTGCGTGGCGGTCAGACGCTGCTCTCGGCCTCGCGCTCGGCCTCGCTCGGTCGTGAGGTCCTGCGCGTCTCGACCCAGAAGACGATCCACCTCGTGGTCGACGGGCAGATCATCGACGGCGTCAGCAGCGCGGCGACGGTCCGCGAGGCGCTGCGCGAGATCGGCCTGGTTCTCGACGAGGGCGACGAGGTCTCGGTCCCGCTCGACGCGACCGCGGTGGACGGGCTGGTCGTGCTCGTCACGCGGGCCCACCAGGGCGGCCAGACCGTGACCGAGGCCGTGCCGTTCGACACCACCGAGGTGGACGACCCCACGCTCGTCACCGGGAACAAGGTCATCAAGACGCGCGGCAGGGCCGGCCTCCGCACGACGACCTACTCGACGTCGATCGTCGGCGGCGCCGTGGTCGACCGGAGCGTGGTGGCCTCGACCCTGACGGTCGTCCCCGTGACCCAGGTCGTCCGGGTCGGCACCAAGGCGCTCCCCGACCCGGCGGTCGTCGCGGTCGCGCCCGGCAGTGCCCAGGAGATCGGCAAGCAGCTCGCGGCCGCCCGTGGCTGGGGCGACGACCAGTTCGCGTGCCTGCTGCCGCTGTGGAGCCACGAGAGCGGCTGGCGGGTCAACGCGGAGAACACGTCGTCGGGCGCCTACGGCATCCCGCAGGCGCTGCCCGGATCGAAGATGGCGAGCGTCGCCGACGACTGGCGGACGAACCCCGCGACGCAGATCACCTGGGGCCTGAACTACATCGGCGGGCGCTACGGCGACCCCTGCGGCGCGTGGTCGTCGTTCCAGGCCAAGGGCTGGTACTGACCCCTGCGGCGACCCTGCCGTGACCCTGCGGCGGCGCACGATGCCTACCCGGAATTGGGGAGCGACGCGCCGCGGGACCGGGTGAACCTTGTCACATCGCTGGGAAACTCGAGCGTCAATCAGTTACGGTTCCGTGTCGCATAGTCGATCGTCACCCGCCGTCCGCGGCCCGACGATCTCCGTGCGACCGGCCCAGAGGCTCTCGCCGACCGGGTCGTGACGGCCGGATCGAGGATCCGGGACCGACGGGCGAGTCCTCCCTCCAGGACCCGCTCCGCATGGCGCCACCTCGTGGCGTCGAGCCGTCGGGCGCCGCATGCGGCGCATCCCGCACCCCGTGCCCGGACCCCGCGACGTCTGGAACCACGTGAACCGTACGACTCGTCCCGCCGGCCACGCCGAGCGAGCCACCGCCCCGCTGTCCACCCTCCGCGCACGCCTCTCCTCCCGCGAGACCTCCCGCGAGACCGGCAGTGGCCGCGTCCGACTGATCGCCGGCCTCGCCGCGATCACCGTCCTCGCGACCGGCACCGCCGTCTACGCCCAGGCGAACAAGACCGTCACGCTCGACGTCGACGGCGTCGCCTCCACCGTCACGACCTACTCGGGCTCCGTCGACGGGCTCCTCGCCCAGAACGGCATCACCCTCGGCGAACGCGACACGGTCGCCCCCGCCGGAGCGCTCCGCGAAGGCGCCGCGATCGTCGTGCGCCACGCGCACGAGGTGACCGTCATGACCGACGGGGTCGAGCAGACCGTCTGGACCACCGCCCTGACCGCGGCCGAGGCGCTCGACACGCTCAGCGCCCGCGGCGCGGACGTCCAGCTCGTGGCCTCCCGGTCGACCGAGCGGCGCAGCCCCTTCCTCGCGCTCGAGCTCACGATCGACGGGCCCGCGCACGTGCAGGTCGACGGGACCACGCTCACCGCGGCGGACGGGTCGACGACCGTCGCCCAGGTGCTCGACCAGCTCGGGATCACGCTCGGCGACCTCGACACCGTGGCCGTCAAGCCCGCGTCCGACGGCGTGCTCGTCGTCGTCAGCCGCGTCGTCGTGCAGGACGTGACGACGACCACCGAGATCCCCGCAGCGACCGTGACGCAGGACGACCCGGCGCTCGTCGTCGGCAAGAAGCGCGTCACGACGCAGGGTGTCGCCGGCGTGCGTACCGTCGTCGAGACCGTGACGACCGTCGATGGCGTCGAGACCTCGCGCGTGCCCGTGTCCGACGTGGTCAGCCAGGCCCCGGTCGACGAGGTCGTGCATGTCGGGACCAAGCCCAAGCCTGTCGTCACCGCGGCGCCGAAGGTGGCAGCGGCAGCCGGGACGCCGGTCGCCGCAGGCGGCAGCGCGGACTCGCTGAACTGGGCCGCTCTCGCGCGGTGCGAGTCGGGCGGGAACCCGACCATCGTCTCGAGCAACGGGCTGTACTACGGCCTGTACCAGTTCTCGGTCGGCACCTGGCAGGGCGTCGGCGGTGCCGGGCTCCCGTCCCAGGCCTCGGCCGACGAGCAGACCGCTCGCGCGAAGATGCTCTACAACCGCTCGGGCGCGGGCCAGTGGCCGGTCTGCGGGAAGAACCTCTTCAGCTGAGGCGAGGTGGGTCCGGGGGGCCGTAGGCTCGGGCGCATGACCGAGAACCCCGGACCCCTGCTCGGGCCCGCGGAGATCCGGCAGCTCGCCGAGCGTGCGGGCCTGCGGCCCACCAAGACGCTCGGGCAGAACTTCGTGCTCGACGGCGGCACCGTGCGCAAGATCGTCCGGCAGGCGCAGATCGAGCCGGGCGAGCGGGTCGTCGAGGTCGGACCGGGCCTCGGGTCGCTCACGCTGGGTCTGCTCGAGGCCGGCGCGAGTGTCGTCGCGGTCGAGATCGACCCTGTGCTCGCCCGGCTGCTGCCCTCGACCGTCGCCGCCCACCAGCCGGACGCGGCCTCCCGGCTCACGGTCGTGGGCGCCGACGCGCTCGACGTCCGCGAGCTGCCGGGCCCGCCGCCGACGGCGCTCGTGGCGAACCTGCCCTACAACGTGTCGGTGCCGGTCCTCCTGACGTTCCTGGAACGGTTCGCGACGCTCGAACGTGTCCTGGTCATGGTCCAGGCGGAGGTCGCCGACCGACTGGCTGCACCGCCCGGCGGCCGGGTGTACGGCGTCCCGTCGGCCAAGGTCGCCTGGTACGCGTCGGCCCGTCGTACGTCGACCGTCGGCCGTTCGGTCTTCTGGCCCGTCCCGAACGTGGACTCGGCCCTCGTCCGGCTCGACCGGCGCGAGCCGCCCGTGACCGTCGCGACGCGGGAGCAGGTCTTCGCGGTCGTCGACTCGGCGTTCGCGCAGCGGCGCAAGATGCTCCGCTCGGCGCTCGCGCCGCTCGCCGGCTCGCCGGATGCCGCGGTGCGTGCGCTCGAGGCGGCCGGCGTCGACCCGCAGTCACGCGGGGAGCGCATCGACATCGACGGCTTCGCGCGCATCGCGACCGCGTTGGCGGCGCAGGCGGTGCCAGCCCCGCAGAGTCCCGCCGAGGCGTCGGCTGCACCCGGGACGGCGGACCGGTGAGCCTGATCAGGCCCGAGGCCCGCTCCGAGCGTGAGGTCCGCGTGCGGGCGCCCGGCAAGATCAACCTCTCGCTGCGCGTCGGACGCCGGGAGCCCGACGGGTACCACCCGCTGTCGACCGTCTTCCAGGCCGTCTCGGTCTACGAAGACGTCGTGGCGAGCGCCGGCACCGGGCTGACCCTGACGGTCACGGGCGCGCAGGCCGACCGTGTCCCGACGGACGAGACGAACCTGGCGGCACGTGCCGCGCGCGCGCTGGCCGACCACGTCGGTCTCGACGCCGACGTGCACCTGCACATCCACAAGGAGGTCCCGGTCGCCGGTGGCATGGCGGGCGGGTCGGCCGACGCGGCCGCGACCCTCCTCGCGTGCGACACGCTCTGGCGCACCGGCCTGCCGCGCGAGGTCCTTCACGAGCTCGCCGCAGCGCTCGGGTCGGACGTGCCGTTCGGTCTCCTCGGGCACACGGCGATCGGCACGGGCCGCGGCGACCAGCTGGCCCCGGCCCTGAGTCGCGGCGAGTACCACTGGGCGTTCGCGCTCCAGGCCGAGGGGCTGTCGACGCCGCGGGTGTACGCCGCGTTCGACGACCTGCACCCGACGGTGCGTGCGGTTCCGGGGTCCGACGTCGCGCTGCTGCAGGCCCTGCGGGCGGGCGACCCGCACGCTGTGGGCCTCGCGCTGCACAACGACCTTCAGGAGGCCGCGCTCGAGCTCGCACCCGGGCTCGCGGAGGCGATCGCCGTGGCGCACGACGCCGGTGCGCTGGGAGCCATCGTCTCCGGCTCAGGCCCGACGGTCGCCGCGCTCGCGCGCAGCCGCCAGCACGCGCTGCTCCTCGCCGCAGCCTTCACCGCCGCCGGGGTGGCCGACTCGGTGCTCACCGCTGTCGGGCCGGTCGCCGGCGCACGCATCATCCAGAGCGGGCACGAGTAGCGTCCCTGCTCGGCCCAGCACGCCCCCTGTGTCCCCTCGCAGTCCCCTCGTACGGAAAGAGCTCGATGGCCCACCTGCTCGGCGCGGACAGCGTCTCCCTGACGCTCGGTACCCGCACGCTGCTCGACGACGTGAGCCTCGGCATCGACGACGGCATCCGGACGGGCGTCGTCGGCCCGAACGGTGCCGGGAAGTCGACCCTGCTGCGTGTCCTGGCCGGGCTTCGCGAGCCCGACTCCGGCCGTGTCACGCGTGCCGGAGGCGTCCGTGTCGCGCTGCTCGACCAGCGCGACGAGCTGCCCGCCGGATCGACGGTCGGCGACCTCGTGCACGGCGATGCCGAGCAGCACACCTGGGCGACGGACCCGCGGATCCGCGAGGTGCACGCCGGTCTGCTGCGGGACCTCGAGCTGACGGACGACGTGGCGACGCTGTCGGGTGGCCAGCGCCGGCGGGTCGCCCTCGCGGCGCTGCTCGTGCGCGACGACGAGATCCTGCTCCTCGACGAGCCGACCAACCACCTCGACGTCGAGGGGGTCGCGTGGCTCGCCGAGCACCTCGCGGCCCGGTATGCGCGCAGCAACGGCGCGCTCGTGGTGGTCACGCACGACCGCTGGTTCCTCGACGCGGTCTGCACGCGGATGTGGGAGGTCAACGACGGCGGTGTCGAGGCGTACGAGGGCGGCTACGCCGCGTACGTGCTGGCCCGGGCCGAGCGCGCCCGGTCGGCGTCGGTCACCGAGGACAAGCGCCAGAACCTCCTGCGCAAGGAGCTCGCATGGCTGCGCCGCGGGGCGCCCGCGCGCACGTCCAAGCCCAAGTTCCGGATCGACGCGGCCACCGCGCTCATCGCCGACGAGCCGGAGCCCCGTGACCGCCTCGAGCTGACCCGGATGGCCACGAGCCGGCTCGGCAAGGACGTGCTCGACCTCGAGGACGTCACGATGCGGTTCGGCGACGCACCGCCGCTGCTCGACCACGTCACGTGGCGGCTCGGCCCGGGGGACCGGTACGGCGTCGTCGGCGTGAACGGCGCCGGCAAGACGACCCTGCTGCGCCTGCTGTCCGGGACGCAGGACCCGACGTCGGGCCGGGTCAAGCGCGGCAAGACGGTCCAGACCGCCGAGCTCACGCAGGACGTCGAGGACCTCGACGAGCTCGCGGACCTGCGCGTCGTCGAGGTCGTCGAGCGCGAGAAGCGGACGGTCGTCGCGGGCGGCAAGGAGCTCACGGCCGCGCAGCTCGTCGAACGCCTCGGCTTCACCAAGGACCGCGCCCGCACGCCGGTGCGGGACCTGTCGGGCGGTGAGCGGCGGCGCCTGCAGCTCCTGCGGCTGCTCGTCGGCGAGCCGAACGTGCTGCTCCTCGACGAGCCGACCAACGACCTCGACACCGACACCCTCGCCGCGCTCGAGGACCTGCTCGACGGCTGGCCCGGGACGCTGATCGTCGTCTCGCACGACCGGTACCTGCTCGAGCGCGTGTGCGACCGCCAGGTCGCGCTGCTCGGGGACGGCACGATCCGGGACCTGCCTGGCGGCGTGGAGCAGTACCTCGAGCTGCGCCGGACGGCGACGGCCGACGAGGCCGGTGCCGCGAAGGCAGCCGCGACGTCGAGCGCGTCGGGCCGACCGGCGGCGGTCGACGACCGGTCGGGCGACGCAGGCCCCGTGAGCGCCGCCGACGCCCGCGCGAGCCGGAAGGAGCTCCAGAAGATCGAGCGCCGCCTCGAGCTGCTCGCCCGCAAGGAGACCGGCCTCCACGAGCGCATGGTCGGGGTCGCCGACGACTACGTGAAGCTCGGTGCTCTCGAGGTCGAGCTGCGCGCCGTCCACGACGAGCGGTCGACCCTGGAGGAGAGATGGCTCGAGGTCGCGGAGGAGGACTGACCCCTGCGTCCGCGGCCCGGGTGCTGCTGGTCGCGACGGGGTTGCTCGCGTTCGTCGTCCGGATCGGACCTGTCGTCGCCGCCGGGCTGCTCCGGGGGGCGATGTCCTACGACGAGGGTGTGCACCTGCAGGTCGCGCAGCGGCTGCTCGCCGGGCAGGTGACCTACCGCGACGTCCTGTTCGTGCACCCGCCCGGCGTGGTGCTCGCGCAGGTCCCGATCGCGTGGCTCGGCCAGCTCGTCGGCGAGCCGAGCGCGCTCGCGGTCAGCCGCTGCCTCGCCGCGGGGATCGGTGCCCTCACGGCCGTGCTGGTCGCCCGGCTCCTGCTGCCGCGGGGTCTCCTCGCCGGGGGGATCGGCGGTGCGGTGGCGGCGATGTTCGGCCCCGCCGTGGCGGCCGACCGGGTCGCGCTCCTCGAGGGAGCGCTCTCCCTCGGGCTCGTCGTCGCGCTGACCGCGCTGACCGCCGTCGGGCGTCCAGGTCGGACGCCGTCCGCGGGGCAGGGGCCGGGGCTCGACGCGTCGGTGGCTGCGACCCGGGCAGCGACGTCCCCCCTGTCGGACCGCTCGCGGCGCGCGCTCGTCCTGGGCGGCGCCGCGATCGGGCTCGCCGCGTCGGTCAAGGTCTGGGCCCTGGTCGACGTGGTGCTGCTCGTCGCGATCGTGGCTGTGCGCCACGGCCGGCCGGCCTGGCGCTGGGTCGCGGGGTGCGCCGCGGCCCTGGTCGTCGTCGTCGGTCCGTTCGCGCTGGTCGCGCCCGGGCCGATGTGGCACGACGTCGTCGGCGCGCAGCTGCACCGTCCGCGTCCGCCAGGCGAGTCGCTCCACGCACTCGTCGTCGGGGTGGCGGCGCTGGTCGTCGTCGGACTGGTGGTCGCCCTCGCGCGGAGGGTCCGGACACCGCTGAGCCAGTGGCCCGACCCGGTCTGGTGGCTCGTCGTCGGAATAGCGCACCTCGCGGCGCTGGTGGTGGCACCGTCGCACTACCTCCACTACGACGCGTTCCTCACCGTGCCGCTCGCGCTGGTCGTGGGTGCGGGCGCCGCCTGGGGTGCTCGGCGCGTCGCGGGACGGGCCTCGACGGTCCGGCTCGGTGCCGTCGCCGTCGCGGTCCTCGTGACGCTCGTGGCGACCCTGCCGGCGCTGAGCCCCGGTGCAGCGGTGTCGGCGACGGTCCTCGCCCGCGAGGCGCACGGCTGCGTCTGGGTGCGCGAGGTCCAGTTCCTGATCGTCGCGGACCTGTCCCGGAAGCAGATCGAGCAGGGGTGCCCCGGGCAGCCCGACCTCTTCGGCCTGACGATGGCGACGTACTCCGAGCCGGACCCGGCCGCGGCGCTCGCGGCCCTGGACAGCGAGATCGCGCAGCAGCTCGCCCAGAGCGACGTGGCCTTCCTGCTGGCCAGCGCACCCCGCAGGGACCTCGGGCCTGTCGCGCGCCGCTACCTCAGGCGGCACTTCGTCGCAGGTCCGACGACGGGCAGCGTGCAGGTCTGGCGCCGCACGGACCCGGTCGTCGGCGTCGGCTGACCTGTCGGTGGTGCCGGCCGCTGGGTCAGCTCAGGGGGCGTCGAACGGTGCGACGAGGTCGCGCAGCAGGTCGGCGAGCCGCAACCGGTCCGCGTCGGCCAGGTCGCCGAGCAGCCCGCGCTCGACCATCAGCAGGTCAGCCATCGCGTCGTCGACCCGGGCGCGCCCGAGCGGCGTCAGCTCCACGAGCACCCCGCGCCGGTCGTCGGGCGACGGCCCGCGCTCGACGAGCCCTCGCTCGGTCAGGCGGTCGATGCGGTTCGTCATCGTGCCGCTCGTCACGAGGGTCTGGGTCAGCAGCGCACCGGGGGAGAGGCGGTACGGCGCGCCTGCGCGGCGCAGTGCGGAGAGCACGTCGAACTCCCACGTCTCGAGCCCGTGCCGGGCGAACGATCCGCGCCGCGCGAGGTCGAGGTAGCGCGCGAGCCGCGTCACACGGGACAGGACGGTCAAGGGTGTCACGTCGAGGTCGGGACGCTCCCGCGCCCACGCCGCGACGATGCGGTCGACCTCGTCCCGCGGGTGCTCGAGGGCGGCGTCCGCGCCTCGGTCCCCGGTGCTGTCAGCCGTCATGGCCCGAGTTTACTTGACGTCGAGATACTTTCGCGTCAGGCGTTGAGCGGGGTGATCAGCGTCGGGTGGCGCTCGAGGCCTGACAGGCCGTTCCAGGCAAGGTTCACGAGGTGCGCGGCGACCTCGTGCTTGTCGGGGCTGCGTGCGTCGAGCCAGTACTGGCCGGTGAGGGCGACCATGCCCACGAGCATCTGGGCGTAGATCGGCGCCGTCTTCGGGTCGAGGCCCTGACGCGTGAACTGGTCGGCGAGCAGGTGCTCGACCTGCGTCGCGACGTCACCGATGAGGCTCGAGAACGTCCCGGTGGCCTGCGCGACGGGTGAGTCCCGCACGAGGATCTGGAAGCCGTCCGTCGAGGTCTCGATGTACGTGAGGAGCGCGAGCGCGGTCCGCTCGACGAGCATCTTCGGGTGCCCGCCCTCCTCGAGCGCGGCCGTCAGCGCGTCCGTCAGCGCACGGGTCTCGCGGTCGACGACGACGGCGTACACGCCCTCCTTGCCCCCGAAGTGCTCGTAGACGACAGGCTTGGAGACCTGGGCCCGCGCGGCGATCTCCTCGACGCTCGTCCCGTCGAAGCCCTTCTCCGCGAAGAGGCGGCGACTGACGGTGAGGAGCTGCTCCCGGCGCTGTGAACCGGTCATGCGGGACCGGGGAGGTCGCCTGGTGTCGGAGGTCACGCGCCCATCATGCCGTGCGGAGACTGGCAGACTGGTCCGCCGACGGCGTGCGGTGCCGGGGCGACCCGGTCCGGCCGCCGGTCCGCCCTGGTGTAATGGCAGCACGCAGGCCTTTGGTGCCTTGCGGTCCGGGTTCGAATCCTGGGGGCGGAGCCACCTGTCCGGCGCGCCCGGACCCTGGCAGCCCGCGCCGGGGCCTCTCGGCCGCCCGTGCGGACCCCCGTCCGGACCGCCGGCGGCACGGGACGACCCGCGAGCGGCGGTAGAGTGCACGTGCGCCAGATCCTTCGCCCGGGCATCGGGCAGTTCCGACGGGAGCACACGCAGGTGACCACCCCCCGCCCAGCCGCCGTCATCGTCCTCGCCGCAGGTGAAGGCACACGGATGCGCTCGGCGACACCGAAAGTCCTGCACACCCTCGCGGGCCGCAGCATGCTCGGCCACGCCCTCGTCGCAGCCCGTTCGCTCGAGCCCGGCCGCCTCGCGGTCGTCGTGCGGCACGGCCGGGACGCCGTCGCCGCGCACGCCCTCGAGCTCGACCCCGAGGTCCTGCTCGCCGACCAGGACGAGGTGCCCGGCACGGGCCGCGCCGTCCAGATCGGCCTGTCCGTGCTCGATGCGGCCGCCCAGGCCACCGTCGCCGGCGCGAGCGCGGGCGACGGTCCCGGTGTCCCCGGCGTCGCCACGCATGCGCGGCTCGAGGGCGCGGTCGTGGTCCTCGCGGGCGACATCCCGCTGCTCGACGGCGGCACGCTCGCGGAGCTGCTCGCGGCCCACACGGTCGACGGCAACGCGGTCACCGTGCTGACGACCGAGCTCGACGACCCCACCGGCTACGGACGCGTCCTGCGCGACGCGGACTCGGGCGACGTGCTCGGGATCGTCGAGGAGCGGGACGCCGACCCCGACCAGCGCGCGGTCCAGGAGGTCAACTCCTCGGTCTACGTGTTCGACGCGGGTGTCCTGCGCGACGCGCTGGGCAGCCTCGGCCGTGACAACGCGCAGGGCGAGGTCTACCTGACCGACGTGCTGGCGATCGCACGGACCGCCGGCGGCCGCGTCCGCGCGCTGCGCACCGACGACCCGCTGCTCGTCCAGGGCGTCAACGACCGCGTCCAGCTCGCCGCGCTGCGCGCGGAGCTCAACCGGCGCATCCTCGAGGACTGGATGGTCGCCGGCGTCACGGTCGTCGACCCCGCGACCACGTGGGTCGACGTCGACGTCGAGCTGGCCCGCGACGTCACGCTGCTGCCCGGCACGCAGCTGCACGGAGCGACGGTCGTCGCCGAGGGCGCGACGGTCGGACCCGACACGACGCTCACCGACGTCGAGGTCGGTCCCGGCGCGACAGTCGTCCGCACGCACGGATCGCTCGCCGTCATCGGGGCGCGCGCGACCGTGGGCCCGTTCGCGTACCTGCGTCCCGGCACGGTGCTCGGCGAGGACGGCAAGATCGGCACGTTCGTCGAGACGAAGAACGCGCAGATCGGTGCCGGCTCGAAGGTCCCGCACCTGAGCTACGTCGGCGACGCGACGATCGGCGAGCAGACGAACATCGGGGCGTCCTCGGTCTTCGTCAACTACGACGGCGTCCGCAAGCACCACACGACGATCGGCTCGTACGCCCGGACCGGCTCCGACACCAAGTTCATCGCACCGGTCACGGTCGGCGACGGCGCGTACACCGGTGCGGGCAGCGTCATCAAGCAGGACGTGCCGCCGGGCGCGCTCGCCGTGAGCAGCGGGACGCAGCGCAACATCGACGGCTGGGTCCTGCGGGCACGCGCCGGCACCCCGGCCGCCGATGCAGCAGCACGCGCCCTGGCCGCGATCGCCGCCGAGGACCTCTCGCCGCAGGCCCGGGCGGAGCGCGACCGCGCCCAGCTCGCCGCCGGGGGCACCGCACCGACCCCCCACCGGACCTCCCAGCGCCCCCGGCACCGTTGCGCGATGCCCAGCCGACCACGAAGGACGACGTGTGAACACCGGCATCATCTCGAACGACGGAGAACGACGGCTGGTGCTGATCTCGGGGCGGGCGCACCCCGACCTGGCGGTCGCCGTCTCGGAGTCGCTCGGCAGCACCCTCGTCCCGACCACGGCCTACGACTTCGCCAACGGCGAGATCTACGTCCGCTTCGGGGAGTCGATCCGCGGTGCTGACGCGTTCGTGCTGCAGAGCCATGCGGCGCCCATCAACCAGTGGATCATGGAGCAGCTGCTCATGGTCGACGCCCTCAAGCGGGCGTCTGCGAAGACGATCACGGTCGTCGCGCCGTTCTACGGCTACGCGCGCCAGGACAAGAAGCACCGCGGGCGGGAGCCGATCTCGGCGCGGCTCATGTCCGACCTGTTCAAGACCGCGGGCGCCGACCGGCTGATGAGCGTCGACCTGCACGCCGCACAGATCCAGGGATTCTTCGACGGACCCGTCGACCACCTCTGGGCGATGCCGATCCTCGTCGAGTACGTCCGGACCCGCGTCGACACCACGAACGTGACGGTCGTCTCGCCCGACGCGGGTCGCATCCGGGTCGCGGAGCAGTGGGCCGCCAAGCTCGGCGGCGGACCCCTCGCGTTCATCCACAAGACGCGCGACATCAGCCGCCCGAACCGCACCGTCGCCAACCGCGTCGTGGGTGACGTCGAGGGCCGCAGCTGCGTGCTGGTCGACGACCTCATCGACACCGCCGGGACCATCACGGGGGCGGTACGGGTCCTCATGGAGGCCGGTGCCAAGGACGTGATCGTCGCCGCCACGCACGGCGTGCTGTCCGACCCGGCCGTCGACCGCCTCATGCAGTGCGGGGCGCGCGAGGTCGTCGTCACCGACACGCTGCCGATCCCCGAGGACCGCCGGTTCCCGCAGCTCACTGTGCTCTCGATCGCACCCCTGCTGGCCCGCGCGATCCGCGAGGTGTTCGACGACGGCTCGGTGACGTCGCTCTTCGACGGCCAGGCCTGAGTCCCACGCCCGAGTCCCGCCAAGGTCGGGAACGGGCGGCCCAACCCAGGTTGGGAATGAGCGCCGCGGCGAGTAAGATCGTCAGGTTGCCTCGGCGAGGGACGTCGGACGGTCAGGGCTGCGGGATCTCCGCAGATCGGACCGGACCACCAACTCCGTGATCGACTGGGCAGGACGCCTCCGCGTGCCCGTCCTGCGTCCCGCGTCGAGGCCACCACCACTGCAGGCCCCCATCTGTCGTCGTCCACATCTGGAGTCCCCGTGTCCGAGGTCAAGCTCGTCGCCACCACCCGCACCGACTTCGGCAAGGGTGCGGCCCGCCGCACGCGCCGCGCCGGTCGTATCCCCGCCGTGCTGTACGGGCACGGCTCGGACCCGCTGCACGTGTCGCTCCCGGGTCACGAGACGTTCCTCGCGCTCAAGCAGGCGAACGCCCTCTTCGCGATCGAGATCGACGGCAAGACGACGCTGGCCATCACGAAGGACGTCCAGCGCGAGCCGGTCAAGAACGTCATCGAGCACGTCGACCTCCTGATCGTCACGAAGGGCGAGAAGGTCGACGTCGAGATCCCCGTCGTCGTCGTCGGCGAGTCCTACCCGGGCACGATCCACATCGTCGAGCTGCAGACGCTCGAGCTCGAGGCCGAGGCGACCAACCTGCCGCGCCACGTCGAGGTCTCGATCGAGGGCCTCGTCGCCGGTGACCTCATCACCGCCGGTGCGATCACCCTGCCGGCCGGCGCGACGCTCATCACGGACCCCGAGGCGACGGTCCTGACGATCTCGGCTCCGCAGACCTCTGCCGCCGACATCGCGGCCGACGCCGCCGTCGCCGACCTGGCCGCCTCGCAGTCCGCGAAGTCCGCCGCGGCCGCCGAGGCCTGAGCAACCCCACGGGTCGCGGCCTCGGGCCGCTGACCTGCGCACGCGATCGCGCCCGGTACCGTTCGACGGTGCCGGGCGCGCTCGCGTTCCCCACCGTCGCGGGGCGAACGGAAGGATCGACATGACCGAGGGCCCCTGGCTCGTCGTCGGGCTCGGCAACCCCGGGGCCCAGTACGCCGGCAACCGGCACAACGTGGGGGCGATGGTCCTGGACGAGCTCGCGCGGCGGACGGGTGCCGTCCTCGGCTCCCGCGGCGGGATGCTGTCACGGCGCCCGAAGGCAGCCGTTGCCGAGGCAAGGATCGGTGTGCTCCCCGGCGGGGTGCCGGGTCCGCGCGTCGTGCTTGCCAAGCCGAGCACCTTCATGAACGTCTCGGGCGGGCCGGTGTCCGCGCTCGCGCAGTACCACGACGTGCCGGCTGAGCGGGTCGTCATGGTGCACGACGACCTGGACATCCCGTTCGGGGACATCAAGCTCAAGATCGGTGGCGGCGAGGGCGGCCACAACGGTCTGCGGGACACCACCAAGGCGCTCGGCACGAAGGACTACGTGCGGGTCCGGGTCGGGGTCGGGCGACCGCCGGGCCGCATGGAGGCAGCCGACTACGTGCTCCGGGACTTCACAGCCGCCGAGCGCAAGGATCTCGCGTGGCTCGTCGACGCGGCGGCGGACGCCGTCGAGATGGTCGTGACCGAGGGGCTCGAGAAGGCGCAACTGAAGTACCACACGAAGTCCTGAGCCTGCCCGCCGCCGGCCCTGGGTGGGTGCTCTAGGCCCGTGAACGGGTGAAGCATAGCCTCCACACGGGTGAAATCGGACATAAGGGTCTATCGGTATCACAACGGGCGCCATAGCCTCCTGGTTGACGACACTCTCGTCGAAGGGGGAGACATGACGATATTGGACGACAAGAGAGTCCTCGGGGCGGCTCTCAGCCTCGCGCCGGCGGACCTCCAGGTGGACCGCCGTCGGCTGGCCGCGGGGCCCAGGGCCTCCTGGGCGTCCACTCAGCCCTTCCGCGTCGGTACCCGCGCCGCCGAGCACCCGGTCGCCGAGACCGACCACGACGGCTGGCGGACGGTGGCGAGGAGCTACCTCATCCGCGTGCTGTGCTCCGACGTCGTGACGTCGACGGCCGTCGTCCTGAGCGTCCTCCTCCTGGCGCACGGCGCGAGAGGTCGTCGGGGCCTCTGGCCGATCGCTGTCGCGCTCGTCTTCCTGGCGTTCCTGGTGGCGTTCGGCGGCTACGACCGCCGGTCCGTCGGCGACGGACCCGAGGAGTTCCGTGCCGTGATGAGGGCCGGTGTCGGCGCGGTGGCGGCTGTGGGTCTGACGAGCGTCGCGGTCGCCTGGGACATGCCGCGCGAGCTGGTCGGGGGCACCATCCTGACCATCGTCCCGACGGTGGCGGTCGGTCGATACGCGCTGCGCCGAAACCTCCACCGGCGACGCGCTCGTGGCGAGGCCATGTCGCGGACGCTCGTCGTGGGTGACGCCCTCTCCGTCCACCAGGTCGTCACCGACTTGCGCGCGGCCCCCCATCACGGTTACCAGATCGTCGGCCTGTGCCTACCTGCTGTCACCGACAAGCCGACCCAGGACGCCGTCCCTGTCCTGGGCGCGCTCGCTGACATCCCGCAGGTCGCCTTCGACCACCACATCGACGTCGTCATCGTGACCGGGAGCCAGCTCGCCGGTGAGGCGCTGCGGCGGTTGTCCTGGGCGCTGGGTCGCTCCGGCGCCGCGCTCGTGGTCGCGCCGGGGCTCGTGGAGGTCCTCGGCCCGCGCATCCAGCTGCGGCCGACCGCCGGTCTGACCTTGCTCGAGGTCGAGACGAGCTCCCCGCGGTCGCGGAGGCTCGCGAAGGCCGCGCTCGACCGGACGATTGGGGCGTGCCTGCTGGCTGCGGCACTTCCCGTGATCGCGGGTTCAGCAGTTGCCGTGGCGGTGACGAGCCCGGGCGTGCCGTTCTACCGCCAGCGCCGCATCGGCATCGACGGGCGAGAGTTCACGATGTGGAAGCTGCGGAGCATGTACCAGGACGCAGATGCCCGCAGGGCGCTCCTCCTGGAGCACAGCGACCGCGACGGCCTGATGTTCAAGATGCACGACGACCCGCGCGTCACGCCGGTGGGCCGCGTGCTGCGCCGATACTCGCTCGACGAGCTGCCACAGCTGTGGAACGTCCTGCGCGGCGACATGTCACTCGTCGGTCCTCGACCGCCGCTTCCCGAAGAGGTGGACGCCTACCGCGACGCGGTCAACCGTCGCCTGCGGGTGCGGCCCGGGCTGACGGGCCTGTGGCAGGTCAGTGGCAGGGCGGACCTCAGCTGGGAGGAGTCGATCCGGCTCGACCTGCGGTACGTCGACAACTGGTCGGTCACCATGGACCTGTTCATCCTGTGGAAGACGTTCCGTGTCGTGCTGCGGGGAGCGGGAGCGTACTGATGGCGACGGTCGACCGTGGCAGCTCGCCACGAGCCGGGCGTGCCAGCACGACGGCAGCCACCGGCACGGCTCCGGACGGGGCTGCCGGGAGCCCACCTCTGGCCCGGGTCTTGATCGTCGTGCAGAACCTGTCGGTCCCTCTCGATCGCCGTGTGTGGCTCGAGTGCCAGACCCTCGTCGGTGCCGGCCACCAGGTCTCGGTCATCTGCCCGCGCGACGACGGGCAGCCGGCGCACCGGACGCTCGACGGGGTCAGGATCCACACCTACGCCCCGCCGCGCCCGCGGTCGGGTGTCGGTGGGTACGTCGTCGAGTTCCTCTACTGCTGGCTCCGCACCGCGCTGCTGTCGGTCGGCGTCGCCCGCCGTGAGGGCTTCGACGTCCTCCAGGCCTGCAACCCGCCGGACACCTACTGGCTGCTCGGGCTCCTGTACAAGGTGTTCGGCGGCAAGCGCTTCGTCTATGACCAGCACGACCTGTGCCCCGAGGTCTACTCGGCACGGTTCGGTCGGGCCGGGCTGCTGCACCGAGGCCTTCTTCTGCTCGAACGTGCCACCTACGCGACGGCAGACCAGGTCATCTCGACGAATCCCTCGTACCAGGAGATCGCCCTGCGGCGGGGACGTGTCCCGGTCGAGCGGACGAGCATCGTCCTGAGTGCCCCGGACCCCGATGCCATGCGTCGCACCGATGGCGACCCTGCGCTCAGGCACGGCCGCGACCACCTCGTGTGCTACCTGGGGATCATGGGCCCGCAGGACGGCGTCGATCGGCTGCTGGGCGCGATCGACCACTACGTCCACGTCATGGGCCGTACCGATGCGCACTTCGGCCTGCTCGGGTTCGGCGACTGCCTCGACGCGCTGCGCGTCGAGTCCCGGACGCGCGGTCTCGACGACGTCGTCACGTTCACGGGCAAGGTCGGTCCGGAGGAGATCACCCGATGGCTGTCGTCGGCGTCCCTCGGGGTGACCCCGGACCCCAAGAACGAGTTCAACGACAAGTCGACGATGAACAAGACGCTCGAGTACATGTCCTTCGAGCTGCCCGTCGTGGGCTTTGACCTCGTGGAGAACCGCCGCTCGGCCGGCGACGCGGGCTCGTACGTGACGAAGGACGACGACGCCGCCCTGGGCAAGGCGATCGCCGAGCTCCTCGACGATCCCGAGCGGCGTGCGCGCATGGGGGCGATCGGCCGCAAGCGCGTCGAGGACTCGCTGCGCTGGAGCAAGCAGGAGCCGGTGTACCTCGAGGTGTTCCGGCGGCTCGCGCCGCGCCGAGCAGTGCCGCGCCCGGCAGCGGGGCGTCGAGCGGTGCCGCGCCCGGCAGTGCCGCGCCGAGCCGCACGACCGGACGCCCCGCGCGGTCCGGTCAGCTGATCGGTCGACCGGAGTCCAGCCACGCGTTCGAGCGGTCCCAGACGATCGCCGGTCCGAGGTTCGCCCGTGCGCCGTACCGTGCGTCCCGACCGAACCGGTTGTCGCGGAACACGCATTGCGCTCCTCGCGTGCCGCCCCCGCCCGCGTTGACGGTGTAGTTGCCGCCGTTCAGCAGGTTGTCCTCGATCAGGCAGTCCCGGACGGGCGAGTCCTCCTCGCCGAGCATCACCGCGGCGTTGGACTGTCCGGTCTGGTCGTCGTACGCCTGGAGGTTGTTGCCGCGCACCACGATCCGTCGACCGCCGACGATCTGCAGGGCGTCGGTGTGGGAGCCGTTGACCCCGACCAGCGCGTGGACGTACGAGTCTTCGATGGTGACGTCGTCGCCGGCGATGCGCGGACCGTCCACCACGTCGTGGATGTTGACGCGGCGAAGGGTGTAGTGGTTGAACGCCACGGCCGCGTCGCCCTTGCCCTGCCCGTCGATCTCGCTGTCTTCGATCAGCAGGTTCGCGGCGCCGAGGAGGCGCACGGGATAATGCCCGGTGTTCCGGATGCGTGTGTTGCGGATGACGACGTCGTCGGCCGTCACTGTCACCGTGCCCGCGATGTCGAGCCCGTCGATGACGGCGCCGTCCTTGCTCACCGTGATCGACGAGGACGGCCGGAGGACCGTCCCCGAGGGGACTCCGGTGGTGCTGCCGTCGGGGAAGGTCCGCGGAGCAGGTGCGCCATCGCCGCCTGGGTCTGTCGGTCGCGGGCCCGGAGCCAGCAGCAGGGCAGCGGCGAGGAGGCCGACGCCGATCCCGGCCGCGGCTGCACGCCGCAGTGGCGTCCAGCGACCCGTTGACCGGGTGCTGGACGCCACCGTGGTGTCCCGACGTCGTCGGGGACGCGCGCGGTCGAGGTGCCCCACGCGCCTAAGGTATGGCCATCCGGGTCCGGGGCGACATCGCCCGGGCGGCCACGATCCTCATGTTCCGGATCAGCCGAGACTGACCTTCGTGTCGAACCAGACGTTCGAGGCGCTGTCCCAGACCGTGTTCGGCCCGAGGTTGCCCCGAGGTCCGTACCGGAAGTCCCGCTGGAACTGGTTGTTCAGGAATGTGCACGCAGCGCCGGTCGTGCCGCCGCCGCCGCCATTGATCGTGTAATTGCCTCCGTCGAAAAGGTTTCCGTCCACGGTGCAGTTGCGGATCTGGCTGTTCTCTTCGCCGTACTGGAAGCCAGCATTTCCGTACGTACTGGTCTGCGGGTTGTTCACCTGGATGGTGTTGCCGCGCAGCACGATGTTCGAGCCACCGGTCGACTGGACGGCATCGGTGTGGTTGCTCCCCACCTGCAGGAGGTTGTGGATGTACGACGCCTCGATCGTGACATTCCCACCCGAGATCCGCGGGCCCTCCGCGACGTCATGGATGTTCACCCGGCGCAGCGTGTAGTTGCTGTAGGCGACCGCAGGGTTGCCACCGCCCTGGCCGTCGATCTCGCTGTCCTCCATGACGAAGGCCTTGCCGTTGACCCTGACCGGGATGCTGCCGGTGTTCTTGATCAGCGTCCGTCGGACGGTGACGTTGTTGGCGTTGACCGTCACGGTCCCGGTGATCTGCAGGCCGTCGATGACCGTGCCGTCCTGAGAGATCGTGATCGAGCCGGACGGCGTCAGCGTGACGCCGGCAGGGACGCCGGTCGTCGAGGCGTTCGGGAAGCCGGTCGACGATGCGGCGACCACTGGAGCGCTCACCGGCTGGGTGGCCGTCGACGTGGCGACCGGGGTCGGGGTGGCGGTCGCTGTCGGTGCAGGGGTTGCTGTGGCCGTGGCCGTGGCCGTGGGTGCAGGGGTGGGGGTGGCCGTGGGGGTGGTTGTCGGGGCGGGCGTCGCGGTCGCTGTCGACGTGCGCTTGTGAGACCGCAGCTCCAGGAGGCTGCGAGCCTCGCTCCGCGACGCGTGCCATGCCTCGGCTCGGCGAGCATCGACCAGGTCGAGGTCGTCCTTCAGGATCGCTGCGCTGCTCGGCGTCGCGACGGCCACAGGCTCCGCGACAGCTTCTGGTTCGGGGTGGGCGGAAGCGCTGCCGACGACCGTTGCGGTCGCACCCAGCACGAGCGCAGCCAACAGGCTGGCTCGCACGCTCCGGGCAGTCGACAGGCGGCGGAGGCCGCGAGGCGACGAGGGGGTGGCTTGTCCGGGTCGTTCACCCGTTCGGCGTAACATGTCCACCAAGTTAGGGGAATTTGATATGGCATGGCAAACGCCCTGGACAAACTCGGACATACCGCATAAAATCCCGATTGTGAATGTCGCAATTGTCACGGTCGTGATGCCCGCGCTCAACGCGGTCGGCACGATCGGGGAGCAGCTCGAGGCGCTCGCCGCGCAGCAGACGAACGTCCCGTGGGAGCTCGTTGTCGTCGACAACGGATCGACCGACGGCACCGTCACCGTCGCGGAGTCGTTCAGGGACAGGCTGCCCCGACTGGTGGTCGTGAGCTGCTCCCGCCCGGGCGCGAACGCCGCACGCAACCTCGGCGCGCGGTCAGGGTCCGGCGAGCTCCTGCTGTACTGCGATGCCGACGACCGTGTGGCGCCGGGCTGGCTCGACGCGATGGCCCGCGCCTTGGAGCAGACGGACGTCGTCGGCGGGCGCATCGACAACGATGCGTTCGGCAGCACGATGGAGCGCCATCCCGACGGTGTTCCCGTGGCCGCGGGCTTCCTGCCCCGAGCCATCACCGCGAACCTCGGCGTGCGCCGGTCAGCCTGGAGCGCGGTCGGTGGGTTTGCCGAGGACTACGAGTACGGCTGCACCGACACGGAGTTCTGCTGGCGGCTCCAGCTGGCCGGATACCAGATCGGTTACGCCGAGGACGCCGTGGTCGCCTACCGGCACCGGAGCTCGCTGCGGGCCGCGGCGGTCAAGTCGTACCGCACCGCCCGTTCGCGGGGGAGGCTCTTCCGGGACTTCGGTCCGCACGGCATGCCCCGGCCGCGCCTCGTCGGGGTCGGGTGGAGGTGGGCTCGCCTCGTCGTGACCGCTCCGCTGGCACCGTTCTCCGCGCGCAGGCGGTGGCAGTGGGTGACCGAGGCTGCCGGCGCGGCGGGTCGAGTGGTCGGCAGCGTGCGGTTCCGCGTGCGGTACCTCTAGCTCGAGCCGCGACCAGATCGAGCCGCGACCAGCTCGACCCCCCACTAGCTCGGACCACGACGCCCAGGATGTGACGCGGCTGCCCGCCGGAGCGCGACACCGCAGCGGACCAGCCGGACGAGCGTGAACGCCGCGGCGTAGCGCACCTTGGCCGGCAGGCTTGCCGGGAGCTCCTGGCTCCAGACCCTGAGCCAGACGGACGCGGCCGTGCGTGCCTCGTGCCGAGCCGACGCGAGGAGCTCGCGGCGAGTCGTCGGGCCCGACCCGTCAGCCAATCCGGTCGCCACTCGCAGGGACTTCTGGGCGAGGTCGCGCCAGCTCGGACGGGACGGGTGGTCGACAACGGCGTGCTCGCTGAAGACGAGGGTGCCCCCGGAGGCGGCGAGCCGGGTTCCCCAGTTGAGGTCGCCGCCCGACTTCAGGCTCGCGTCGAAGTTGCCGACACGTCGGAACGCGGCGGCCTGCACGACGAGGTTGGCGGTGGCGGCGAACGAGAACTTCTCGATGTATCTCGCCTGCTGGAACCCGTGCAGGAGCTCGTACAGCTCGGGTCCGCTGGTGGCGGCCGACCCGTGCCGGAACACCAGGTGGATCGCGCCGCCGACCGCATCGGGTCGGTCGGCGGTTTCGAGGCGGGCGACCGCGTTCGCCAGCCAGTCCGGGTGCGGCCGGCAGTCCGCGTCCGTGAACGCGAGGACGGTCCCGGTCGCGACGCTGACGCCCGTGTTCCGGGCGGCGTACGAGCCCCGCCGCTGCTCGGCGACGAGCCGGAACCGGTCGTCGTCCGGCAGAGCGGGCCGCAGGTCCTCGGTCGAGCTGTTGTCCACGACCACGACCTCGAGCCTGTCGTGCGGGTACTGCTGCGCAGCCAGGGCGTCCAGGCAGAGCCGAAGGCGATCGACGTCGTTGTACACCGGCACGACGACGGAGACCATGGGCGCGCTCCCGGGGCCGGACTCGCTCTTCATCGCGCCGCCACCTCGGCCCGGTGCCGCGTCCATGCGGTGAAGGTCCGACTCGCCCTGGACCGCGCGCGGACGAGCACGCGGCGGGCGACGCGTGCCCCTCGTCGCGCCGGTGAGTACGGTCCTGCGAGCATCCGCTGCATCCGGAACAGGGCTCGATGCAGGTGCTGCGACGCAGGAGAGCCGTCGACGAGCACGTCGAGCGGCAGGCCCGTGTGCCCGCGCCAGCGATGGTCGTAGGTCGTCGGCCCGACGGGGACGTCGCCGGCGAAGCCCGGCGGAGGGCCGACGAAGTTGTAGCTCCTCGCGAACGGCGGGACCTGCCCCTCGGGGTATCGGTACGCGAACTCGAAGTCCAGGATCTTCAGACCGATCCGGGCGTCCAGCACGAAGTTCTGCGGCTTGGCGTCGACCAGGTCGTACCCCAGGTCGTGGATCTGGCGGAGCACCGTGACCATCTGCCGCAGTACCGGCAACGGCACGAGCCGGCCGCCGGGCAGCGACCCCATCGGCGGCAGGGTGTCCTCGTAGAGCGGACAGCTGAACCAGTTCGGTCCGACCTCGACGAGTGGTGGCACGGCGTCGACCAGCGGACCCAGCTCGCGGATGGCCGCGACCTCGCGGTCGAGGAAACGACGGAAGCCCTCGGCGTACGTCTTGCGCACGACGGGTCCCTGCGGGCTCTGCACGACCTGGACCCTCGCGCGGCGACCACGGCTGAGCTCAGCCACCACGGGCGCGGTCGGTAGGAACGCCTCCGCGCGGCGATCTGCCTCGGCGTGCAACGCGTCGATCTGCTCGGGCATCGCCAGCTCGATGTAGTGCCAGGCATCGACGACGTCGTCGGAGGAGTGCACAGGGTTGAAGCGCTCGCCGGTCGGTACGCGTGCGTCGACGAGCTCGCGGATGCGGCGTTTGGCGAAGTAGACCTCCGCGTTGGTGAGCTGCGGGTACCGCACCTTGACAGCGCCGACGACCGGCTGCCGTGCGTGGTGGAGAGCGACGATGACGGCGGCAGGGCCGCCCCCGCTCTCGGGGAACGGGCCACGCCCCCAGTTCCCACCGCGCGCCTCGCTCGTGCACCGGCTCCGCGCCTCGTCGTCGAGCTCGCGCGCCTCGAGGACCTCGAACCCGAAATGGTCAAGGACGGCGGTGACGTCGTCCAGGCCGATGACCGTGAGGGCGCGTTCGCGGACGAAGAACACGGAGATCTCGGGGGTCTGCTCGGGTCCGGCCGCCGTCTCGGGGACGACGTGCTCGCGGACCCAGGGGTTGACGGTCGCAAGACGGCGCACGGTGTCCGGGGGCGGCCGCCACCCGACGCTCGCCAGGTAGCCGTCGATCTCTTCGAGGGTGCCCGGCAGCGCGACGCCCACGGCCTGCGCCAGGTCGCGCAGGACCGAGGTGTAGTCGTGCTCCGGAGGGTCGCCCGCGGCGTCGCTCCCGGTGCCGCGGGCGCTGTCGGTAGAGGGTAGGCCGGATCGCAGGCCCTTGTGGTACACCGCGTGGTACGCCATCGAGTGCAGGTGGTCGGTCGGGCACGGCACCCGGGTTCCGCTGCTGTGCGTCACGGCATGGTCGAGCATCTGCCGCGCGAGGCCTGGGGGGTAGTAGGCGGCGTTCTGGAAGTCGGCACCTTCGAGCCCGGTCTCGCTGTAGACGTCGACAGGGATGGTCCCAGGCTCCTCCGCGAGGACCCGATGCACGGTGGCGAGGTCGACGTCTGCGACCAGGAGGTCCAGGTCCTCTCCGGGCGCGAGCTCGGGCAGGGTCTCGAACCATCGCAGGGCCGCGTACCGCACGCCTTCGCGCTCGAGCTGTTGGGCCAGGCCATCGACTCCCACAACGGGGGAGAGGTAGTGGCGCGGTCGGGGCTGCGCCCGGTGCTTGGGGGTGAGCTCGAGCACCGCGAAGCGGGTGCCGCCGGCGGTCCAGCGACCGCGTGCCGACGCCGCTCCGCGGAGCCGGCTCACGAACCGTGCGACGTCGGCCTCCACGCCCCGTGGAGACGGCACCAGGGAGTGCTCGACAGCGACGAACCTGACGTCTCTCAGGTCGCGCACCACCCACAGCAGCCGAGCGAAGGGCGACCGGAGGACCAGCACGTCGCAGCTGGCGCGCAACGCCTGGGCCGGTGCGTTCAGCGGCCAGAGGCGAGACCCGATGGCGCCCGCACTGGTGCGGGCCTGATCGAGCTGCTCAGCCGGGACCAGCCCGAGGTAGCGGGTCAGTCCCGCGGCGGCGAGGGTCCGTGCGAGGTCCGCGTTCGTGGCTCCCACGTCGATGACGCGGCTCTCGGGTGGCAGGAGCGAGAGGAGGTCCACCCTGAGAACTTTAGGGCGCTTTTGTGACCGTCTGGGCGGTCTGTCCGACCTTTCACCCGACTGGCCCCCGGCCATACGGTCATGTACGTCCAAAATGGGTGGAATGTTCGGCGGGCGGTACGGTGTTCGTGGCCGCGCTCCTCCCGCCGCCGTCGAGAGCGAGGACGACACCGTTGAACGCATCCGTGCCGAGCCCTGACCCGCCGGCCCCATCGCCGGTCGGTCGACCGAACCTGGTGTCGGCCTTCCGGCGCGCATGGGCCGCCTGGCGTCGGATCTCTTCCTTCTTTCGCGGCTCGCGCAACCGCCTCGCGATCCTCTCGGTCGTCGCCGTGGTCGCGGGTCTCGCCGAGGCGACCCTCCTTGCCCTGATCGCCACGGTCGCGACGGCGCTGTCGCAGGGCCGCACCGACGTGACGGCGCACGTCGGACCGGCGACCGTGAACGCCGGGCTCCCCACGATGTTCGGCGTCGCCCTGGGCCTCGCCGTCCTGCGCGGCGGGCTGCAGGTGTGGTTGGCGTACCTTCCCGCAGCAATGAGCGCGCACGCCATGGCGCAGCTCCGGCGCCAGCTGTTCGACGCGTTCCACGGAGCCTCGTGGGCGATCAAGTCGTCCGAGCGCGACGGACAGTTCCAGTCGCTCATGAACCTGCACATCACGACCACGAGCCAGGCGATCATCACCCTGGGCACCGGGATCACCTCGGCCCTGATGTTCCTGACCCTCCTGGTCTCGGCGCTCGTGCTGAGCCCCGTGGCTGCCGTCATCCTCAGCGTCGCCTCCCTGGGGCTGTTCCTGTCCTTGCGTCCGCTGGCGCGGCGGCTCCGACGTCACGCGAAGGCGTTGAGCACCGAAAACATCGAGTACTCCAAGGGCGTCCAGGAGGTCGTCCTGATGGCCGAGGAGGCCCAGGTGTTCGGCGCCTCCACCAACTACCGGGAGACCTTCTACGCGCGCATCGAGCACGTGCGGGCTCCGATGCTCCGGACCCGGTTCTTGGCCGGCGCCGTCCCGGCCCTCTACCAGAGCGTCGCCCTGCTGGTGATGGTGCTGGCGCTGGTCGCCGTCTCGCTCGTGGACGCGAGCAAGATCGCCGCGCTCGGCTCCGTCGTGCTCCTGCTCGTGCGGTCACTCAGCTACGGCCAGCAGATCCAGACAGCTGTGACGAACCTCGACGAGGCGTCGCCGTTCATGAACCGCCTCGCCGACGCGATCGAGCGGTACACCGACAACCCCCAGCAGGACGGCCCCTTGCCGCTGCCGACGGTCGAGCGCATGGGGATGAGTGGCGTGCACTTCTCCTACGTCCCCGGGAAGGACGTCCTGCACGGCATCAGCTTCGACGTGCGGCGAGGCGAGGCGGTGGGCATCGTCGGTCCCTCGGGGGCCGGCAAGTCGTCCATCGTGCAGCTCCTCCTCCGGCTGCGTGACCCGGAGCAGGGCGAGGTCGTGATCAACGGCCGCGACGCGCGCGAGCTGCAGCGGTCGGACTGGCAGCGCCACGTCGCGTACGTCCCGCAGACGCCTCAGCTCATCTGGGGGACCGTGTGGGACAACATCAGGTTCTACCGGCCCGAGCTGACGGACGACGACATCCAGACCGCCGCCCGCCGAGCGCACATCCACAGCGAGATCGAGTCGTGGCCCGAGGGCTATGACACCGTCATCGGTCAGCGTGCGTCGGCGGTGTCGGGCGGTCAGCGACAGCGGCTGTGCCTCGCGCGCGCGCTGGCGGCGCAGCCCGACGTCCTGATCCTCGACGAGCCCACCAGCGCGTTGGACGTCCGCTCGGAGGAGCTCGTGCAGGAGTCGCTGAGCCGGCTCAAGGGCGATCTGATCCTGTTCCTCGTCGCGCACCGGCTGTCGACGTTGTCGATCTGCGACCGCGTCATGGTGGTGGTCGACGGCCGGCTCCAGGCGATCGACCGCCCGTCGGAGCTGCTTGCGACGAACGACTTCTTCCGCGACGTCAGTGAGATCACCCGTAGGCAGGGTGCCGCATCGCACGAGGCATAGCCCGAACGCACGGACCTCTCGCTACCAGGAGCCGCGACCCCGGACGATCTGCTGCAGCCGACGCCGGACGTTGTGCGCCTTGGCCCGCCAGCCGGCGTACTGGCGCAGGTCGAGCGTCGCCCGCTGGACGGCGACTGCCGACTCGTGCTCCTGCTCCGCCCAGGCCTCGACCGTACGGATGCCGAGCTTCCGCGCCGTCAGGGGCATCCGACGCAGGAGGTCGGCATCCGTACGGAACAGCGTGTGGGGTGAGCGAGGGTCGTCCATGTTGTCCTCGTGGATGAACGGGTAGGCCCAGCCGTTCACCGCTCCGAGGCGCGCGAGGGCGATGCAGTACTGCGAGAAGGACTGGCCTTGAGCCAGGGGGCCGGTGCGCTCGACCATGGCGCGCGGCAGCAGGTACCCGCTCCCCTGGACCCAGTGGTTGCGCAGGAGGCTGTAGCCGGCCCGGTACTCGACGATCTTCTTGGCAGCCAGCTCCGGCATGAAGTCCTCGTCCAGGAAGCGCCAGCAGCCGATCGCCCCGAACTCGGGGTTCGACTCGTGCATGCTGCGCAGGCGGCCGACCCAGCCGTCCTCGGGCAGGCAGTCGTCATCGACCTTGGAGACGTAGTCGCCATCGGCCTCGGCCCACAGCCAGTTCGTGGGCGCCGTCAGTCGGACGTTCTCCGGGCTGTGGTGGAATCGGTGGACCCGAGGGTCGGCGGAGTGCTCACGCACGGCGCTGAGGGTCTCCTCGTCGGTTCCGTTGTGCCACAGCCAGACGCGGGAGTGCTCGTCGCACGTCGACAGCAGGTGCGGGAGCGACACCTTGACGTGCTCCGGGCTGTTGTAGGTGATCATCAAGATGTCGACCACACCGGTCATGCGAGCCTCCTGAGGGACCTTCTGACGTTACCGGGCAGTGTTGCCACGGACGGGTGGCTCCTGCCTCGGGCTTGCCGCCGGTCGGGTGAACTTGGCTGCCCCTGGTTCCGGGGGCATCGAGCACCTTGTCGAAGGTGGCATATTGTGGCGTTCGGGACAATCCGGGGGAAAACCGAGGTAACGGCATGGACCTGTTCACGATCATCGGCACCTGCCTGCGACGCTGGTACGTCACGGTGCCGATCGTCGCTCTCACGGCGTGGATGTCCTTTCAGGCCTACCAGTCTGTGCCCTCGGTCTACAGCAGTGCCGTGTCGATCGTGGTGCTCCCGAACAGCACGCCGCAGGCCGTCGAAGGCACGGTGGAGACCCCTGTTCCTGACAACCCCTACTCCGGGTCCGGCGGCCCACGGTTCGCCGCTGCGGTGCTGGCGCGAAACATCAACTCCCGGGACTACCGCAACCTGGTCGGGCTGGGTGACGCCTCTGACGTCACGTTCTCCGCGACGGCGTCCGCCGACCAGCCCATCATCAGGATCGACGCGACCGGGCCCACGCCCGAGGTCGTGACGTCGACGCTCGAGGCCGTGACGACCGAGGCGAGCGTCGTGCTCGCGAACTTCCAGACGGCAGCGGGCGCGCCGGAGATCAAGCTGTATCGCATCGCTCCCGCGGTCCCGGCGGACCGGGTGCAGGACGTCACCCCAAGCCGGTGGCGTTCTGCTGGCGCCATCCTCGTCCTCGGCGCCGCGATCGCCGTCGTGTTCGCCACCTCGCTCGACAGTGCACTGCGGCGCTGGCGCGGTGGGCTCCCGACCGACCCGGACCCGACGATGGAGGCCGACCCGGACGAGGTCGTCAGGAGCAGCGACCGGGCTGCGCAGGTGAAGGCGCGACGCCGGCTCCGCGGGCGTGAACCTCGCACGACGTCGGCCGACGTGCCCACCGACGAGGTGGGGCCTGCAGATCTGGCCGAGACGGTGTCCCACGGCGCGTCCCGTGGCTCTGGTCGTAGGCCCGAGGTCGCCGATGCCTAGTGGCCGGACGCAACCGGTCGGGGGTGACCAGCTCGCCCGGCATCGCGAGCCGAGGCCCCAGGGGCCGTGGTTCGCCATCGGCGTCCTGCCGGTCGTGGCGCTCACGGTCCCGGCCGCGCTGGTGTTCTCCGGACCGTTGGAGTCCAACGGGTGGGTCGGCCGTCTTCTCGTCTTCTGGATCGCCGCCGCGGTGATCGTCGGCTGGGTCGCGCGGGTGCGTCGGCCGCGTCGGTCGTCGCCCGCAGAGATCGGTCTCTGGTTGCTGATCGGGGCGCTGGCGACGTCGGTCGCAGCCAGCGGCCTGCGCACCCTCACCGAGTCCGAGTCGAGCGGGGTCATGCGCGCCGCGCTCGTGATGTTCCCGCTCGCGATCGTCGCCCTCGGGATCTCTACCACGGCCGACCGGCCCCGGACCGACGCGTTCCTCGCGGCGATCCTCATCGGGGCCACGGTGAGCGCGCTGGTCGGGGTCCTGCAGTTCATGAAGCCGTTCGACCTCGCCGCCGTGCTCCGCCTGCCTGGCATGACCGCGCGGCAGCTCGGCGGGATGGGGTCGCGCGGGGGGTTCTTCCGGGTCAAGGGCGCCGCGGGGCATCCCATCGAGTTCGGCGTGATCTGTGGGGCGCTCGTGCCGCTCGGCATGCACTTCGTGAGGTTCGGCCGCACCCACAACAGGCGCATCCTGGCGGCGGTCGCGACCGTGTGCCTCCTTCTCGCCATCCCGATGGGCGTCTCGCGATCGGGCATCCTCGTCGTGCTGGTCGCGCTCATCGTCTACGCCGTCGTGCTGTCGGTCCGGCAGAGGATCTCCCTGCTCATCCTCGGTCTCGGCGCTGGGATGGTGATGCGCGCTGCAATCCCTGGCCTGCTGGGCACCGTGACGAGCTTCTTCACGCATGCCTCGACCGACAACAGCGTCAGCGGCCGGACCGAGGACTACGCGCAGATCGACGAGTTCTTCCGCCAGACCCCGATCCTCGGGCGTGGTCTGGGCACGTTCCGCCCGGAGGACTACTTCTTCCTCGACAACCAGTACCTGCTCGCCCTGGTCGAGGGCGGGATCGTTCTTGTCGCTGCGATCATCCTCTTCTTCCTGCTCGCCATCGCGTCGTGCCGTGGTGCGAGCCTGAGAGCCGCGCGCGCCGCGGATGCCTCCCGGGCCCAGGCCGTCATGGCTGCCGTCCTGGCGATCGGTGTCTCTGGGCTGTTCTTCGACCTGTTCAGCTTCGCTCAGGTGACGGTGCTGACGTTCGTGCTCGCCGGCGTCGCGGGGGCGCTGTGGCGCCAGGGTGTCGACGACGGCGTGCCGATCCCCAGTGCGATCGAACGGATCCGCGGTCGGCCTGTCCCCGTGGCCGCGGGTCGCATGGCGGCCGGCGGACGGCTGTCCGGACCGATCGACGTGGACGATGCGCCGAACCGGTGGTCGACCCGTGGCTGAGGCGCGCCGAACCATCACGGTCGTCATCCCCGCCCACAACGAGGAGGCCGTGATCGGGCGTTGCCTTGCTGCCCTGCTCGCAGACGCCCGGCCCGACCCCTCCGACGCGCTGTCCCATGGCCTCAGGGTGCTCGTCGTGAGCAACGGGTCGACGGACCAGACCGTGGCGCGTGCACTGTCGAGCCTGGCCGGCCGGGCCGGGTCGGACCAGGTGCTCGACCTCCCGGAGCCGTCCAAGGCCGCAGCCGTCCGCGCGGGGATGAGCCTGGCGGCCGCCGGTCCCGTCATCGTCCTGGACGCCGACGTCGAGCTGCCGACGAGTGCGGTGCGCGCGTTGGCGGACGTGCTGGACACACCGCTCGCGATCGTGGCCTACCCGACGCTTCGGCTCGACACGGAGTCGTCGTCGTGGGCGGTGCAGCGCTACTACAGGGTGTGGACCTCGTTGTCCTATGTCACGGCCTCGATGGTGGGGTCGGGTGTCTTCGCGCTCAACGGTCCAGCGCTCGCCCAGCTCGGCGAGCTGCCGGACGTGGTCAACGACGACGGGTGGGTGCGACTGTCCTTCCCGCCGGAGCGCCGCGTCGTCGTTCCCGAGGAGGTCACGGTGTTTGCGGCCCGGACCGCGCGGGCCCTCGTCGCCCGCCGTGCCCGGATCATCAACGGCAACCGCGCCCTGAGCCGTGAGCTGGGCCTCGGCGACGAACCGCCGCGTCGCACGGCCGAGGTGCTGCGCCAGCTCCGGGTTGGCCGCGTGCGCCCGGTGGACGTGATGGTCTTCGGTGCCCTCACGGTGGCCGGCCGTGCGGCAGCCGTGGTCCGGCGTGTGCGCCGCGACGCGACATGGTCGACGGACCTCACCTCGAGGGAGGTGCGATGAGCCCCGGGCCCGAGGTCTCGGTCGTCATCGTGACCCACAACAGCCCGGTCTGGGTCGAGCGGTGCCTGCGTGCGCTGCTCGACGAGGCTCGCCCGGTCGTCTCGTTCGAGGTCGTCGTCATCGACAGCGGTTCGGGGCGACCGACCGTGGACCTGCTCGAGCGCTGGTCGGACCGCCTGGTCCTGCGGCTGTCCGAGCGCAACATCGGGTTCGCTGCGGGCTGCAGCTGGGGCGTGCAGCTCGCCACCGGCGCGCGCATCCTGCTGCTCAACCCCGATGCCGTCGTCCAGCCGCGGTGCGTCGACGCGTTGGTGCGCTTCCTCGACAGCGACCCGGACGCCGGGCTGGTGGGCGGACGGACCTTGCGCCCTGACGGGACCGTGGACCCGAGCTCCTGCTGGGGTGCCCCGACGCTCTGGAGCTGGTTCTGCTTCGCGACGGGTCTGAGCACGACGTTCCGCCGCTCCCGCCTCTTCGACCCCGAGTCGTTGGGTCGGTGGGACCGGGACACCCCACGACGGGTGGACGTCGTGACGGGCTGCCTCCTCATGCTGCGCCGTTCGACCTGGGACCGGCTCGGAGGGTTCGACCTCGACTACTTCATGTACGGCGAGGACGCGGACCTGTCCTTGCGGGCCGCCCAGCTCGGCATGCACCCGTCCATCACCCCGGACGCGGTGGCGATCCACGCCGCTGGGGCGTCCTCCGGCCAGGGGCCCGACAAGGTCCGCATGCTGATGACAGCGAAGGCGACGTTGGCGCGCAAGCACTGGGCACCGGGCCGGGCCCGGCTCGGAGTGCTCTTCTTGGTCGCCGGCACAGGCCTGCGCGCCCTCGGCGAGCGACTGCGGGGGAAGCCGGAGCCCGCGTGGCTCCCGACGTGGGCAGATCGCAGCTGGACCCGAGGCTGGGAATCGGCCGACGTCGCTCCGCCGCGGCCCTGACGGTCGCAGCCTCGTAGACTTCTCGGTGCACCCCGGGTCCTGCTGGACTCGGGGCTCTCGTGCTGCCGTCGACGCCCCGAAGGACACCATGGACCTCACCGGACTCGTGCCCGCCCTGCTCGCCGACCCCGCCGCGGCCCGCGCGGTCGAGCTCGTGCGCTCGGGCGGCGAGGTCGACGTCGTCGGGCCCGCCGGGGTGCGCCCACCGCTGCTCGCCGCGCTGTCAGCCCGTCGCCCGCTCGTGGTGGTGACCGCGACCGGACGCGACGCGGACGAGCTCGCGGCCGCGCTGCGCGGCTACGTGCCCGACGACTCGGTCGCGGTCCTGCCGTCCTGGGAGACGCTCCCGCACGAGCGGCTGTCCCCGCGCAGCGACACCGTCGCGCGCCGGCTCGCGGTGTTCCGCCGCCTCGCGCACCCGACGGCCGACGCCGGCATGACGGGCGAGATCCGCGTGCTCGTGATGCCGGTCCGCGCGCTGCTGCAGCCGGTCGTCGGTGGGCTCGGCGAGCTCGAACCGGTCGCGCTCGCGGTCGGTGACCGGGTCGACCTGACCGAGGTCGCGGACCGGCTGGTCGCGGCCGCGTACTCGCGCGTGGACATGGTCGAGAAGCGGGGGGAGTTCGCGGTGCGCGGCGGCATCCTCGACGTGTTCCCGCCGATCGAGGACCACCCGCTGCGGATCGAGTTCTGGGGCGAGGACGTCGAGGAGATCCGGTGGTTCTCGGTCGCGGACCAGCGGAGCCTCGAGGTCGCGACGCACGGGCTGTGGGCGCCGCCGTGCCGCGAGCTGCTGCTGACCGATGCGGTGCGCGAGAGGGCCGCCGATCTCGTCGCCCAGCTGCCCGGCGCGGTCGAGATGCTCGACAAGATGAGCGTGGGCATCGCGGTCGAGGGCATGGAGTCGCTCGCGCCGGCGCTCGTCGACGAGATGGTCCCGGTGCTCGACCTCGTGCGTCCGGACTCGGTCCTCGTCCTGGTCGATCCCGAACGGGTGCGGCGCCGCGCGCACGACCTCGTCGCCACGACCGAGGAGTTCCTCGCGGCGGCCTGGACGTCCGCCGCGGCCGGGGGGTCGACGCCCATCGACCTGTCCGCGGCGTCGTTCGCCTCGTTCGCGGAGGTGCGGGCGCTCGCGGCGGTGCAGGGGCTCGGCTGGTGGACGCTCAGCCCGTTCACGCTCGACGCGGACGCCGTCGAGGGCACCGACGTGACGGGCTCCGGCGAGGTCGTCGGGCACGTGTCGGGGGACGTCGAGACGCTCGTGGTCACCGCGCGCGACGTCGAGCGGTACCGCGGCGAGGTCGCCCGGGCAATCACGGACGTGCGGGCGCTGCAGCGGGCGGGGTGGCGGCTCGTGCTCGCGACCGAGGGCCACGGCCCGGCCCAGCGCATGACCGAGCAGCTCAAGGCCGCCGACGTGCCGGCGCGCCTGATCACGTCGCTCCACGGGGAGCTCGAGGGCGGCGTCGTCCTCGTCGTGCCCGGTGCGGTCGGCCCCGGCTTCGTCGCGGAGGGCCTGCAGCTCGCGGTGTTCTCGGAGTCCGACATCACGGGACGGGCCGGCTCGTCGACGCGCGACATGCGCACGATGCCGAGCCGGCGGCGCAACGTCGTGGACCCCCTCGCGCTGCGCCCCGGCGACTTCGTCGTGCACGAGCAGCACGGCGTGGGCCGGTTCGTCGAGCTCGCGTCCCGCACGATCGGCTCGGGCGCGTCCGCGGCGACGCGCGAGTACCTCGTCATCGAGTACGCGTCGTCCAAGCGCGGCCAGCCGGGGGACCGGCTCTACGTGCCGACCGACCAGCTCGACCAGGTCACCAAGTACGTCGGAGGCGAGGCGCCGAGCCTCAACCGCATGGGCGGCGGCGACTGGGCCAAGACGAAGGGTCGCGCCCAGAAGGCCGTCAAGGAGATCGCGGCCGAGCTCATCCGGCTGTACTCCGCGCGCATGGCGACCCCCGGCTACGCGTTCTCGGCCGACACGCCGTGGCAGCGCGAGCTGGAGGACGCGTTCGCGTTCGTCGAGACGCCCGACCAGCTGGCCACGATCGACGAGGTCAAGGCCGACATGGAGAAGCCGATCCCGATGGACCGGCTGATCTGCGGCGACGTCGGGTACGGCAAGACCGAGATCGCCGTGCGCGCGGCGTTCAAGGCCGTCCAGGACGGCAAGCAGGTCGCGGTGCTCGTGCCCACCACGCTGCTCGTCCAGCAGCACCTCGACACGTTCAGCGACCGCTACGCGGCGTTCCCCGTGAGCGTCAAGGCGCTGTCCCGGTTCCAGTCCCCGGCCGAGAGCAAGGAGGTCGCGGCGGGGCTCGCGGACGGCAGCATCGACGTCGTCATCGGCACGCACCGGCTCATCACCGGTGACGTGCACTTCAAGGACCTCGGCCTCGTGGTGATCGACGAGGAGCAGCGGTTCGGCGTCGAGCACAAGGAGACGCTCAAGGCGCTGCGGACCAACGTCGACGTCCTCGCGATGAGTGCGACGCCCATCCCGCGCACGCTCGAGATGGCGGTCACGGGCATCCGCGAGATGTCGACGCTCGCGACGCCGCCCGAGGAGCGCCACCCGGTGCTCACGTTCGTCGGCCCGTACGAGGAGCGGCAGATCACCGCGGCCATCCGGCGTGAGCTGCTGCGCGAGGGCCAGGTGTTCTACGTGCACAACCGGGTCGAGTCGATCGAGCGCGTCGCGGGGCGGCTCGCGGAGCTCGTCCCGGAGGCGCGGATCGCCGTCGGCCACGGCAAGATGCCCGAGCACCAGCTCGAGCGGGTCATCGGTGACTTCTGGGAGAAGCGGTTCGACGTGCTGGTCTGCACGACGATCGTCGAGACGGGCCTCGACATCTCCAACGCCAACACCCTGATCCTCGAGCGTGCCGACCTGCTCGGACTGTCCCAGCTGCACCAGCTGCGCGGACGCGTGGGTCGCGGTCGTGAGCGCGCGTACGCGTACTTCCTCTACCCGCCCGAGCGGCCGCTGACCGAGACCGCGCACGACCGGCTCGCGACGATGGCCGCCAACACCGACCTCGGCGCGGGCATGGCGATCGCGATGAAGGACCTCGAGATCCGCGGCGCGGGCAACCTGCTCGGCGGCGAGCAGTCGGGGCACATCGAGGGGGTCGGGTTCGACCTGTACATCCGGATGGTCGGCGAGGCGGTGCTGAACTTCCGCGGCGAGACGCCCGAGGAGCTGCCCGACGTCACGATCGAGCTCCCCGTCGACGCCCACCTGCCGCACGACTACATCGCGCACGAGCGGCTGCGCCTCGAGGCGTACCGCAAGATCGCCGCAGCGCCCGACGCCGCGGTGCTCCGAGAGGTCCATGCCGAGCTCGTCGACCGGTACGGCCCGGTGCCCGACGCGGTGTCGAACCTCTTCGAGGTCGCCGAGTTCAGGATCCACGTCCGCTCGGCAGGGCTCACCGATGTGACGGCCCAGGGCAAGTTCGTGCGGTTCGCGCCGGTCGACCTGCCCGAGTCGGCGCAGCTGCGGCTCAAGCGGCTCTACCCGGGAACCGTCCTCAAGCCGGCGATCCGCACGATGCTCGTGCCGTTCCCCACGACGGCACGCATCGGTGGCACGGCTCTGCACGGCGCGCAGCTGCTCGCGTGGGCGCGGCAGCTGATCGACGCGGTCGTCCTCGGCGACGTGTCGGCCGCCGCGCAGGTCGGCACCGGTGCCCGCGCCGGTACGCCCGCCGGGAACCGGTGACCGATGCGCCTACGATGGGCGCAGTGCTCGAAGCGATGACGCGGGAGGTCGCAGGTGTCGGTGGTGCGGTGGCGTACAGGTAGGCAGGGTCAGGTGCGTGGACTCGTCGTCGGCGGTGCCCTCGTGGCGGTCACGGTGCTGGCCGGGTGCTCGGGTCAGCCCGGCGCCGCAGCGCTCGTGGACGGGACGGCGATCTCGGTGGCCGACGTGCAGACCGCGACGACCGAGCTCGCGCCGCTCTACCAGGGTGTGACGCCGGCAGCGGTGCTGCAGGTCCTCGTCCACGAGCGCGCGACGACGGCTGTGGCGTCCGAGCAGGGCGTCGGGGTGAACGACCAGCAGGCCGCCGACGCTCTCAACGCCATCGGCGCCCAGCTGCCGGCGGTCGGCGAGCGGACCTACTCCGCCCCGACGCTCGCGGTCGAGCGCTACCTCATGGCCAACACGCTGCTGCAGGGTCTCGAGACGGCCGACGCGATCGGCACGGAGCTGCAGGAGCGGATCGCGGCGCAGAAGGTCGAGATCAGCCCGCGGTTCGGGACGCTCGCCGACGGCGCCACGATCACCGACACGGTCCACCCGTGGCTCGTCGCACCGACGGCCGGTTGAGCCCGGCGACGACCATTCCCGGCGAGGGCATCCAGGCTCTCGTCGAGGTCATGGACCGCCTGCGGTCGCCCGGTGGGTGCCCGTGGGACGCGCGCCAGACGCACGCCTCGCTCGTGCCGTACGCGCTCGAGGAGGCGTACGAGGTCGCCGAGGCGATCGAGTCCGGCGACCGCTCCGCCATGCGCGAGGAGCTCGGCGACCTCCTGCTGCAGGTCGTGTTCCACGCGCGGATCGCCCAGGAGTCCCCGACCGACCCGTTCGACCTCGACGACGTGGCGCGCGCGATCACCGCGAAGCTCGTGCGCCGGCACCCGCACGTGTTCGAGCGCGTGGTGTCCGGGGCCGGCGGCGCGCCCTCGGTCGACGCGACCGGTGCGGACCTCGAGGACCTGCACGTGCAGTGGGACCGGATCAAGGGTCACGAGAAGCAGCGCGAGTCGGTGCTCGACGGGATCCCGGCCGCCCAGAGTGCGCTCGCGCGCGGGCAGAAGGTGCTCGCGCGGGCACGGCGGGCCGGCCTCCAGTCGAGTGGTGACCTCACGCAGGTGGCACCGCCCCGGGGGCCGGACGGCACGGATGGTCCCGACGGCACGGATGGTCCCGACGGCGGGGGTGCCGTGGCGTGGACCGAGGCCGAGGTCGGAAGGCGGCTGCTCGAGCTCGTGGCAGCGGCCGACGAGGTCGGTGTCGACGCCGAGTCGGCGCTGCGCAACGCCGTGCGGGCCGTCGAGGCGGACGTCCGCGTCGCTGAACAGGACGCTCGGGACCAAGGTCCGGCAAATCGACCCCCCGGCATCGTCACCATTTCACCTGGAGAGCCGACGGCTGCTCCGAGGACCGAGCGAGGAAGCGAGGACCGATGACGGCCACACTGACGGTTGCAGCGCTCACCGAGAGGGGGCTCGGGGAGAGACGCGTCGCACTCGTCCCCGACACCGTCACGCGACTCGTCGCAGGCGGGTTCGCGGTGCTGATCGAGGCCGGAGCCGGGGCAGGCGCCTTCCACCCGGACGACGAGTACGTCGCCGCCGGCGCGAAGACCGACACCCTCGAGTCCGTGCTCGACGCCGCTGACGTCCTCCTGGCGGTCCGCCGACCCGAACCGGAGATCCTCGCTCGCCTGCGGCCCGGACAGGTGCTCGTCGGCCTGCTCGACGCCCGCGGCACGGGACGCGCCGGGCTCGACGAGCTCGTGGCGCGCGGTGTCGTCGTCCTTTCGCTCGACCTCCTGCCGCGCACCCTGTCGCGCGCCCAGACGATGGACGCACTCAGCTCGCAGGCGTCCGTGGCGGGCTATCGCGCAGCGATCGTCGCGGCTGAGGCGTTCGCCCGGTACTTCCCGATGATGATCACCGCGGCCGGAACGGCACGTCCCGCCAAGGTCCTCGTGCTCGGGGCCGGTGTCGCCGGGCTTCAGGCCATCGGCACCGCGCGCCGGCTCGGCGCGCAGGTGACCGGCTACGACGTCCGTGAGGCCGCACGCGAGGAGGTCACGTCGCTCGGTGCGAGCTTCCTGGCCACCACGGTGAACGTGGCGTCCGAGGGCGGCTACGCCCGTGCGCTGACCCCCGAGGAGCAGGCCGCCCAGCAGGCCGAGCTCTCGGCGAAGATGCGCGCGTTCGACATCGTCATCACGACCGCGCAGGTCCCGGGCGCTCGCCCGCCGGTGCTCGTCACCGCCGAGACGCTCGCCGGGATGGCTCCCGGCTCCGTCGTCGTCGACCTCGGTGCGAGCTCGCTCGGCGGCAACGTCGACGGCTCGGTCCCCGACGAGCGCATCGTCACCGCCAACGGCGTCACGGTCATCGGCGCGGGCAACCTGCCCACGCAGATGGCCACCGGCGCGTCGGCCGCCTACGCACGCAACGTCGCAGCGCTGCTGACGGCCGTCGTGAAGGACGGCGCCGTGGACCTCGACCCCACCGACGAGGTCGTGGACGCGGTGTGGGTGCGTCCGGCCGAGGTCGCTCCCGCGGTGGTCGCCCCTACCGAGGTCGTCGCCGAGGCCGAGGCCGCTGCGGACGCCGCACCCGAGACCCTTCCGGAAGGGGAGTGAGATGAGCGCCCAGCTGCTCAGCAACCTGGCTCTGTTCGTCCTCGCTCTGCTCGTCGGGTTCGAGGTCATCAGCAAGATCCCCGCGACCCTGCACACGCCGATGATGTCGGGCGCCAACTCGATCCACGGCGTCGTCCTCGTCGGTGCGATCCTCATCGCCGCCGTCGCCGACACACCCGCCGCGTACGTCCTGACCTTCGTCGCGGCGGCCTTCGCTGCCATGAACGTCGTGGGGGGCTACGTGGTCACGGACCGGATGCTCGAGATGTTCAGGACGAAGCCGAAGCCGGCCCCCGTGGCCGCTCCTGCTGCGGCGACCAACGACGGAGACGTGCGATGAGCGGCGACACCCTTCCCCTCCTCGACACGGTCATCCGGGTCGTCTACCTGCTCGCAGCCGTCACGTTCGTCCTCGGCCTGCACTTCATGCGTTCGCCCGTGACGGCGCGACGCGGCAACCTGCTCTCCGCCTCCGGGATGGCGTGCGCGGTCCTCGCGACCGTCGTGCTCATCCTCGCGGGAGAGGGCCACGGACGCATCGTCCCGATCGCGGCGGTCGCCCTGGTCATCGGCACGGCTGCCGGGTCGGCCGGTGGGATGATCGGCGCGCGTCGCGTCAAGATGACGGCTATCCCGCAGCTCGTCTCGCTGTTCAACGCCGTCGGCGGCGGCGCGGCCGCGGTCGTGGGCGTCGTGGACTTCGTGCGCCTGAACGCCGAGGGCGCGCTCACAGCGGGCGTCTCGGTGCCCGTCGTGCTCGACGTGATCATCGGCTCGGTGACGTTCTCCGGGTCGCTCATCGCGGCGGGCAAGCTCCAGGGCTGGGTCTCCGGTGCGCCGATCACGTTCGCGGGGTCGCGTCTGGCGAGCATCGTCGCGGCCGTCGTCGCGGTGGTCGGTGGCGTCGTCGTCATCGCGAACCCCAGCGCGTGGCTGCTGTGGCTCGTCGTGGTCGCGGCTCTCGCGTTCGGCGTGCTGATGGTGCTGCCGATCGGCGGCGCGGACATGCCCGTCGTGGTCTCGCTGCTCAACGCGTTCACGGGCCTCGCGGTCGCGATGGCCGGCTTCGTGGTCGACAACCAGATCATGATCATCGCGGGCGCCCTCGTGGGTGCCTCCGGAACGATCCTGACCCAGCAGATGGCCGAGGCCATGAACCGCTCGGTCATGTCGATCATGGTCGGCGGCTTCGGCACCGGGGACACGAGCGCGGCAGACGCCGGCGCGAGCAACGCGATGGCCGGGGTCGAGGTCCGCAAGGTCAGCGCGGACGACGTGGCCATCCAGCTCGCCTACGCCCAGAAGGTCATCATCGTGCCCGGGTACGGCCTCGCGGCCGCCCAGGCGCAGCGCGAGTGCGGTGAGCTCGGCAAGCTGCTCACCGACCGCGGGATCACCGTCTACTACGCGATCCACCCGGTCGCGGGCCGCATGCCGGGGCACATGAACGTGCTCCTCGCGGAGGCCGACGTGCCGTACGACCAGCTCAAGGAGATGGACGAGGTCAACCCGGAGTTCGACACGGCCGACGTCGCCCTCGTCGTGGGCGCGAACGACGTGACCAACCCGGCGGCCCGCCGGACCGGCAACGCCATCTCGGGCATGCCGATCCTCGACGTCGACCACGCGCGCTCGATCATCGTGATCAAGCGCTCGCTGGGCCACGGCTACGCGGGTCTCGACAACGAGCTGTACGGCGACCCGAAGACTGGCATGTTCCTCGCGGACGCCAAGAAGGGCCTCGCGCAGATCCTTGCCGGGGTCAAGTCCTACGTCGGCTGACGTCCTCTGCCAAAGGTCCCACCACGTCCTCATCCGCACACGGTTAGGCTGAGGACGCAAACCCACCCGCCTGTCGAAGGAGCACCATGGCCAGCATCGAGGCCGTCGGCGCCCGCGAGATCTTGGATTCTCGCGGCAACCCCACTGTCGAGGTCGAGGTAGCACTCGACGACGGCACCATCGCCCGCGCGGCCGTCCCCTCGGGCGCGTCGACCGGAGCATTCGAAGCCGTCGAGCGTCGTGACGGCGACAAGTCCCGCTACCTGGGCAAGGGCGTCGAGGACGCGGTCAACGCCGTCATCGACGAGATCGCCCCCGAGCTCGTCGGCTTCGAGGCGACCGAGCAGCGGCTCGTCGACCAGGCGCTGATCGAGCTCGACGCGACCCCCAACAAGGGCAAGCTCGGCGCCAACGCGATCCTCGGTGTCTCGCTCGCTGTCGCGAAGGCTGCGGCCGACTCGGTCGACCTGCCGCTCTTCCGCTACATCGGCGGACCGAACGCGCACGTCCTGCCCGTCCCGATGATGAACATCCTCAACGGTGGGTCGCACGCCGACTCCAACGTCGACATCCAGGAGTTCATGGTCGCCCCGATCGGTGCCACGTCGTTCCGTGAGGCGCTGCGTACCGGCGCCGAGGTCTACCACTCCCTGAAGTCCGTGCTCAAGGCCCAGGGCCTGAGCACCGGTCTCGGCGACGAGGGCGGCTTCGCCCCCAACCTGTCGAGCAACCGCGCGGCGCTGGACCTGATCCTCGTCGCGATCGAGAAGGCCGGCTTCACCCCGGGCAAGGACGTCGGGCTCGCGCTCGACGTCGCGGCCACGGAGTTCTTCAAGGACGGTGCCTACCAGTTCGAGGGCAAGGCGACGTCGACCGACGAGCTCATCGCGTACTACGCGCAGCTCGTCGCCGACTACCCGCTGGTCTCGATCGAGGACCCGCTGTCCGAGGACGAGTGGTCCGCCTGGACCCGCCTGGTCTCCGAGGTCGGCGACAAGGTGCAGATCGTCGGTGACGACCTGTTCGTCACGAACCCGATCCGCCTGGCCAAGGGCATCGAGCTCAAGTCGGCGAACTCGCTGCTCGTCAAGCTCAACCAGATCGGCACGCTGACCGAGACCCTCGACGCCGTGACGCTCGCGCAGCGCAACGGCTACACCGCGATGGTCTCGCACCGTTCCGGTGAGACCGAGGACACGACGATCGCGGACCTGTCCGTGGCCATCAACGGCGGTCAGATCAAGACGGGCGCCCCGGCGCGCGGCGAGCGGATCAACAAGTACAACCAGCTGCTCCGCATCGAGGAGGAACTGGACGACGCCGGCCGTTACGCCGGTGCGAGCGCATTCCCGCGGTGGAAGCAGCGCTGAGGTAGCACGACCGGCAGTCGCCGGACGCGCGAGCGTCCCGATCGCACGGACCGGAGGCCGGTGACCCGAGTGGGTCGCCGGCCTTCGGCGTGCCCGGCCCCGGCGCGCGCGCCCGGGAAGGCACAATCGAGCCATGTCCCCGTCCCGCCGCCCGGCAGACCCGCGTGCTGGGTCGGGGTCGGCCGGTGGCCGGACGTCGGCCTCGGGGGAGCGGGACGGCGCCCCGGGCCGCCCCGCGAGTCCGCGCGCCGCGACACCACGGCCGTCGACCGGGCGTGCGACGCCAGCGCGCACCGCGGCTCCCCGCTCCACGACGGCCCGCCCGGCCCGCGCCTCGGCCGCGACCCGCCCCGCAGCATCCCGACCGTCGTCCCGCGGCCCGTCCGCGTCCACGCCGAGCCGCGGCGTGCCCCGCGCCGAGACCGTGCAGGTGCGCATCCCGCGGCTGTTCACGGTGCGCGTCATGGTGATGGGCGTCGTGACGCTGCTGGCCTTCGTCCTGGTGTTCCCGACACTGCGGTCCTACCTCCAGCAGCGCGAGGAGCTCCGGCAGCTGGCCGCGGAGGTCGCGGTCGCGCGGGCGGGCAACGACGACCTCACGAACAGGCTCAAGCGGTGGGACGACCCGGCCTTCGTCGTGGCGCAGGCCCGCGAGCGCCTCGCGTTCGTCCTGCCGGGCGAGACGGCGTACCGGGTCCAGGACCCCGGGTCGGTGGCCGACGTCCCGGCTGCGACGTCGTCGGCCGCGGCGGCTGCCGCGTCGGGCGCCGCCCTGGGTGCCGCGAACACGACGGAGCCCTGGTACCAGGTGATCTGGGGATCGGTGCTGGTCGCGGGTAGCACGTCGAACGGCGACGCCACCTCGGGGGAGAATGGTCCGGCCCCCACGGACGGCTCGAGCACGCCCGCGGGCGAGCCCACCGCTCCCTGACGCTCGACCTGAACGGACCAGCTGTGACCGACACCTCCGGGACCACCGACGCACGCGCTGATGCGCGAGCGGACGCACGCGTGAGCTCGGGCACCGAGTCCCGCACCGACGCCCGCACCGACGCACGGTCCGACGCGGGCGCTGACTCCGCGACGGTGACGGGTCGCGACCTCGAGGTCCTGGCCGAACAGCTCGGCCGGGTGCCGCGCGGGGTCGTCGGGATCGCCGCGCGGTGCGTGTGCGGCCGCCCGCTGGTCGTGCGGACGGCGCCGCGTCTCGATGACGGGACGCCGTTCCCCACCACGTACTACCTGACGTGCCCGCCTGCCGTGGCCGCCGTCAGCACGCTCGAGGCGAGCGGCCTGATGAAGGAGCTCACGGCTCGCCTCGCGGACGACGCCGAGCTCGCGGCCGCCTACCGTCGCGCCCACGAGGCCTACCTCGCTGATCGCGAGGAGCTGGGTCACGTCGAGGAGATCGCGGGGGTCTCGGCGGGCGGGATGCCGACGCGGGTCAAGTGCCTGCACGTCCTCGTGGGTCACGCGCTCGCGGCGGGTCCCGGCGTCAACCCGATCGGTGACCTCGTGCTCGCCGAGGTGGCGCCGGTCTGGGCGCCGACCCGCTGCACGTGCTGACCCGCGTCCAGGGTCCGCCGGCGGCCGCACGACGTCGGGGCGGCCGGATATGACATCCCCACAGGTGAGCAGCGAGGATGTCCGGATGACTCGGGTGGCAGGGATCGACTGCGGGACCAACTCGATCCGGCTGCTCGTCGCCGACGTCGACCTCGAGCGCGGGGTGCTCACGGACCTCGACCGGCGCATGGAGGTCGTGCGGCTCGGGCAGGGCGTCGACCGGACCGGGCGGATCGCCCCGGAGGCTCTCGAGCGGACCTTGGACGCCACGCGCCGGTACGCGACGATCTGTGCGGAGCTCGGGGTCGAGAAGATCAGGTTCGTCGCGACGAGCGCATCGCGCGACGCCGAGAACCGCCAGGACTTCGTCGACGGGGTGCGCGACGCGCTCGGGGTCGAGCCCGAGGTGATCGGTGGCGACGAGGAGGCCGCCCTCTCCTTCCGCGGTGCGACGCGGGTGCTCGGCGTCCAGCACACCGGGCCGTTCCTGGTCGTGGACCTGGGCGGCGGGTCGACCGAGCTGGTGCTCGGCACCGCCACCCCCGAGGCGGCGTACTCGATGGACGTCGGCTGCGTGCGGATGACCGAGCGACACCTGCTCAGCGACCCGCCGACGGCCGACGAGATCGCCGCGGCGCACGCCGACGTCGCCGCGGCCCTGGATGACGCGGCGCGGGTCGTCCCGCTCGGTCGGGCCACGACCCTGGTGGGTCTCGCGGGGACGGTCACGACCGTCACGGCGCACGTCCTCGGCCTGGCCGCCTACGACCCGGCGCGCATCGACGGCGCCGTCCAGCCCATCGACGCGGTGCTCTCCGCGTGCGACGACCTGCTGGGCCGCACGCATGCCGAGCGCGCCGCGCTCGGGTTCATGCACCCCGGCCGGGTCGACGTCATCGGCGCGGGCGCGCTCGTGTGGCACGACGTCGTGGCGCGTGTGCGGGACGCGGTCGCCGCAGCAGGTGGCGAGCTGACCGAGGTCGTGACGTCCGAGCACGACATCCTCGACGGCATCGCCTGGAGCGCGGCCGAGCGCTGAGCCCGCGCGCGACACGCACTATCCCGTTCTGACAGGTAGTGCGCATTCGGTAGTACTGTGCTGACTGCGGGAGCCGCGCGGAGGGCCGGCTCCCGCGCCAGACGTCAGCCGCACCCGGAGGAGAGCCGATGGACACGACCCAGCTGTTGAAGGGAGTCCTCGACGCCGCCGTGCTGGCGGTCGTCGCGCACGAGGACGGCTACGGCTACGACGTCGTCCGGCGGCTGCGCGCAGCGGGCCTCGAGGAGGTCGGTGACGCGTCGGTGTACGGCACGTTGCGGCGCCTCTACTCGTCGGGCGCGCTCACGTCGTACGTCGTGCCGAGCGACGAGGGGCCGCACCGCAAGTACTACGGGATCAACGCGCAGGGCCGGGCGATGCTCGCGGCGCAGCGCAAGGACTGGCACGAGTTCGCAGGCACCATGGCGGGCCTGCTCGAGACGGAGGACGCGCGATGAGCACGACGACGCCGACCGGGCAGCACCACCTCGCCGACGTGGCGTCCTACGCGGCTGCCGTGCGGCGCCATCTCGTGGGGCTGTCCGCCGAGCAGGTCGACGACCTCACCGACGGGCTCGAGGCGGACCTGGCCGACGCGCTCGCGGACCCGCTCGGGAGCCCGCTCGGCAGCCCGACCGCCTCTGCGGACGGCGCCGACCTGACTGCGCGCTTCGGCTCGCCGGCCACGTACGCGCAGGAGCTGCGGGCGGCCGCCGGGCTGCCGGACGCCGGGCCGCCGGTCGAGCGGCACCGCGTGCGCGGCCTGCTTGCCGCGCCCTTCCGTACCGTTGCCGGCGCAGCGCGCAGCGCCCTGGACCGGCTGCGGGAGCGGCCGTGGTGGCCGCCGGTCGAGGAGTTCCTGGTGACCCTTGCTCCCGCCGCCTGGCTCCTGCGGGGCTGGCTCGTCGCCAAGGTGGTGTCGGCCGTGCTGCGCGCACTCGTCCCGGACGGCGGTGCGGGCGGCGCGTGGCTTCCCACGACGTTCCTCGACTGGCTGCTGCTGATCGGCCTGTGCGTCGTGAGCGTCCAGTGGGGCCGCGGACGCTGGCAGGACGGTCGCTGGTCGCGACGTGCCCGTCGCGCGGCGACTCTGGTCGCGGTCGTGGCAGCGCTACCGGTCTTCGTGGCCGTCGCGGAGCACGACGCGCGACCCTCGGGCGTCCGGGTCGAGTACCAGACGGTGTACACGCCCGAGGTGCCGCAGGACGGCGTGGTCGTCGGCGGCATGGCGGTGAGCAACCTGTTCGCGTACGACGCGGCGGGCAACCCGATCGAAGGTGTGCAGATCTTCGACGACCGTGGCCGACCCGTCCGCACGACCGCTGACGAGGGGCGCGGCGACTGGTCGCTCCCGGGTGTCGCGGACCCGTGGGCGTTCGTCAGCGCGCAGGACGTGGACGGCCGCCAGCTCTGGAACGTCTACCCGCTGCTGGGTGGGCCGTCGCGTCGTTCGAGTGGAACGACGAGCTCGGTCAGCGCGTCCTGCCGGGCGGCGTCGCGCCGCGGACCCCGCCGCGCCCGTTCGCCAAGGCGCCCGCGGTCACGCTCCCGGGTTCCACCACGTCCGGCGCGACTGCCGGCGCGACAACGGTCACGACTCCCGGCGCGACGACCGGCCCGACGGTCGGCGCGACGAACGGCCCGGCCGCAGCAGTGCCCGACGCGGCGTCGCCTGCCCCGACGAGCACGCCATGACCCCGAGATGTGGGTGGACGCTCCTACGCTGACGCCATGCTGAAGGGAACTCTCCTGGCGGAGAGCCTGCGCGTCGGGGCAGACCTGGTCGTGCCGGGCCTCCGGCTCGCGCGGCTGAGTCGCGTGGACGTGTCGACGAGCGTCCTGGCGACCCAACCGGACGTGTGGACGTTCGTCGAGCTGGAGGGCGACGACGACCTGGCCGGGCCGCTCGCCGAGGCGCTCGCGGGTGCGCTGCTGACCGAGGGTGGCTGGTACGCCGACTTCTCTGTCGGCGGCGATCATGTGGTCGTCTTCGCGGGCCGCATCTTCCGGTACCGCCGCGGCGATGCGGAGGCTCGCGCCGAGGTCGTCGCGTACGGCGCGAGCGTGGGAGTGCCCGCCCACCAGCTGGACTGGACCGACTGACGGGTCCGCGCGCCCGGGCCGCGAAGACCCAGGGCGCCCTCGCGTGGGGCGTCCTCATCCAGGCCGTCCATTCGTCGGCGGGGTGAGCGCGCCTGATGACAGGATCGGCGGTGCCTGAGCGCGCCGCCCGAGGAGGAGCTGGGATGTCCCACCACGCACGGCCCACCGAGGCCGCTGCCCGGCGACCCGCGGACCCGTCCGCCATGAGCCTCGACCGGCGCACCCTGCTGCAGGCCGGCGGCTGGATCGTCGGCGCATCGGGCCTCGCTCTCGCTGCGGGCTGCACGCGGACGCCTTCGCCCTCCCCGACGACCGGTACGACGGCGACCGCAGGGGGCGCGGCGACCGCACCCTGGGCGCCTCCGAGCGAGCCGATGGCCTTCCCCGAGGGCTTTCGGTGGGGTGCTGCGACGTCCGCGTTCCAGGTCGAGGGCTCCACGACGGCCGACGGGCGGGGACCCTCGATCTGGGACACGTTCGCGGCGTTGCCCGGGACGATCGACGGCGGGGCGACCGGCGACCCGGCCGCGGACCACTACCGCCGCTGGCGGTCGGACCTCGAGCTGATGTCGTCGCTCGGGCTCGGTGCGTACCGGTTCTCTGTCGCGTGGCCGCGGGTCCAGCCGACGGGTTCGGGAGCCGCGAACGCCCGCGGGCTCGACTTCTACAAGAACCTCGTCGACGGCCTGCTCGAACGCAACATCCATCCGGCCGTCACGCTCTACCACTGGGACCTGCCGCAGCCGCTGCAGGACGCCGGCGGCTGGCCCGCGCGCGACACGGCCGCCCGGTTCGCGGACTACGCCGCGATCGTCTTCGACGCGCTGGGTGACCGCCCGGCGGACTGGTTCACGATCAACGAGCCGAAGACGACCGCGTACGTCGGGTACCTGTACGGCTCGCACGCCCCGGGACTGACCGACCCCGAGGCCGCGGTGCGCGCGGTCCACCACCAGCTCCTCGCACACGGCCTCGCGGTCCAGGCGTTCCGGGCACGGCGTGCGGCCGATGCCGACGCGGGGATCGGCATCGCGCTCAACCTGCAGCCGGTGTACGCGGCGATCGGCGCCGAGGCCGCCGCCACGAGGGCCGACGCCGTCGAGAACCGGCTGTTCCTCGACCCCGTGCTGCGCGGGGAGTACCCGACGGACGCGATCGGGAAGCTGGCGGGCCAGCTCCGCGCGGATCCGGCGGCGCTCGAGACGGCCGTCCACGACGGCGACCTGGCGACGATCGCGGCGCCGTGCGACCACCTCGGTGTGCAGTACTACGGCGTCACCGCCGTGGACCGCTCAGGCGGGAACGTCGAGATGTACCCGAAGTCGGAGGCGTCGTGGCAGCAGGTGCACGCGGAGGGGTTCTACGAGACGCTCACGCGGATCCGGGACGACTACCCCGCGATCCCGCTCGTCGTCACCGAGAACGGCATCCCCGACCGCGGCCCGGACGGCACGTTGGCGGACGTCGAGCGGCGCGAGTACCTGCGTACCCACCTGCAGCAGGCGGCGCGCGCGATCGACGACGGCGTCGACCTGCGCGGCTACTACGCGTGGTCGCTGCTGGACAACTTCGAGTGGGCGCGCGGGTACACCCAGCGGTGGGGGCTCGTGCACGTCGACTTCGACACCCAGGAGCGCATCGCGAAGGACAGCGCCGCGTGGTACCGCAGCGTGATCGAGGCGAACGCGGTCGCACCCGGCGAATGAGTCGCGCACGTGCCTGTGCCGACCGACCGTGCCCCGTTCTGACTGCGCCTGGACTGACCGCCCCGGTGCCCACCGTCGCCTGTGCCCACCGTCACGCCCCGCCCCGTCGCCGGGTCCGGATCGTCCGGTTACCGTGAAGGCATGCCTGACTCCGCTGCCGACCCCGTCGTCGAGCCGACCGCCGCCGCGCCCTCGCCGCTCCGTGCGGTGACCGCGCCCGCGCCGTCGGGCAAGCCCCGCAAGGTGCCCCGCATCATCGTCCTCGGCGGCGGGAGCGTCGGTCTCTACGCGGCCCACCGGCTGCGCCGGCGGCTCGGCAAGCGCGAGGCCGCGATCGTCATCGTCGACCCCCGCGCCTACATGACGTACGCGCCGTTCCTGCCCGAGGCGGCGGCCGGGTCGATCGACCCCCGCCACGTCGTCGCCCCGCTGCGCCGCGCGCTCAAGCACGTCGACGTGCTGCAGGGCAAGGTCACCGAGATCCGCCACGCCGAGCGCACCGTCCAGGTGACGCCCGAGGAGGGTGCCTCGTACTGGGTCACCTACGACCACCTGATCGTCGGCCTCGGCTCGGTCGCCCGTACGCTGCCCATCCCCGGGCTGGCCGAGGTCGGGATCGGGTTCAAGAACATCGAGGAGGCCATCGCGGTCCGCAACCAGGTCCTCGGCCGGATCGACCGCGCCGCGAGCACCTGGGACCCGGACCTGCGCAAGCGGATGCTCACGTTCACGTTCGTCGGCGGCGGCTTCGCGGGGGTCGAGGCCATCGCCGAGGTCGAGGACATGGCGCGGGCAGCGGTCCGGTACTACGGCGGCATCGAGCAGTCGGAGCTGCGGTTCGTGCTCGTCGAGGGCTCGGCGCGCATCCTGCCCGAGGTCAACGCAGAGCTCGGCCAGTACACGCTCGAGGAGCTCCGGAAGCGGGACATCGACATCTACCTGTCGACCTTCCTCAGCTCGTGCGTCGACGGGCACGTCGTGCTCTCCGACGGGACAGAGTTCGACTCCGAGACGATCGTGTGGACCGCCGGCGTCAAGGCCAACCCGGTCCTCGCGAGCTCCGACCTGCCGCTCGACAAGCAGGGCCGCGTCACCTGCCTCGCGACGCTCCAGGTCGTGACGGCCGATGGCGTCGTCGTGCCCGACGCGTATGCGGCCGGCGACTGCGCCGCGGTGCCGGACCTGTACAACCCAGGCACGTTCTGCCCGCCCAACGCCCAGCACGCGATCCGTGAGGCCAAGCACCTGGCCGACAACCTCGCACGGGTCCTGCGGAGCGACCCCCCGACGGACTACAAGCACCGCAACGTCGGCGCTGTCGCGTCACTCGGCATGTACAAGGGCGTCGCGCAGATGTTCGGCCGGTTCAAGGTGCGCGGCTTCCTCGCCTGGGTGCTGCACCGCACGTACCACGTGTTCGCGATGCCGACCCCGAACCGCAAGATCCGCATCATGGCGGGCTGGACCGCGGCTCTGCTCCTGCGCCGCGAGGTGGTCGCGCTGGGCACGCTGCACGACCCGCGGGCGGAGTTCCGTGCGGCCGCGGTGCCGCCTCGGGCCCGACCCGTCGAGGAGCCGGCGCCGCCCGCCGCTGGGTGACGACGACGCGGTGACTGTGGCGAAGCTGTCACTGCGACGCGGTGACCCGCGCCCTGGCAGGATGGGCGCGGCCCCCGTAGCCCAACCGGCAGAGGCAACCGGCTTAAAACCGGTCCAGCGCGGGTTCGAACCCCGCCGGGGGCACGCGCGTTACGACGCTGCCGGTCGTGGCGGTGCGTCGGTGCCGTCGTCCGGCTCGGCGTCGGCCTCGCGCAGCTTCGCCTCGCGCTCGCGGAGGTCCGCCTCCCACTGCGCGAGGAGCCTGCGGTCCGAGGAGTCGGAGGCGGCGAGACGTGCGAGGAACTCGGGGTCGTCGTCGGGCGCCACGCTCCGCGGGCGCTCGTACTCCGGGAAGCCGGCGGTCTGCGTGGACGGCCACGGCACCTGGCGCCCGGCGCTCGTCATGGACGGGCGACCGGCGACGAGCCAGGCGACCGGACCCACGTACGGGATGAAGAGGATGAGCAGGATCCAGGCCCACTTGGGCAGGTTGCGGATGTGACCTTCCGGCGCCTGGATCGCCTCGATCAGGCACCACACGATGAGCCCGATCTCCAGCAGGGCCCCCAGGTAGCGGGGCACGGCGCCTCCCTCGTCCATGTGCGGGCGCTGCAGGAGCAGCGTCAGCTCGAACCGTACGTCAGCCGGTCACCTCGTGTCAGGGACTTGCGCCGATCCGGGTCAGATCAGGCCCGCGGCCTGCTCGTCGTGCTCGATCGACCGGTTCCAGTCGCGCTTGACGGCCCGCCACTCCTCGTCGTCGGCCCCCAGACGCCAGTAGCCGGAGATCGACAGCAGCTCGCGGGACAGCGCCCGATCGACGCGCAGGAGGTGCCGCAGCTCCTTGACCGCGCCGGCCTCGCCGTGCACGAACGCGTGCACGCGGCCGGCGGGCCACGGCAGGTCGCGGACCGCCTCGACGAGGCCGAGGCCGGCGACGGCGATGCCCTGGTGGACCCATCGGACGCTCAGGCCGGCCGGGGCCGTGAGCGCGATCTCGTCGTCGGGACCGTGCACCTCGATGACAGCCGTGCCCTGGGCGGCCGGAGCGGTGGCCGCGAGCCGTTCGAGCGCGACGGCGATCGCGGGCAGCGCGCTCGCGTCGCCGACGAGCAGGTGGTGGTCGGCCGAGGGGTCGGGGGAGTAGTCGCCGCCCGGGCCGAGCAGGAGCACCTCGTCGCCGGGCGCGGCGCGGTCGGCCCACGGACCCGCGAGCCCCTCGTCCCCGTGCACGACGAGGTCGAGCGTGATCTGGTGCGTGGCCGGGTCGAACGCGCGCACGGTGTAGCTGCGGCGACGCAGCTGGTCGCCGGGCGCCAGCGTGGCGGTGATCGCGTCGAGGTCGACCCGGCCGTCGTCGAGCAGGGGGCGGGCGTCGCCCGCTGAGGGCGGGAGGAACACGAGCTTGACGTAGGAGTCGGCGTGCTCGGACGGTGCGAAGTCGCGCATGCCGTCACCGCCGACGACGACGCGCACCATGGACGCGCTGATCCGCTCAGCGGCGACCACGACGCCGCGGAGCGCGCCGGACGCGGGCCGCGGCGGGCGAGCTGCCGGGGCCGTCACGCGTTGCTCAGGTGGGCGGACTGACGGCCTGACCGCGCGCTCACCCGGCGGGCCCGGTCGTCGAGCGAGGAGTTGAGCCGCGCGAGCAGCGCGGCAAGGGTCTGCCGGTCGGCAGGGGTCCAGTCGGCGAGGACGTCGTCGTAGACGACCGAGCGGGCGGCACGGGTCGCAGCGAGCGCCGCGAGCCCGGCGGGCGTCGGTTCGACGATGGTCGACCTGCCGTCGTCGGTGCACCGCCGGCGCGTCACGTGCCCCGCGGCCTCGAGCGCGATGACCTGGCGGGTCACGGTCGAGGCGTCCAGGCGCAGGCGGTCGGCGATCGCGTTGACGCTCTCGCTGTGCTCGACCAGGAGCAGTCGCAGGATGAGGTACGCCGAGCGGTCGAGGGTCCCGTCGAGCTCGGACGACGGCCGCGTCGGCCGACCTGCGAGCCGGAGCAGCATCGCCACCTCGGTCTCGATGGCAGCGGCCGTCTCATCCATCGGGCGTCCTTCCGTGGGCAGGTCATTGATGTATGTACTATACAGGCGAAGTATCTGCCTGATACAGATAGATCGGGCGGACGACGACGCGGCCCGTGCGAGGTCGCAGCTCCCAGCGAAGGACTCCGATGGCCAGCACACGCCCCGAACCGCACCGCGCCGCGATCTACTCGACCGCGTTCACGGCCTTCTTCGCGATCGCGGGTATCGCCGTCGTCGACCCCATTCTGCCCGTCATCGGCGCGGAGATCGGCGCGAGCACCTGGCAGATCGAGCTGCTCTTCACGGCCTACATCGCGGTGATGGCCCTCGGCATGATCCCGGCGGTGATCGCGACCGGACGGTTCGGCTACAAGGCAGTCCTGTCCGCCGGCGTCAGTGTCGTGGCGGTCGCCGCGATCCTCGCCTCGCTGTCGACGGGCATCGGGCAGCTCGCCGCCCTGCGCGGCCTGTGGGGGCTCGGCAACGCGATGTTCTTCGCGACCGCCATGGTCCTGCTGATCTCGCTCGCAGCCGACCGGGAGTGGGCGGTTGAGCTGTTCGAGACCTGCCTCGGCCTCGGGTTCGCGGTCGGCCCGCTCATCGGGGGGCTGCTGGGCCAGATCAGCTGGCGGGTGCCGTTCTTCGTGTGCGGCGCGCTCATGGTCGTCGCGCTCGCCGTGGCGCTCACCCGGCTCAAGGACCCCGAGGAGATGCCCGCGCCGCTGCGGGTCGGCGAGGTCTTCGCGCTGTTCCGTCGCCCGGCGTTCCGCACGATCTGCCTCATCACCGCGACGTACAACTTCGTCTTCTTCGTCGTGCTCGGCTACACGCCGGTGTTCCTCGGCCTCGGCGTGATCCCGCTCGGGTTCACGTTCACCGCCTGGGGCGTCGGGCTGGCGTTCGGGATCCTCGTCGTCGGGCACCGGATGGCCCTGCGGCTCGGCGCGGTGCAGACGGTCGCGTTGGCGGTCGTCGGGCTCGTGGTCGCACTCGTCCTGCTGGCGACGTCGGTCGGCACGGCCGAGTCGGTCGTGGTCCTCGTGCTCGCCGGGATCTGCATGGGCATCAACAACGCCAACCTCACGGACCTCGCGCTCGGCCTCGGTTCGCCGGACCGCCGCGTCACGACGGGTGCCTTCAACCTCGTGCGGTGGGGCTTCGCGGCCCCGGCGCCGGTCATCGCCGGGCTGATCGCGCCGTCGAGCGCGAGGGCGCCGTTCTGGCTGGCCGCCGGGGTGCTGCTCATCGGCGTCGTCACGTTCGCGTGGAAGGGGTCGGCGATGGCGGCCGAGCTCGGCGAGCACGTCGTGTGGTCGCGGCGAGGGGTGTCGGCGCGGGCCGACGCCGCGGTGGCACGCGCCGCGGTCGACGCAGCCGCAGCAGCCGACGTCCCGGCTGAGGCGCTCACCGGCGCCTGACCGGCTCAGCTCCCGACGAGCCCGGTCTCGTAGGCGAGCACGACCGCCTGCACCCGGTCACGGACGCCGAGCTTGGCCAGGATGCGCCCGACGTGCGTCTTGACGGTGGCCTCCGAGAGCACGAAGCGCTGGGCGATCTCGCAGTTCGACAGCCCCTCGGCGACCGCGAGCAGGACCTCCACCTCGCGGGGCGTGAGCTGCGCGATGCGTGGGTCGAGCCCGCCCGGTGCGGGTTCGCCGGCCGCGGGCAGGCTCCCCGAGAACAGCTCGAGCATGCGACGGGTCACCCGCGGGGAGACGACGGCGTCGCCCGTCGCGACGGCCCGGATCGCGCCGACGAGCTCGGCGGGCCGGGCGTCCTTGAGGAGGAACCCGCTCGCGCCGACCCGGAGCGCGGCGAACGCGTACTCGTCGAGGTCGAACGTCGTCAGGATGAGCACACGCGCCCCCGAGCCCGACGCGACGATCTGCTCGGTCGCGTCGATCCCGTTCAGGCCGGGCATCCGCACGTCCATGAGGACGACGTCGGGCGCGAGCTCGGCCGCCAGCCGCACACCTTCGGCGCCGTCGGCCGCCTCGCCGACCACCTCGAGGTCGTCCTCCGCCTGCAGGACGAGGCGGAACCCCATGCGCAGCAGCGCCTGGTCGTCGACGAGCAGCACCCTCGTCCGTGCCGCAGCCACCTCGCTCACGTGTCCTCCTCGTCCCAGTGCAGGTCGGCCCGCACGCGCCAGCTCCCCGCGGACGGCCCGGCGTCCACGGAGCCACCGTAGATCGCTGCGCGCTCGCGCATGCCGATGATGCCGCGACCGCCGGGTCGGGGCGGCCGGTTCGCCGGCGCGGCGAGCGGCGACGCGACGACGATGCCGACTCCGCCGGGCTCGCGCGCGACCTCGACCGTGACCGGTCCGGAACGGCTCGAGTGCCGCAACGCGTTCGTGAGCGACTCCTGCACGATGCGGTACACGCTGAGCTGCAGGCCGACGTCCGCCGGCAGCGACGCCCCCGAGACGGTCAGGGTCACGGGCAGACCCGCGGAACGGTACGACTGCACGAGGCGGTCGAGGTCCGGGCCGCCCGGCGGCGGTGAGAACGTCGCGTCGCCGTCGCTGAGCACACCCAGGACGCGGCGCATGTCGGCCAGCGCAGCCCGACCGGTCTCCGCGACCCGGTCGACCGCGGCGCGCGCGGAGTCAGGGGAACGGTCGATCGCGGCCCCGGCGCCGTCGGCGAGCGCGATCATGACGGACAGGCTGTGCGCGACGACGTCGTGCATCTCGCGGGCGATCCGCGCCCGCTCCTCCGCCGTGGCGAGCTGCGCGCGCTGCTCGGTCTCGCGTGCGAGCGCGTTGGCACGCTCGACGAGCTGGGCCACGTGGGCGCGCCGGCTGCGGGTGTTCATGCCGATCGCAAGTGCCACGAGCACGAGGAAGAGGAGGTTCGAGAGCTGTTCGGTCGTGTTCGCGGTCCCCGCTCGCACCACGATCGCGACGGCCATCACCGTCGTCGCGGTGAGCACCCCGGTCCACGTGGCCCGTGCGGGCCGGTTCGTCGCGACCGCGTAGACCGCGCAGGCGATCGCGAAGTCGAACCCGTTCCCGGTCGACCCGAGCGCCACCGCGACCAGGGCGAGCGCCGTCACCGACGCCAGCACGACCAGGGGCGCCCGGCGTCGGGCAAGGAGGGCGGCCGTCGTCGCGACAACCACGGGGAGAAGCTGCAGGTGCAGGGGTCGCGAGACAGCGAGCCCGATCACCCCCGGGACGCCGAACAGCAGCGCGACGATCCAGTCCATCGTGACCGGGTGCCGCCACAGCCACAGGCGCAGCGGGCCGAGCCGGCGCGCGTCCTGCTCGCTGAACGCCGTGGGTGCAGGCGGCAGGGGACGCACGGCAGGGAGCGCCGGACCGGGGCTGACCCGGTCCGGCGCTCCTGGTGGCGCCGTGTCGCTCAGGCGTCCCTCCGACGCAGCAGCACGGCAGCGAGGGCCAGCAGCACGACGACCCACAGCATCATGACGCCGTAGCCCTGCCAGGGGTCGAGGATGGCTGCCGTCCTGCCGGCCGCCGTGGCGACCTCACGCGCCTGGTCGATCGACGCCTGGGTGGACGTGATCCGCTGGCCGGCGGTCGACGGGAGGAACGGGCTGACCGTCCGGAAGAACGTCGCCGGGATCGCCGCGAAGACGTTCTCGACGACGAGGAGCAGCCCGAGGACGGTGGCGAGGGCGGCCGCGGAGTGCCGCAGCAGGGCGCCGATCGCGAAGGCGAGCAGCGCGATGCCGACCAGGTAGAGCACCCCGCCCAACAGGATGCGCTGGGTCTCGGCGTCGCCGAGGTCGAGCGCGGCGTCGTTGGCTCGCATGGTCGGCAGCGTGACGGCCCAGGAGAGGGCGATCGCGACGACCGCGGTCAACGCGGTGACGACCGTGAGCACGATCGCCTTGGCCCACAGCGCGGGCAGCCGCTTCGGGACGGCCGTCAGCGTCGAGCGGATCATCCCGGTCGAGTACTCGCCCGTGATGACCAGGACGCCCAGGACGGCCACGGCGAGCTGCGCCATGATCGACCCCACGAGGATGATCGACGGGTCGTGGATGATGCCCGCGGGCGGACCGCCCCGGTCCTCGCCGATGTTCTGGGAGATCGCCTGTGCCGTGAAGAACACGGTCAGGAAGCCGAACCCGGCCATCACGACGATGGCGGACCCGATCGTCCATATCGTCGAGCGCAGGGTCCAGAACTTGATCCACTCCGAGCGCAGGACGTTCGGGAAGGTCACGTGGTACGGGCTGACGCTCGCCTGGGTGGCCGAGGCCGAGGAGGTCGCCGAGGGGGTCGTGAGGGTGCTCATCGTGCCTGCTCCTGGGGGACGGTGCCGGCCGCAGCCAACGGGTGCTCGGCGGCGGACGTGGAGTGGTACTCGATCGAGTCGGCGGTCAGGGACATGTACGCGTCCTCGAGCGACCCCTTGACCGGCGTGAGCTCGTGCAGCACGATCTGCGCGGCCGCTGCGGCCTCGCCGATCGCCTCCGCGGTCGTGCCGGTGATCTCGAGCAGGCCGGGCTCGCTCGACGTGACGGTGACGGCCGGGCCGCGCATGAGCTCGACGAGCTGGGTCGCCTGCGGGCTGCGCACGACGACCGTCGTGCCGGCGGACCGGGCCACGATGTCGGTGACCGAGGCGTCGGCGATGATGCGGCCGCGACCGATGACGATGACGTTGTCGGCCGTGAGGGCCATCTCGCTCATGAGGTGCGACGAGATGAAGACCGTGCGGCCCTCCGATGCGAGGTAGCGCACCAGCGTGCGGACCCAGAGCACGCCCTCGGGGTCGAGACCGTTGACCGGCTCGTCGAGGATGAGCGTCCGGGGGTCGCCGAGCAGCGCGACCGCGATGCCGAGCCGCTGACCCATGCCGAGGGAGAAGCCACCGACCCGCTTGCGGGCGACGGTCTGCAGACCGGTCATCTCGATGACCTCGTCGACACGCTTGCGCTCGATGCCGTGCGTCGCCGCGACGGCCCGCAGGTGGTTGGTCGCCGAGCGGCCCGTGTGGACCGCCTTGGCCTCGAGCAGGGCGCCGACCTCGGTGAGGGGTGAGCGGTGCTGGGCGTAGGGCCGGCCGTTGACGGTGACGTGGCCGTGCGTCGGGCGGTCGAGCCCGACGATCATGCGCATCGTGGTGGACTTGCCTGCGCCGTTGGGGCCCAGGAAGCCCGTGACCTTGCCTGGCTGCACGGTGAAAGAGACGCCGTCGACGGCGACCTTCTGCCCGTACTTCTTGGTGAGGTTGGTGGCCTCGATCATGGTGCGGTCCTCAGGTGGGCTGGGGTGGACAGGTATGAACCTAGGCCCCCGCTGTGACACCGGGAACGCCCCACGGGTGGATCTGTGCGAGGCGTCCGCGTACGCCGCAAGGACGACGACCCGGGCCCCGACCCTGAGGCCGACCCTAAGAGACCCCTGGTCTTCGTCGTCCGAGGCCACCATCGGGAACGATCCCCGGGCCGACCACGTTGGCCTGGGTGAGGCAAGCCGTCGACGACGGTGCCGGGACCTTCCCCGATCGCCCCGACAGGAGCACCCATGAGCAACCCAGTCTTCGACAACAGCGTCATCTTCGGCGACCCGCGCAAGCAGCGCCGCACGCAGGGCACCGGTCCCCAGGCCACCGTGCTGCGCGGCTACCCGCAGGCGGGCACCGCGGGTGCCCCGACCATCGATGCCGTGACGCTCGAGCAGATGTACGGCGGACCGACGGCAACGACGCGCGACACGGGCCGGCTCACGTACGACGACGTCATCGTCAAGACGGGTGGCCTGCTCGCGCTGCTCGTCGTCGTGGCCGCGGCGACGTGGCAGCTCGCGCCGGGTCTGTGGATCCTTGGCGCGATCGTCGGGCTGGGCCTCGGCCTGGTCAACGCGTTCAAGAAGAGCCCGAGCCCCGCGCTGATCACGGCGTACGTGGTCGCGCAGGGGGTGTTCCTCGGCGGCATCAGCGCGTTCTACGCCCAGGCGTTCCGCCCCGGCGTCGTCCCGCAGGCAGTCCTCGCGACCTTCTCGGTCTTCGGCGTCGCGCTCTTCCTGTTCCGCTCGGGCCGCGTCCGCGTGACCCCGAAGTTCACGAAGTTCCTGCTCATCGCCATGGGCGGCTACCTGGTGTTCTCGCTGCTCAACTTCGTCCTGTCGTTCGTGCTGCCCAGCGCCGGTGCCTTCGGCCCGCTGCGGGGCGGCCTGCTGGGGGTCGTCGTCGGGCTCGTCGCGGTCGGGCTCGCCGCTGCGTCGCTCATCGTCGACTTCGACTCCATCAAGCGCGGCGTCGAGCAGGGCGTGCCCGCCAAGTTCGCGTGGTCGGCGGCGTTCGGCCTCATCGTGACGCTCGTGTGGCTCTACCTCGAGCTGCTGCGCCTCGCGGCGATGTTCAGCGGCAGGAACTGACGCCCGACCGTCGGCCCACGGAGGGCTGACGGTCAGCGGTGCCGACCGCCCGGGTGCGATGATCGCACCCGGGCGGTCGTGCGTCTGGGCACGTCGGCACGCCCGTCCGTCACCGCCCGTCGTCGTCGCCTGGGAGCACCCGCATCGTGAAGTACGCGCAGCACATCTCGGACCTCGTCGGGAACACGCCGCTCGTCAAGCTCTCGTCGGTCACGGCCGGGCTGTCGGCGACGGTCCTCGCCAAGGTCGAGTACCTCAACCCCGGCGGCTCGATCAAGGACCGGATCGCGCTCAAGATGATCGAGGCGGCCGAGGCGAGCGGTGAGCTGCGTCCCGGCGGCACGATCGTGGAGCCGACGAGCGGCAACACCGGCGTCGGGCTCGCGCTCGTCGCGCAGCGCAAGGGTTACCGCTGCGTGTTCGTCTGCCCCGACAAGGTCAGCCAGGACAAGCGTGACGTGCTGCGCGCGTACGGCGCCGAGGTCGTCGTCACCCCGACCGCCGTCCCGCCGGACCACCCCGACTCGTACTACGCGGTCTCCGACCGGCTCGCGCGCGAGATCGAGGGCGCCTGGAAGCCGAACCAGTACGCGAACCCGAACGGCCCAGCGAGCCACTACGAGACGACAGGTCCGGAGATCTGGGCCGACACCGACGGGCTCGTCACGCACCTCGTCGCCGGGGTCGGCACGGGCGGCACCATCACGGGCACGGGACGGTTCCTGAAGGACGCCTCGGCCGCTCGTCCCGCGGAGCGCGGCGGGCGCGTCGTCGTCGTCGGCGCGGACCCGGCCGGCTCGGTGTACTCAGGTGGTGACGGCCGTCCGTACCTCGTCGAGGGCGTCGGGGAGGACTTCTGGCCCGCGGCGTACGACCCGTCGGTGCCCGACGAGATCCTCGCGGTCTCCGACGCCGACTCGTTCGCGATGACCCGCCGGCTCGCGCGCGAGGAGGGCCTGCTCGTCGGAGGCTCGTGCGGCATGGCGGTCGTCGCGGCGCTCCGGCTCGCGCAGCGGCTCGAGGACGAGGACCCTGCGGCCGCCGAGCAGGCCGTGATCGTGGTCCTGCTGCCCGACGGGGGCCGCGGCTACCTGTCGAAGATCTTCAACGACTCCTGGATGCGCTCGTACGGGTTCCTGGCGGCCGAGGAGGGGGCGTCGGTCGCCGACGTGCTGCGCGGCAAGAGCGGAGAGCTGCCGACGCTCGTGCACACGCACCCGAACGAGTCGGTCCGCGACGCGATCGAGATCCTGCGCGAGTACGGCGTCTCCCAGATGCCGGTCGTCGTCGCCGAGCCGCCCGTCATGATCGGCGAGGTCGCCGGCTCGGTCAGCGAGCGCGTGCTCCTCGACGCGGTGTTCTCGGGGGCCGCGGCGCTCGCGGACCGCATCGACCGGCACATGTCGCCGCCGCTGCCGCTCATCGGCTCGGGCGAGAGCGTCGAGGCGGCCCGCGCGGCCCTGCAGGAGTCGGACGCGCTCATGGTGGTCGACGACGGCAACCCCGTCGGCGTCCTCACCCGGCACGACCTCCTGGGCTTCCTGGCCCGCTGAGCTTTCGCCGTACCCGTCCCTACCGGCCCAGAACCTCGCCCCCACCCAACCCACCCTGCACCCGAGAAGGAACACGATGGCCCTGTTCGACCTGCCCCTCGCCGAGCTCACCACCTACCGCCCCGAGCTCGACGAGCCGTCCGATCTCGACGCATTCTGGGACGCGACCCTGGCCGAGGCCCGCACCTTCGACCTGAACGTGTCGGTCGTCCCGGTCGACGAGGGCCTGACGCTCGTCGAGACGGCCGACCTCACGTTCGCGGGCTTCGGCGGGCACCCGATCCACGCGTGGCTGACCCGCCCCGCGGGCGTGACCGGGCCGCTGCCGGCGGTCGTGGAGTTCATCGGGTACGGCGGGGGGCGAGGGTTCGCGCACGAGCACCTCGGCTGGGCGTCCGCCGGGTACGTGCACCTGCTCATGGACACGCGCGGCCAGGGCTCCGGGTGGGGCACAGGCGGTCACACCGCTGACCCGGGGGGCAGCGGACCCGCGTCGTCCGGCTACATGACGCGCGGCATCGAGGACCCGGCCGACCACTTCTACCGCCGGGTCATCACCGACGGCGTGCGCGCGGTCGAGGCCGTGCGGTCTCTGCCGGGCGTCGATCCTGCGCGGGTCACGATCACCGGGACCAGCCAGGGCGGGGGCCTCGCGCTCGCGGTCGGCGGGCTGGTCGACGGGCTCGTCGCGGTCATGCCCGACGTGCCGTTCCTGTGCCACTACCGCCGGGCCGTCGAGATCACGGACTCGTTCCCGTACGGCGAGATCACGACGTACCTGTCGGTGCACCGGGGCAGCGAGGAGCGGGTCTTCCGCACGCTCTCGTACCTCGACGGCGTGCACTTCGCGCGGCGCGCGACCGCTCCGGCGCTGTTCTCGACCGCCCTCATGGACGGCACCTGCCCGCCCTCGACGGTCTTCGCGGCCTACAACCGCTACGGCGAGCTCGCGGGCGTCACGGACAAGGAGATCGAGGTCTACCCGTTCAACCAGCACGAGGGCGGCCAGGGCTACCAGTTCGTCCGTCAGCTGGCCTGGCTCGCACCGCGGGTCGCGCTCACGGAGTGAGGCGTGCGGGCAGAGCCGTGACGAGCAGCTCGACCGCATAGGCGAAGCTCTCGTCGACGTCGCGGGGCATGCCGAAGCCGCCGGCCAGCTCGAGCGTGACGAAGCCGTGCAGGGTCGACCGGAACGCGCGCACCGCGTCGATCGTGCGCGCCGGGTCGACGCCGAGGGTCGTGACGGCGTCGGCGATGACGGCGACGGTCCGGGCCCCCGCGGCCTGCACGGCCGTCGCCGTCGGATCCTGCGCCCAGGCGCCCTGCGTGGCCTGGTAGCGGCCCGGTTGGGCGTGGGCGAAGGCGCGCGTGGCGTGCATGATCGCGCGGACTGCCGGCGCTCCGGCGAGGCCGCGACCCGCGTCGGCGAGTGCCGCCGTGAGGTCGTCGACGCAGAGGCGCGCGACCTCGAGCCGCAGGGCTGACAGTCCGCCGACGTGCTTGTAGAGGCTCGGCACGGCCACGCCGGCGCGGGCCGCGACCGCGGCGAGGGTCAGGTCCTCGAAGCCGCGCGGACCGCCGGCGTCGACGACGTCGAGCGCGAGGGACACGACGACGTCGGTCGTCAGCCCGGCCCTAGGCACCGTGCGGCGCCGGTGCGACCCAGGAGGTCTCGGTGCGCGGGAGTCCCGCGAGGAACGTGAGCGTCGCCGGGACGGTGACCTCGGGGGCCTGGTGCTGCGCGTAGTGCGCGACGCCCGGCAGCAGCACCCCCTGGGCGTCCAGGGCTGTCGTGGTCCAGTCGAGCTCGGCCGCGGGGTCGGGGTAGTCCGGGTCGAGCGCGCCGACGACGACGAGCGCCGGCGCGTGGACCTCGCCGAGCCGTACCTCGGCGACCGAGTGGTCGAGCGCGAGCGTGAGCTCCCGGAACGACCGCAGCCCGCCGGGTCGACGCATGCTCGCGCGGAGGGCCCGCACGTGCTCGTCGAGCCACGGGGCCTTCGCGCCCTTGTTCAGGACCGTGCGGTAGTAGGTGGCCCAGACCGCGACACCCCAGGGGCGGGCGAAGAGCACGCGGTACAGGAGGTGGATGAGCGGGCGCAGCCGGCTCGAGGCACCGGGCTCGCGCAGCATGGGCGAGACGAGCACGAGGCCGCTGACGAGCTCCGGCCGCTCGGACGCGGCCCACGCCGCGGCGCTCGTGCCCATCGAGTTCCCGATCACGACGGCCGGGCCGCCGAGGTGCTCGATCAGCGCGAGCAGGTCCTGGGCCGTGACGACGTCGCCGTGCTCGGTGAAGGTCGTGTCGGAGCCGCCGTGCCCGCGCAGGTCGAGCGCGGCGACGCGGTACCCCGCGCCGTTGAGCGGCCCGACGAGCTCGCGCCAGGTCGAGCGGAGGTCGCCCATGCCGGGGACGAGGACGACGAGTGGTCCGTCACCTGCGACGGCGTAGGCGATGCGGCCCTCGGGCCGGGTGAGGTACCGACTTTCTCGGAGCAGGTCGATGGTGTCCATGCGCCAAAGCTAATGCCATTAGCTAGAGCGGTCAAGGTCTCGAGGCGCGCTCCGCGACCCGGCTCAGGCAGGATGGTCCGGTACTGACAACGATCCGAGGAGACATCCCCATGACCGCACAGCTCCCCGAGGCCACCGGCTCGTTCGGCGAGAAGCCCACCCTGACGTTCCCGGACGCGGCCGCGCCGGCCGAGCTCGAGGTGCTCGTGCTCAGCCGCGGCGACGGCGACCTCGTCGAGGCCGGTGACGACCTCGTCGTGCACTACCTCGGCCAGACCTGGGCCGGCCACGTGTTCGACAACTCCTACGACCGCGGCTCGTCGATCAACTTCCCGATCGGTGTCGGGTCGGTCATCGCCGGGTGGGACGAGGGTCTCGTCGGCCAGCAGATCGGCTCGCGCGTGCTGCTCTCGATCCCGTCGCACCTGGGCTACGGCGACCGCGGTGTCCCTGCCGCCGGCATCAAGGGCGGCGACACGCTCGTGTTCGTCGTCGACATCGTCGGCGTCGGCTGAGCTTCGCACGACCGCATGCGCGAAGGGTCGCGACGAATCTCGTCGCGACCCTTCGTCGTGCCCGGCCCGGAGCGTGGTCCCTGGCGTGCGCACGCCAGGGCGCCCGAGCGTAGGTTGCTCGGATGGGACTCGCCCGACGCCTGATGCACCTCGCCACCCACGCCCACGCGCGTGTCTACCGGTGGACCGGCGGGCGCGTGCTCGGCCGGCTGGGCCACCTCGAGCAGGTCCTGCTCACGACGACGGGCCGCCGCACCGGGGCGCCGCGCACCGTCCCGCTCGCCGCGACACCCGTCGGGTCGTCCGTCGTGCTCGTGGCCTCGGACGGCGGCGCACCGGGCCACCCCGCGTGGTACCTCAACCTGACCGCGCACCCCGAGGTCGTCGTCCAGCGCGGACGACGCGCCGTGCCCATGCTCACCCGCGTGGCGGTCGGCCCCGAGCGGGACGTCCTGTGGGCGGCGGTCGTCAAGAACAACCCGGGCTACGCGCGCTACCAGGAGAAGACCCCGCGCCAGATCCCGGTCGTGATCTGCGAACCCGCGAGCCCGCAGACCCGAACCGCCCCCGCGCCCTAGCCCGCCCAACCCGCCGAGACTGCACCGATGGCCGGTCCGCGGGCTCCTGAGCCAGCCATCGGTGCAGTCTCGCGGGGCGTTGGCTGGTCAGGGCTGGGCGGTCGCGCGGGACCTGCGGCGGTCGCGGGGTGTGCGGGGGAGCGGTGCGGCGTCGGCGGGGAGCGGCGGGAGCGGCGGGAGCGCGAGCGTCGCGGCCAGGCCGATCGCGAGGACGCCCGCGGCGATACCCGTCGTGATCTTGCTGGCGTGCACGAGCGCCTGCTCGGCGTCCACCGCAGCGCGACGCCCAGCGCGGACCCGAGCTGGCGGACGGTGGTCTGGAAGCCCGACGCCTGCCCGCTCTCGGCCAGCGGCACCTCGACGAGGATGACGCTCGTGAGCTGCGCGGTCGCCATGCCGACGCCGACGCCGTACACGAACAGCCACCCGCCGATGACGACGCCGGGCACGGCCGTGCTGAGGGTGAGTGCCAGACCGGCGATCGCGACGGTCTCGAGCCCCAGGCCGACGCGCACCACGGCCCGCTGACCGATCCGCGCGGTGAGCTGCGGGGTCGCCCCCGAGACGAGGAACGTGCCGACCGCGAGCCACAGCACGAGGAAGCCCGTGCCGAGCGCCGAGTAGCCGAGCGCGCCCTGCAGCAGGAGCGGCAGGGTGAACAGCAGGCCGAACTCACCGAGCGCCACGATGAGCGCGGCGATGATGCCGAACCGGAACGAGCGGATCCGCAGCAGCCCGAGGTCGACGAGGGCGACCTTGCCGGTGAGGACGCGCCGCCGCTCGACGACGACGAACGCCGCGACGAGCCCCACGCCGCCGATGAGCGCGAACGGGACCGGTGAGGCCGTGCCCGAGTCCTGCTGCCACCACCCGTAGTACTGGCCCTCGATCAGCCCGAACACGATGCCGGCGAGCCCGAGGCTCGACAGGAGCACGCCGGGCACGTCGGCGCCGCGGCGCAGCGTCGTGTCACGGGTCTCGTCGATGTACCGCGCGATGCCGACGAGCGCGAGCAGACCGAACGGGATGTTGAGCCAGAACGCCCAGCGCCAGCTGACGTCGGTCGCGAGCCAGCCGCCGAGGAGCGGGCCGACCGCGGCCATGCCGCCGATCGTCGAGCCCCAGATCGCGAACGCGATACCGCGCTCGCGGCCCTGGAACATCGCGTTGAGGGTCGAGAGCGTACTCGGCAGGACCATGGCGGCACCCAGACCCTGGACCAGGCGAGAGCCGATGAGCATCGCGGGGTTGACCGAGGCACCCGCGAACAGGCTCGCCGCCATGAACAGGACGAGCCCGGCGGTGAACAACCGCTTGCGGCCGTAGAGGTCGCCGAACCGGCCGACCGTGAGCATGAGGGAGGCGAACACCAGTGAGTAGATGGCGTTCATCCACTGGGCGCCCGACGAGTCGAGCCCGAGGTCCTCGATGACGACCGGGAGCGCGACGTTGACGATCGTGGCGTCCATGATGACCAGCGAGACCCCGAGCGCGAGCGTCCCCATCGCGAGCCAGTGACGGCGGGGGATCGGTGCGGCAGCGGTCATGGTGCGTCTCCTCGGTGGCCCGGAGCGCTGAGTGGCCGGGGCAGGTACCCGACACAACTGACGGTAACATCCCGACACAACCGTCGGGAACTAGTCAGTCGACCGGACGTGCGTGACAATGGACCCCATGCCCCGCATCGACGCACCGACCGTGGCCGAGCACCACGTCATGCGCCGCGACGCCATCATCGCGGCCGCACGCGACCTGCTCGGGACCGCGGGCGCGTCTGCGGTCACTCCTGCGGCGGTCGCGGGCCGGTCCGGTCTGGCCCGCACGAGCGTCTACCAGTACTTCCCGTCGACCGGCGCGCTGCTGGCCGCCGCGGTCGAGGCCACGTTCACCGACTCGAGCGCGGCCCTCGCGGCCGGCGTCGAGCAGGCGGGCGACCCCAGGTCCCACATCCATGCGTACGTGCGCGACGCGCTGCGCCTCGCCGCCCGGGACCACAGCCCGTTCCACCAGCTGACGCTCTCCGACCTGCCGCCCGAGTGCGTCGCCCGCGTCCGCGAGCTGCATGACGAGCTGGTCGCCCCGCTGCGGTCAGCGGTCGACGCCTTCGGGGTACGCGACACCGAGGTGGTCACCGGGATCGTGTTCGGCGCCATCTCCGCGGCCGTGCAGCTCGTCGACCACGGACGTGACCTGGACGAGACGACGACGGCGACGCTGGGCTTCATCGACGCAGGGCTCGACGCGGCGCGCTGAGCAGCCACGCTCGACCTCAGTCGCCGAGCACGTCGCCGGGAGCGTCGTCGAGAACTCGGCGCAGGCGCACCTTGCGCAGGTTCTCCCGGACGATCCACACGACGTCGGGGTCGGTCTGTCCGCGCAGCGTCGCGAACGCCGCGAGCCCGCCGGCCGGCTCGGCCGCGACCGCGACGCTCCAGCAGTATCCGAGGGCCTGCCGCAGCGTCCGCACGTCGGTGTGACGACGCTCGTCCGCGGGCACAGCCAGCAGCCCCGCCGTCGCCGTCGCGCACGCCTCGAGCGCTGCGGCCGCAGTCGTCGGGTCCGTCAGGAGGCGCGGCTCGCAGATCGCCGCGATCGCCGCGCGTCGGACCAGCGGCCGCTCGTCCGCGGCCCAGTCGGCCACGATCGCCCGCAGCCGTGCCCGGTCGGCGTCGCCGAGGCGCTGCAACGCGATCGCGACCGCCTCCCGGGCCCGCCACGAGGGATCGCACGCATGCTCGCGCAGCTCGCCGCCGAGCTCGGCAGCACCCTGGGTGAGCAGGCGCCCGAGGCCGACGATGCCGCAGCACCGCAGGTACTCGTCCGGGTCCGTCGCGAGCCGTCGCACGAGGCCTGCGTCGCCCACGTCCCCGAAGGCGTCGAGCAGCTCGAGGTTGCCACGCGGTCCCGGGAGCCCCGAGTGGGCCGTCAGGTAGCCCGGGACCTCGTCCGGGCTGAGCGACTGCAGCGCCGCCCGATGCTCGTCGCGTCGGCTCATCTCGCCAGGCTAGGGCCGATACTGGGCCCGTGTCCTCGACTCGCTGCCCCTGCCTGAGCGGACAGGCCTACGACGAGTGCTGCGGGGCGCTCCACCGCGGCGACGAGGCACCGGCGACCGCCGAGCGCCTGATGCGCTCGCGCTACAGCGCCTTCGCGGTCGGCGACGCCGCGTACCTGCTGCGGACGTGGCACCCCAGCACGCGGCCCGGCACCCTGGCGCTCGACGACGACGTCCGCTGGTACCGGCTCGACGTCCTCGGCGGGTCGCTCGGCGGCCCGGGCGACACGACGGGCACCGTCGAGTTCCGCGCCTTCTTCCGCTCGGGCGACGGCGCCGGCAGCCAGCACGAGGTGAGCCGGTTCGTGCGCGACCACGGGCGCTGGGCGTACCTCGACGCCGTCGGTTGAGCTCCTCAGTCGACCGGGCAGGCCACGCCCGTCGAGTGCACCGGGCAGTACCCGTTCGGGACCTTGTGCAGGTACTGCTGGTGGTACTCCTCGGCGTAGTAGAACGGCCCGGCCTCCGCGGCGGGGCGGATCTCGGTCGTGATCTCGCCGTAGCCGTTGCGGGCGAGCTCGGGGGCGTAGAGCGCGCGCGTCGCCGCCGCCGCCTCGGCCTGCTCGGGCGTCGTCGTGAAGATCGCGGAGCGGTACTGCGTGCCCACGTCGTTGCCCTGCCGGAACCCCTGCGTCGGGTCGTGCAGCGTCCAGAACGTGCGCAGCAGCTCGGCCGTGGGCAGCACCGTCGGGTCGTAGGCGACCAGGACGGTCTCGGCGTGCCCGGTCATGCCCGTGCACGTCTCGTCGTACGTCGGGTAGGGCGTGAGGCCGCCCTGGTAGCCGACCGCGGTCGTGACGACCCCGGGCAGCTGCCACATCTCCTTCTCGGCGCCCCAGAAGCAGCCCAGCGCGAGGTAGATCACCTGCGTGCCCTCGGGCCACGGTCCACGCAGCGGGGTCCCGAGGACGGCGTGCGTCGTCGGGACGGAGTACGGGTAGCCGTCGCGACCGCGCAGGGCGCGCTCGGGCGTCACCATCGTCGACTTCAGTGCAGATCCGAACAGCCAGCCCGCCACAGGACACCACCTCTCGACGCGCACGCGCACGCCCGACGGACCCGGACGCGTCCCTGCTCGACGCAGGAGGAACAGCGGGCGGGTGCGCCCTGTTCCCGCATCGGACCGGCGGACGCATAGCCTGTGCACGTGACTACGTCTCCTGATCTGCCCGGCTCCCACGACTGGTCCGAGGCGGGGTTCTCGACGCGCGCGATCCACGCCGGTCAGGACCCGGACGCCGGAACGGGCGCCGTCGTGCCGCCCATCTACCAGGTGTCGACCTACAAGCAGGACGGCGTCGGCGGGCTGCGCGGCGGGTACGAGTACTCGCGCTCGGGCAACCCGACGCGCGCCGCGCTCGAGGAGGCCCTGCGTGCGGCCGAGGGTGGCGCCGCGGGGTTCGCGTTCGCCTCGGGCCTCGCGGCCGAGGACACGCTGCTGCGCGCGACGCTGCGGCCCGGCGACCACGTCGTCGTGCCCAACGACGCGTACGGCGGCACGTACCGGCTGATCGCGCGCGTGTTCGGGCCGTGGGGGATCGAGCACACGCCGGTCGACCTCACGAACACCGATGCCGTGCTCGACGCGATCCAGCCCGGCCGGACCAAGCTCGTGTGGGTCGAGACGCCCACGAACCCGATGCTCACCATCGCCGACATCGGCGCGATCGCCGCCCACGCGCGCTCGGCCGGAGCAGTCCTCGCGGTCGACAACACGTTCGCGACGCCGTACCTGCAGCAGCCGATCGCGCTCGGCGCCGACGTCGTGGTGCACTCGACGACCAAGTACATCGGCGGTCACAGCGACGTCGTGGGCGGCGCGCTCGTCGTCGCGGACGGCGCGCAGCTGCCCGTCGGACTCGACGGACCGACCGGTGGGACGTCGCTCGCGGACGCCGTGCGGTTCCACCAGAACTCGTCCGGGGCGGTCGCCGGCCCGTTCGACGCGTGGCTCACGCTGCGCGGCCTCAAGACCCTCGCGGTGCGCATGGACCGGCACTGCGCCAACGCCGCGGCGGTCGCGGAGTTCCTCGCGGGCCACCCGCGCGTGACGCAGGTGATCTACCCCGGCCTCGAGTCCCACCCCGGCCACGAGCTCGCGGCGCGCCAGCAGCGCGGGTTCGGCGGCATGATCTCGTTCCGGACCGGCAGCGTGGACAGCGCGCTCGCGGTCTGCGCCGCGACCCGCGTCTTCACGCTCGCCGAGTCGCTCGGCGGCGTCGAGTCACTCATCGAGCACCCCGCGCGGATGACGCACGGCTCGGTCGCCGGGACCGCGCTCGAGGTGCCCGACGACCTCGTCCGGCTGTCGGTCGGCATCGAGGACGTCGCCGACCTGATCGCCGACCTCGCCGGCGCCCTCGCATGACGGACGACGTCACGACGGCGGTCCCCCGTCCCGTCCGGGTCTCGGCTGCGTGGTCGTGGCGGCTGCTGCTGATGGCCGCGGCCGTGGCGGTGCTGTTCTGGGTGATCGCGGTGCTCAAGACGGTCATCGTGCCCGTCGCGATCGCGCTGCTCGTCACGATCGTGCTCACACCCGTCGTCAGGTGGCTGCAGCGCCGCGCCCGCCTCCCTCGCGCGGCAGCGTCAGGGGTGGCCCTGCTGTCCCTGCTCGCCGTGGTCGGGCTGCTGATCGGGCTCGCGGGCAGCTCGATCGCGAGCGGGATCACCGAGCTGTGGCAGGAGGCCGGCGAGGGCATAGGTAAGGTGACGGCCTGGCTCGCGCAGGGCCCGCTGCACCTGTCGGCAGCGCAGGTCGACGACTACGTCAGCCGGATCGGGTCGTCGATCAGCAAGGACAGCGGCGGTCTCGTCACGGGGGCGCTGTCGGTCACGACGACCGTCGGGCACGTCGCGGCCGGGACGCTCATCGCGATCTTCTGCACGTTCTTCTTCCTGCTCGACGGTCGCGCGATCTGGGCCTGGGTCGCCGGTCTGCTCCCGTTGGCCGCGCGTGAGCCCGTCCACCAGGCGGGGCGTCGGGCGCTCGTCACGCTGGGCGCGTACACGCGCACCCAGATCCTCGTCGCGTTCGTCGACGCGGTCGGGATCGGCGTCGGGGCCGCGGTCCTTCGCGTCCCGCTCGCGCTCCCGCTGGGCATCATCGTGTTCGTCGGGTCGTTCATCCCGATCGTGGGTGCCGTCCTGACCGGTTCGATCGCGATCCTCGTCGCGCTCGTCGCACAGGGACCCGCGGCGGCCGTCTTCATGCTCATCGTGGTGCTGGCCGTCCAGCAGCTCGAGGGCCACGTCCTGCAGCCGTTCCTCATGGGGCACGCCGTGTCGATGCACCCCGTCGCGGTCCTGCTCGTCGTGGCCACGGGCTCCCTCGTGGCCGGCGTCGTCGGCGCGCTGTTCGCGGTGCCCGTGGCGGCGGTCCTCAACACCGTCGTGCTCTACCTGCACGGCCACGACAAGTTCCCCGCCCTCGGCGACGAGGACCACGTGCAGATCCGCGGGCAGGTCCCCGCCGTGAAGGAGGAGCTCGCGTGAGCTGGCTGACTGAGGTCCGGGCAGCCGCGGCCCTGCTCGAGGGCGTCGCGACCCGCACGCCCGTGCAGGACTCGCGTGCGCTCTCGCAGATCGCCGGCGTCGAGGTCTGGCTCAAGTGCGAGAACCTCCAGCGGGCCGGGTCGTTCAAGCTGCGCGGCGCGTACGTGCGGATGGCTCGACTGACGCAGGCCGAGCGGGCCCGCGGTGTCGTCGCCGCGAGCGCCGGCAACCACGCGCAGGGCGTCGCGCTCGCCGCTCGGCTGCTCGGCATCGACGCGGTCGTCTACATGCCGGTCGACGCTGCGCTGCCCAAGCTCGCGGCCACGCGCGAGTACGGCGCCGAGGTGCGGCTCGTCGGCACGAGCGTCGACGAGGCCCTCGCCGCCGCCCTGGCCGAGTCCGAGCGCACCGGCGCCGTGCTGATCCACCCGTACGACCACCGCGACGTGGTCGCCGGCCAGGGGACCGTCGCACTCGAGATCCTCGAGCAGGTGCCCGACGTCGCGACCATCCTCGTGCCGGTGGGTGGCGGCGGCCTCGCCGCGGGGATCGCGGCGACCGTCGCCGAGCTTCGCCCGGACGTGAAGGTCATCGGCGTGCAGGCGGCCCGGGCCGCCGCCTACCCGCCGTCACTCGCTGCCGGGCACCCGGTGCGTGCGACGGAGCTGCACACGATGGCGGACGGGATCGCCGTCGGGATGCCCGGCGTCGTGCCGTTCGACGTGATCCGGCAGACCGGGTGCGAGATCCGGACGGTGGGGGAGGAGGACCTCTCCCGGGCGCTGCTCCTCGTCGCCGAGCGCGCGAAGCTGCTCGTCGAGCCGTCGGGAGCGGCCGGGGTCGCGGCGCTCATGGCGGCGCCAGGTGCGTTCGCCGGCCCGGTCGTGGCCGTCCTGTCCGGCGGCAACATCGACCCGCTCGTGCTGCTGCGCGTCGTGCGTCACGGGCTCGCGTCGGCGGGGCGGTATCTCCAGCTGCGGGTCGTCATCACCGACGCCCCCGGTGCGCTCGCCGGCCTGCTCGCGGCGCTGGCGGCCACGGGTGGCAACGTCGCGCACGTGCAGCACGTCCGCACGGGTACCGACCTCGCGATCGACGAGGTCGAGATCGAGGTGCAGGTCGAGACGAAGGGCCCCGAGCACTGCACGCAGGTGCTCGAGCAGCTGCGCGGCGCAGGGTTCCGGGTCCAGAACGCCTGACGCCGGCTCCCGCAACGACTGACGCCGCCTCGCACCGGGTGGGCGGGAGGCGGCGTCAGGAAGCTGCGGCGGGTGGCCGCGGCGTCGGACCGGGGGGTCGTCAGCCGATGAACGGCTTCGCGCCCGAGATCACCACCGTGATCTCGGCGCCGGTGGGCGTCGTGTACGTCACGGTGTCGCCGACCGTGCACCCGTTGATCGCGGCACCGAGCGGGGACGTCGGGGAGAACACGTCGATGTCCGCCGAGCCGGCGATCTCGCGGGAGCCGAGCAGGAACACGAGCTCCTCACCGGCGACCGTGGCCGTCACGACCATGCCGGGCTCGACGACGCCGTCGTCGAGCGGCACGCCGACCTGGACGTTGCGCAGCTTCACCTTGAGCTCGCGGATGCGGGCCTCCTGCTTGGCCTGCTCCTCGCGGGCTGCGTGGTAGCCGCCGTTCTCCTTGAGGTCGCCCTCGTCGCGGGCCGTCGCGATGCGCTCGGTGACCTCGGCGCGTCCTTCGCCCTCGAGTCGCGCCAGCTCGTCCTTGAGCCTGTCGAAGGCCTCCTGGGTCAACCAGGTCACCTGGGTCGTCTCGCTCACGATCGCTCCTTCCTTGCTCACATCACGCTCACAGCAATCGGCGCGCATCTCTCCATGCGCACACGGTCACGCGAGGTCGGTGCTCGGGTACGCCGCCGTTCCCTCACGGACCGGTGACCTCGCGGTCACACCGGGCCGGGGGCGGCGCTGAATCGACAAGACTAGCAAAATGCTCCCCCTTGTGTGACCGGAACGGCCTTTGCCGCATGGACAAGTACGGACAACACGGACAGAACGACGCCGGGGCCGTTCTTCTTCCGGGGTGTTCCGTGGTGGCGGTGGCCTCGCTCGCTACTAGCTGCCCGCGACGACCACGCACGTGTCGACCGTGCCCGTGACGGCAAGCTCCGCCGTCGCGACCGGGACCGTGACGCGCTGGACCCGGTCGGCCGACGGCCCGAGCTCGACGGACCCGACGCCCACCTCCGCGAAGCTCCGGCTCAACGCCGTGACGTCGCACCGGACGGTCGCCGCGGGGTCCTTGGTCACCTCGAAGGTCACGTCGATGCGCTCGGGCCCGGCGATCGAGAAGCCGACGTCCTGCCACTGGACGGGGTCGCGCAGGGCGCTCGCCCCGAGCCAGACGATGACGACCGCCGCGATCAGCGCGACGACCGCAGCGGGGACGAGCCAGGCCGGGCGCCGCGCCGCCCGGTCGGGCCCGTAACGACCAGCAGGCGGCTGGGTCACGCTCGGCTGGCTCACGGGACTGCTCCTTCGGGTACGGCGGGTCCTTCGGGTACTGCGGGTCCTTCGGGTATGGCGGGCCGGCGGGCCCGGATCGAGCTCTCGTCCGTGCCCGGGGGGCGTGCATGCGGTGTCCGGCCCTGGCGTGCGGTTTCATTGTCTCTCGTGCCGGGTGCTGATGTGCCCGGTCTCGATCCACAGGAGGCCTGACGTGACCGGAGAGCGGCTGCGGCTGTTGGCGGTGCACGCGCACCCGGACGACGAGGCGAGCAAGGGCGCCGCGTCGATGGCGAGGTACGTGTCCGAGGGGGTCGACGTCCTCGTCGTGACCTGCACGGGTGGTGAGCGCGGTGACGTGCTGAACCCGAGCTACCCGCCCGTCACCGGGGGGATCGAGCAGATGCGCGAGATCCGCCGCGGAGAGATGGCAGCGTCCGCGCGTGCGCTCGGCGTGCAGCACCGCTGGCTCGGCTTCGTCGACTCGGGCCTGCCGGAGGGCGACCCGCTCCCACCGCTGCCCGACGGCTGCTTCGCGCTCGTCCCGCTCGAGGAGGCGGCCGCGCCGCTCGTGGCCGTCATGCGGGAGTTCCGTCCGCACGTCGTGACGACGTACGACCCGACGGGCGGCTACCCGCACCCGGATCACGTCATGACCCATCACGTGTCGGTCGAGGCGTTCGCCGCGGCGGGTGATCCGTCGCGCTACCCGGGAGCGGGCGAGCCCTGGGCGCCGCTCAAGCTGTACTACAACCACGGCTTCTCGATGGCGCGCATCCGCGCGGTGCACGAGGCGCTGCTCGAGCGCGGCCTCGAGTCGCCGTTCGGCGAGTGGGTCGAGTCGCGGGCAGCCCGCGAGATGCCCGAGCGTGAGGTCACGACGCACGTCGAGTGCGCCGACTGGTTCGACGCCCGCGACGAGGCCCTGCGCGCGCACGCCACGCAGATCGACCCGGACGGGTTCTTCTTCGCGGTGCCGCGCGAGCTCGAGCGCGAGGTCTGGACGCACGAGGAGTACGAGCTCGCGGAGTCACGCGTGCCGACGACGCTGCCCGAGGACGACCTGTTCGCCGGGCTGCGCGAGGTGGTCCGATGAGCGCCGTGTCCGCAATGCTGGCCGGGGTGTCGGGGCTCGTCGTCGCCGTGACCCCGACGCCGTCGCCGTCCGCGACAGGGGCGGCGGCGACGAGCCTCGGCTCCCCGGGGATCACCGGGTTCGTCGTGACGTTCGTCCTCGCGGTCGCCCTCATCGGGTTGTTCCTGTCCCTCACGCGCCACCTGCGCATCGTCGACCGGCGCTCGCGTCAGCGCGAGGAGCAGGACGAGGCGGACGCTTCCGCACCGGGCGCCGAGGAGGGTGTCGTGCCGCCTGCGCCGGCCGCGGACGACGGGGCCGGGTCTGACGAGGCCGGGTCTGACGGGGCCGGGGACGCCGGGGCCGGGCCACGGTGAGCTCCGGCGACGCGCAGGTCACGACGGTGCGCGTCACCCTCGGACAGCTGCAGGTGGTGCCCGACCGCGCCGCGAACCGCGCGTCGGTGGTCGATGCGTTCGCGGCGGCCGCCCGCCAGCGTGCGGACCTGCTCGTGCTGCCCGAGTACGCCTCGGCCTACGACCCCCACGGTGTCGGTCCCGAGCACGCCGAGCCGCTCACGGGGCCGTTCGTCGAGACGCTGCGTGCGCAGGCGGCACGGACGGGGGTCGCGGTGATCGCGGGGACGACGCTGCCGGGCGCATCGGCGCAGCGTGCCGTCAACGCGGTCGTCGCGGTCGACCCGGCGGGCGAGCTGGTCGGCGTCTACCGCAAGGTGCACCTGTACGACGCGTTCGGGACGCGCGAGTCGGACCGCCTCGAGCCCGGACCTCCCGAGGCCGCGCCGCTCGTCCTGGACGTCGGCGGGCTGCGGTTCGGGGTGCTGACGTGCTACGACCTGCGCTTCCCGGAGTCGGCCCGGCGCGTGGTCGACGCCGGCGCCCAGGTCCTCGTCGTGCCCGCGGCATGGGCCGCGGGGGACCGCAAGGAGCTGCACTGGCGAGCGCTGGCCGTTGCGCGCGCGATCGAGAACACGTGCGCGGTGGTGGCCGTCGGGCAGGCCGGTCCCGGTGTCGTGGGACGCTCGCTCGTCGTCGGGCCCGACGGTGTCGTCGACCTCGAGCTCGGCGCGGCCCCTGAGATCGGCAGCACCGACGTCGACCTCGCGCGGATCGCCCGCGAGCGCGAACGCAACCCGTCGCTCCGGAACCGTCGCTACACGACGTCGCCGTTGCTCTGAGCGGCCGACCGCCCGGCCCGGAGGGTCACCGCGAGGTGACGGTCGAGCCGGCGGTCACCGCGAGCTGACGGTCGCGATCGCGACGGCGACGAACGTGCACGTGTAGCCGATGACCGTGAGCGAGTGGAACACCTCGTGGAACCCGAACCAGCGCGGGCTCGGGTTCGGCCACTTCGTGGCGTAGACGGCCGCGCCGATCACGTAGGCGACCCCGCAGCCGGCGATGAGCCAGACGATGACCGGGCCGCCCGCGGCGGCGCGCGCGAACTGCGGGAGGTAGCCGAGCGCGGCCATCCCGAGGATCACGTACAGGGGCGTGTACAGCCAGCGGGGGGCACCGAGCCACAGGACGCGCGCCAGCAGGCCGATGACCGCCCCGATCCAGACGGTCCACAGCAGGACCGTGGCGGTGTGAGCGGGCAGCAGGAGCACCGCGAGCGGGGTGTAGGTGCCCGCGATGATGAGGAAGATGTTCGAGTGGTCGAGGCGGCGGAGCACGCCCGTGACCCGCGGCGACCAGGTCCCGAGGTGGTACACGGCGCTCGTCCCGAAGAGCATCGCGGCAGTCAGGCCGAAGACCGTGTTCGCGATGCGCGCGCTCTGCGTGGGCGCGAGCGCGACCAGGACGATGCTCCCGGCGACCGCGAGCGGGAACATCCCGGCGTGGAGCCAGCCGCGCAGACGAGGCTTGACGTTGGCAGCGGCCGCAGCGGCGTGCTGGGAGAGGCTGGTCCGTGCCACGAAGGTCCTCCTTCTCGACGGCTCGACCGGTGGGCGCAGGGTGCGGACCGACCGGGCATGACTGGCGTCAAGACTAACCTTCGCGGCCGTAGGTTACGGCTGCGTAGGTAGGAGGTCCCGCGCTTCGCGGAAAGCTCGTGCCCGCGGCGGGTAGCGTGGGCGCGACCGGTGTGCGATGGCCTGGAAGAGGAGCCTCGAGCGTGCGTCTGCCCCACCCGCTGTACGGGCTCTACGAGCGTCGGCTCGCCGCGTCGCTGCCCCGGACGCAGGTGCCGCGCCACGTCGGGGTGATCCTCGACGGCAACCGGCGGTGGGCGCGCAACGTCGGGGAGTCGGCGGCGACGGGTCATCGTCGCGGCGCCGACAAGATCTCCGAGCTGCTCACCTGGAGCGAGGAGATCGGCGTCGAGGTCGTCACGCTGTGGATGCTCTCGACCGACAACCTCTCGCGCACCCCTGAGGAGCTCGAGTCGCTGCTGGCCATCATCGAGGACGCCGTCCGCGACCTCGCCGCCACGCGCCGCTGGTGCGTGCAGGTCGTGGGATCGCTGGACCTGCTGCCGCCCGAGACCGCGGCGGCCCTGCTCGCCGCCCAGGAGAGCACGCGCGACATCACCGGCCTGCACGTCAACGTCGCCGTCGGGTACGGCGGTCGGCGCGAGATCGCCGACGCCGTCCGGTCGATGCTGCGCGAGCACGCCGAGGCGGGCACGAGCCTCGACGACCTCATCGAGGAGTTCGACGTCGAGCACATCGCCGACCACCTCTACACGAAGGGGCAGCCGGACCCCGACCTGGTGATCCGCACCTCGGGCGAGCAGCGGCTGGGCGGCTTCCTGCTGTGGCAGAGCGCGCACTCCGAGTTCTACTTCTGCGAGGCGTACTGGCCGGACTTCCGCCGGGTCGACTTCCTGCGGGCCGTGCGCTCGTACGCCGCGCGCGAGCGTCGCCTCGGACGCTGACTGCGCGTCCGTCGTGTGAAACGCGCGTGAACTCTGCGTGTCGCGGTGCGTGTCGGGTCTGCCGTGTCACCGGTGCCGCGTAGCGTCCTGGGACAACGGACGGCACGCCCGCCGTCCAGGGGAGGCCAGCCCATGGAGCACCAGCTCCGGGAGGAGGGTCGGTCCCGGCCCCTCGTGGCCGGCCGCCCTCATCTCGTCGCCGCGCGCCGCATCACCCCGCAGCACCACGGGGCAGCGACGTGAGGCGGCCGGTGCGGCGCGCAGGCGCCGGAGGGAGTCAGCCGTGGTCACGAAGGTGCTCGCAGTCCCCGACCCTGCCCCCGAGCTCGAGGGCCGCAGGACGCATGTCCTCGACACGTCCGTCCTCCTGTCGGACCCGAAGGCGATCTTCCGGTTCGCTGAGCACGACGTCGTCCTGCCGATCGTCGTGATCACCGAGCTCGAGGCGAAGCGCCACCACCCCGAGCTCGGCTACTTCGCCCGGTCGGCCCTGCGTCTGCTCGACGACCTGCGCATCGCCCACGGCGGTCTCGACACGCCGATCCCGCTCGGCACCGACGGTGGCTCCCTGCGGGTCGAGCTGGGCAAGACCGACCCGGGCGCACTGCCCGAGGGGTTCCGCCTCGGCGACAACGACACCCGCATCCTCGCTGTCGCGGCGAACCTCGCGGCCGGCGGGGCGGACGTCACCGTCGTGTCCAAGGACCTCCCGATGCGGGTGAAGGCCTCCGCCATCGGGCTGCGCGCCGAGGAGTACCGCGCGGAGCTCGCGGTCGACTCGGGCTGGACCGGGATGGACGAGCTCGAGGTGACCGAGCAGCAGATGGCCCTGCTCTGGGAGCACGAGTCGCTTGCGCTCGCCGACCTCGAGACGAGCGAGGAGAGCCCGGCGATCGGCGTCGACGTGGCCCCCGGTGGCCCGCTGCGCGGCAGGTCGCTGCCCGTCCACACGGGTCTCGTCGTGCGCTCGTCGCGCGGGTCGGCGCTGGGTCGCGTGACGCCCGACAAGCACGTGCAGCTCGTGCGCGGCGACCAGGACGCGTTCGGGCTGCACGGACGCAGCGCCGAGCAACGGATCGCGATCGACCTCCTGCTCGACCCGGAGATCGGCATCGTCTCGCTCGGCGGTCGTGCCGGGACCGGCAAGTCGGCCCTCGCGCTGTGCGCGGGCCTCGAAGCGGTCCTCGAGCGTCGCCAGCACCGCAAGGTCATGGTGTTCCGGCCGCTGTACGCGGTCGGCGGCCAGGAGCTCGGCTACCTGCCCGGGAGCGAGGCCGAGAAGATGAACCCCTGGGCGCAGGCCGTCTTCGACACGCTCGGGGCCCTGGTGAGCAAGGAGGTCGTCGAGGAGATCATGGACCGCGACATCCTCGAGGTCCTGCCGCTCACCCACATCCGGGGCCGGTCGCTGCACGACGCGTTCGTGATCGTCGACGAGGCCCAGTCGCTCGAGCGGAACGTGCTCCTCACGGTCCTGTCGCGGATCGGGGAGAGCTCACGCGTGGTCCTCACGCACGACGTGGCCCAGCGGGACAACCTCCGGGTCGGTCGGCACGACGGCGTCGCGGCGGTCATCGAGGCGCTCAAGGGTCACCCGCTGTTCGCGCACGTCACCCTGACCCGGTCCGAGCGGTCGCCCGTCGCGGCGCTCGTGACCGAGCTCTTCGAGGGCATCGAGGTCTGACCGCCGGGGAGCCGGCGGCGCGGGTCGCCCCGCGCCGCAGACCTGCAGCGGCCCGGCATCGACCGGTCGGGCGTCAACCGGTCAGGCGTCGACCAGTCGGCCGTCCGCCAACCGGACGACCCGGTCGGCGAGCTGGATCATGATCGGGTCGTGCGTCGAGACGATCGCCGTCATGCCCTCGGCCTGCACGACCGCCCGCAGCAGCGCCATGATCGCGAGCCCGGTCTCGGTGTCGAGCTGGCCGGTCGGCTCGTCGGCGATGAGCAGCCGCGGCGAGTTGGCCAGCGCCCGGGCGATCGCGACGCGCTGCTGCTGCCCGCCGGACATCTCGCCGGGTCGCTGGCGTGCGTGCGCACTCAGCCCGACGAGCTCGAGCAGGAGGGCGACCCGGGCCTCCCGCACGTCGGACGGAAGCGCGCGCAGCCGCAGCGGGATCCCGACGTTCTCGGTCGCGGAGAGTACGGGCACGAGGCCGAAGGTCTGGAACACGAACGAGACGACGTCCCGTCGGAGCGTGACCAGGCCCTTCTCCGTGAGCGCCGAGACCTCGTGACCGTCGACGGTCACGGTGCCGGCGTCCGGCCGGTCCAGGCCGCCGATCATGTTGAGCAGCGTCGTCTTGCCGGAGCCCGAGCGCCCGACGAGCGCGACGAGCTCCCCCGGCTGGATCGCGAACGAGACGTCCTGCACCGCGTGCACCGCCGCGGGGCCGGTGCCGTAGGTCTTGCCGACGTGGGAGACGACGACGATCGGTGGAACGTCGACCACGTCGCGGTCGTCGACGACGGTTCCCTGGGGTACGGCGCCGGGGGCGACCACGGGCTCAGCAGCGGTGCTCACGACGGCTCCTCGGAGGCGTTGACGAGACCGGCCGGGCGATCGGGCGAATCCGTCCGTGCATGGCGTGCGGCCTTCGGTGCGCGGTCAGGCCACACGGCGATGTGGCTCGCCTCGAGGGCGAGGCGGACCCGACCGGACAGCTCGAGCACCTCGAGGTACTCGCGCGGCAGCTGGACCCGGCCGGCGCGGTCGAGCATCGCGTACTCCTCGGCCACGACCCGCTCGGCTCCGTGCTCGTCGGTGTGCGTGCGTCGGACGACCTCCGAGCTCGTCCGGCCGTCCCGGATCGCCACGGTGCGCTCGACGTGCTCGCTCACGCCGGAGTCGTGCGTGACGATGACGACCGTCGCGCCCAGCTCGCGGTTCGCGGCACGCAGCGCGTCGAGCACCTCGTCCGACGACGCCGTGTCGAGCTCGCCGGTCGGCTCGTCGGCGAACAGGATCTGCGGCGAGTTGGCGAGGGCCACGCCGATCGCGACCCGCTGCTGCTCCCCGCCGGACATCTGCCCGGGACGTCGGTCGGCGCAGTGGCCGATGCCGAGCGCATCGAGGAGCTCCGTCGAGCGCTGCCGCCGGGCCGTGCCGCGGACGCCGGCGAGCGCCTGCGGGAACGCGACGTTCTCGACCGCCGTGAGGTACGGCACGAGGTTGCGGGCCGTCTGCTGCCAGACGAAGCCGACCATGCTGCGCCGGTAGGCGACGCGCTCCCGTCCCGTCATCGCCATCAGGTCCCACTCGCCGACGCGGACGCGGCCCGCCGTGGGGACGTCGAGACCGGACAGCACGGACAGCAACGTCGACTTCCCCGAGCCGGATGCTCCGACGATCGCGACGAGCTCCCCCGAGTCGATGAGCAGGTCGAGGCCCTGCAGCGCCTGCACCTCGATGCCCTCGGCCTGGTAGATCCGCACGAGGTTGTCGCAGGCGATGAGGGCATGCTCGCCGTACTCGCCCCGGCGCTGCCGGGCGCGACGCTCGAGCGAGTCGAGCGCCTCACGGTCGTCGGTCGACGTGCTCGTCACGGGCGGGCTCCTTCTGGTCGTGCAGGTCGCGGCGGCAGGGGTGGGGTGGTGCGGGGCGCGGGGGAGCCGAGCGGGGCGGTGGCCGCCACGTGCGCGGGGGTGCGGAGGTCGCCGCCGGGAGTCGTCATCCCTCGCCCACCCTCAGGACCTCGCCGAGGTTCTCGCGGCGCCGCACGACCGCCTCGACGACGACGCTGACGGCCAGGGCGACGAGGCTGGCCCCGATCGCGAGCAGGAACGGCCCGGCAGTGACCGCGACCGTCGCGTCGCGGACCTCGCCCGTCAGGTGGTTGAGGCCCAGCGCGCCGCCGAGGGCCAGGGGGACGCCGAGCCCGATGAGAGCTCCGGCGAGCACGCCCGAGGTCGTCAACGGCGCCAGCTCGCCGAGCGTGATGCGCCAGGTGTCGCCCCGATCGAGACCGAGCGTGCGCAGCGACGACAGGGTGCGGCCGCGCTCGGTCGAGGTGGCGACGACGGTGAGGACAAGCGCCACCGCGGCGTAGAGCGCGAGCACGAGGGCGGCGACAGCGAGGAGCGCGACGACGGACCGCACGAGGGGCGACTCGCGCAGGTGCTCGAGCCAGGCCTCGCGCTCCGTCACGACGACGCCCGGCAGTGCGCCGTCGGCACGCAGCGAGGCGACCGCCCCCGCCGCCCCGGTGCCGTCGAGCCAGGTCAGGTCCGGCTCGACCGGGTCGGGCGTCGACGGAGCCAGCGCGGTGCGGTCCACGATCACGAGCGACTCACCGGGGCGACCGATGTCGGTCGTGCCGACGACGTCGAGGTCGACGATCGCTCCCCCGACGGACACCGAGGCGCCGCGCGCAGCGACCTCGTCCGTCAACGACCTGCTGACGACGGCTCGGGGTGGGGCGGCAGCGCTCGTCGTGCTGCCGAGGCCTGCGAGCTCACCTGCGTACCGCGAGTCCTGCGCCGCGGCGATGGTGTCGAACGCTGCCGCGTCGAGTACGAGCAGCGTGACCTTGAGCCCGGAGTCGCCGTTGAACGTCCGACCTGTGAGCCGTGCCCCCGCGGCGAGCGCGGTCACCCCGTCGGCGGCCCGCAGTGTCGCGAGGGCGCCCGGCGGGACGACCCCGTCGAGGAGCACGTCGGCCCCGACTGCCTCGACGGCGGCGCGTTCCTCGCCGCGCTGCGCACTCGTGGCGGTGACGCCGGAGAACACCACCAGGCCGAGGGCGATCGTCAGGGCCAGGAGCGGGAGCCCGATGCTCCCGGTGCGGGTCGCGCGCGCCGTCGCGACGAGAGGGATGAGCCCGCGACGACGTGCGGCCGCCCGCGCCAGCACTCGGAGCACCGCCGGGAACAGGCGCAGGACGACGACGGTCGCCGCGCAGGCGAGCAGGACCGGGGTGCCGGCGAGCAGGAGGTCCACGCCCTGGGTCTGGGTCTGCTGCAACCCGCGGCCGCGGGCCGCCGACGTGGCGGCGAGCGCGAGCGCGACGACGGCAAGCTCGAGGACGGTGCGGCGGGCCCGGTGACGGCCACGGAGCCGGTCGCGGTCCTTGCGGTTGGCGGGGGAGCGCTGCCCCGTCCACGACGTCGACGCGACCCGGGCGCCACCGACCGGGACTGCGATCGCCGCGACGAGTCCCACGGCGATCCCCGGCCACCACGTCCACGGCGCGTCGCGGTCCACGAGCCACGAGCCGAGCGCGCCGAGACCGACGCCGGTCACCGCGAGGGGAACCGACTCGAGGACGAGCCGCAGCGCGACCGAGGCCACGGAGGAGCCGCGTGCCCGTTCGGCCGCGAGCAGCGACTGTCGGCGCCCGACGACGAGGCGGGCGGCGAGCAGCAGGGCCAGGCCGCCAACGGTGACGAGGCCGACGAGCAGCACCGAGGCCAGCGCCTGGGCGCCGCGCAGCCGCACCTGGAAGTCGCCCAGGACGGCGTTGAGCTCGGTCCTCACGGCTGGCGTCGAGCTACCGGCGACGGTGAGGGGGGTCGGGTTGGCGACGACGGCGCTCACTCGAGCCCGGACACGTTCGACGTCGCCCGCCGTGAGCGAGCTCCCGTCGACAGGGAACCGGTAGCTCGTCGTGATCGCGCCGGGCTGGAGCGCGAGCGTGAGGTCGGGCAGCGACTCGTCGCTCAGCAGCAGCCCGATGCTGGGCAGCGACACCACGGCGGAGCCGGGCGCCGTGGGTTCGAGGAGGCCGTCCACGGTCGTCCACAGCGGGTCGGTGCGGTCGACCGGGAGGTAGATCCCGCTCACGACGGCCTGGACGAGACCGCGGGTCGGACCCTTGAGGGTCAGGTGGTCGCCGACGTGGGCGTCGATCACGTCGGCCACCACGCGCGTCAGGCCGACCTCGACGAGGCGGGCAGGCGGCGGCGTGGGGTCCGAGGTCGTCGCGGTCGTCGCGGACGCGTCCGCCGGCGGCGGCGAGGCCTGCGGCGCCCCGCCCTCGACCCAGGTCACCCCGGCGCCCGCCGCGCTCCAGAACCAGGCGAACCTCGCCACGGCGCTCGCGTCCGCGGACCGGAGCGTCAGGCGCCCGCTGCGCACCACGGCCGACGGCTCGCCGGTCAGGGCGCCGACCTCCTCGGGGAGTCGCGCCCGCATGTCGGTGGCCGCGGTGCGCAGCTTCGTCGCGGCTGCGTCGTCGCGCGACACCTTGCCGCTCGGGCGGATCGTCGAGCCGAGGTCGGCCACGATGTCGGCCCGCGCGCCGGCGTCCCGCACCGCCCCGCGCGCCCCCTCGTCGGCGGCCTCCCCCACGAGACGGGGGCCGGTGAGGGCGAGGAACGCCGTGACCACGACCAGCACCAGCGCGCCGAGCAGGAGCCCGCGATCGGTGACGGCGCGGCGCCACGCGACACGCACCGACCCGGCGACGAGGGCGCGGGGGTTCATCGGTCGTCTCCGAGCCGCAGGAGAGAGGACGCCGCGGGACGGAGCAGAGCGACGGTCGCAGAAGTCACCGTGATGCAGATCAGCGTGACCATGAGGGCCAGCAGGGCGCCCTCGGCGGGCCAGGGCCAGCGCACGACGACGGCGGGCACGGGGCGTGCACCGTCCGCTGCGACCGTCAGCAGCGGGACGACGAGCCGGCCGAGCAGGGCGCCGAGCACGGCGCCGGCGCCGACCCCCAGCGTCCCGAGCAGCGTGTGCTCGGCGAGCACGGCCCGCAGGAGCGCCGGTCGGGACGCCCCGAGCGCCCCGAGCCGTGCGAGCTCGAGGCGCCGCAGGCGGACCGAGATCGTCGCGCTCATCGCGAACCCTGCGACGGCGAGCAGGAGCGACGCGGCCGTGGCGGTCCACAGCGCGGCCTGGACCCCGATCCGCAGCGGGCCGTCGGTGAGCGACGCGCCGAGCTCGTACCGGCTGGTCGCGGTGGCGCTGAGCTCGGTGCGCGCCACGCTCGCCAGCGTGGGGGCCTGGTCGGCGCCGACGCCGATCCACCACTCGTCGAGCAGCGGGTTGGTCCACGCTGCGGCCACGAGCGAGCGGGTCAGCAGGTCCCGGTCGACGAGGAACCCGGCGCCACGCGGCATGGACGGCAGGTAGGGCACGCCGGCGGCGATCTCCGCCCTGACGGAGCTCCCGCCGACGTCGACGAGGATCCGGTCGCCGACCTGCACGGCGAGCTTGTCGAGGAGGGCGTCCGACGCGATGATGCGCATCGCGGGGTCCTGCGTGAACGACGTCATCGTGAGGCCGGCAGTGCCGCTCAGGATGTCCGCGCTCTCGATGTCGCTCAGGGTGCTCAGCGCCAGGTCGTCGCCCGAGGTCACCTCGACCAGCACGGACGGGCGCCACCGCGACGCGAGCGACCGCGCCTGCCAGGCCGACGGCTCGAGCGGCGACGTCGTCTGGGTGTCACCCTCGACGGCGCGCAGGTCGGCGATGCCGACGCGGAACTTGATCCTGTCGGGGAGCGACACGGTCGAGGCGACCGCTGGGTCGGGCTGGTCGATGAGCTGGGACAGGAACCCGACGACCGAGAGGGGAGCTGCGAGCGGGGCGTCGGGCGTCGTCGTGAGCGGGACCGTCACGTCGTGCGGGAGGCCGTCGACCGGGAGCGTGGGCAGCCGGAAGTTGACGCGTAGCCCGTGCGCGTCCTGCACGACGACGCTCCCGAGGAGTCGCACGGTGGGCGCCGTGGGGACCGCGGCCGCTGTGACGGACAGCCGCAGCGAGGTCGGCGTGCCGGCCAGCTCGGTGCCCGTGACGACATCGGTCGGGGCGATCGACTCGAGGAGCGTGCTCCAGTCGGTTCCCGCGGGAGCGCTCCCGCGCAGCAGGCCCGCACCCGCCCGCGTGTCGAGAGCGACCATCGTGACGTTGGTGGACCCGCTCGCGAGCATGCCCGGCGCGGGAGCCTGACCGAGGGCGACGGTGCGCGTGGCGACGGGCGTGAGCGCCGTGACGCCCGGGAGGGCAGCGACGGCGGCCGACTGCTCGAGGGGGGTGGTGGCGAGCCGGTCGATGCGCACGTCGGTGCCGACCTGGACGTCGGCCTGGTCGGTCTGGGAGGCGCGCCAGGTCGCCAGGAACGACTGGGAGAACAGTCCGACGGCCACGGCGAGGGTCAGCAGCAGGACGGCGCCGGAGGCGCGCCCGGGTCGGCGACCGACCTCCCACGCCGCGAGCGGAAGGACCAGGCGTCGGCTCCGGTCCGCCAAGCGCTCGGCGACGGCGGCGACCAGCGGCAGGGCGCGCAGGGCGACGGCAGCACCGGCGAGGAGGAACAGCGCCGGCCCGGCGACGAGCACCACGTCGAGGCCGCCGCTCGCCAGCACCGGTGACTGGTACTCGCGCAGCTGCCCGTAGGCGACGACGGCGAGCACGACGAGCGCGAGGTCCAGGCCCGACCGGGTGAGCGCACCCCTGCGGTCCTGGCGCACCTGCTGCTGCTCGGCGTCCACGACGCTCGTCGACCGGCGCAGCAGCGGGCCGACGAGCACCGCCGCGAAGGCGATCGAGGCCGCCGCGCAGGTCGCCCACAGGACGCCCGGGAGGTGCGGGTCGGTGTCGAGGCCGGCGCGTCGGAAGATGCCCTGCGCGGTCGTCAGCCTGTACAGCAGCCGGGCGAGCACCGGCGCCACTGCCGTCGTCAGGCCCGCCACGAGCACGGCCTCGAGCCCGGCCAGGACGAGGACCTGGCGAGCCGTCGCACCGCGGGAGGCCATCAACGACTGCTCGGTGGCGCGACGCTCGGCGAGCAGCCGCGCTGCGAGCAGCAGCACGGTGGTCGCGAGGACCGCGAGCATGAGGCCGACGACGACGAGACTGACGCGCGTCACCGCCAGCTGGCCCTGCCCCGAGTCGATCGTCCCGGCGAGCTCGGACACGAACGTCGAGCTCGTGACGTGCCGGTCGACCGCGACGGCCACATCACGGTCGGCCGAGTCCAGACGCGCTCGCAGGGCGTCGAGCGCCGCGTGCGACGTGCCATCGATCTGGGGGTGGAGGACGACGTCGGCGCTCGTCACCTCGACGCCGCCGCCGAGCAGTGCGTCCGGGGTGGCGACGAACGGCCCGTACGCCGAGGTCAGCAGGAAGCCGAACGAACCCGGGACGGGGAAGTCGGGGTCGACGCCCGCGCCGGCGAGCAGGTCACGCGTCCACTGCGTGCGGTCGCTCGTGACGTCGTACACGCCGACGACGACGGCGCCGGCCGGTGCGAGCGTCGACGTGCTGACGAGCGGCACCTCGGTCCCGACGGCCCAGCCGAAGTGCTCGGCCGCGACGTTCGGCACGGCGACCTCGACGCGACCGGCCGTGTCGGAGGCGGCGTCGGGCCACCGGCCGGCCCGCAGGGTGGCGACGGAGTCGACGTCCGGCACGGCCGCGACGTATCCGAGCGGCACGCTCGGGCCGCCGTCGGCGGGCAGCTCGTAGGGCGGTGAGACGACCCACTCGCTGCTCGTGGTCGGCACGTCGCCCGCGACCTGCGCCAGGGCGGCCCGCGCTGCCGCGACCGCGACGTTCGGATCGTTGCGACCGATCGACATCCGGATCTCGAGGTCGGTGGCCGACTGCGGGGAGCGCGTCAGCGTGACCTCGAGCGCTCGCTGCTCGCTCGACGACAGCAGGAGGGCGAAGGCGCCCAGGAGCGTGCTGCCGACCACGGCCACGGCGAGCACGGTCGCGAGGATCGTGCGCTGCGCGACCGCTCGGCGCAGCATGATCCGCACGGACCAGGACACCAGACCCCCGACGACGTCGTCACGCCCTCCGCCTGGAGGTTCGCTCGACCCTAACGGCGCCCCGACGCTGATGGGGGTGCGTCACCGACGAGAGGTGGCCGTCCGCGGGATCGTTATCGCTTCGTGACTTCCGGGCGCGGTCGTGGGCGGACTCCTCACGATAGGGCCCGGCCGACCGATGGAGCTGGTGCAACGGAGGGCAGCTGTTGGCGATCGTCAGTCACGTCACAGCGCCGTCACCAGGAGTCGACCATGCGTCGCGGATCAGCTCGGCTGGGCTCCAGCCTGCGTCTTCAGCTCGTCGCCACCGGAGCGGGCTCGGTCGTCCTGACCGCCGTGCTGCTCACCGCCATCGGGGGTCTGCAGGTGTCCGGCCTGGCCCGGACCGCGGGCGTCGACATCGACAAGCTCACCACCGCCTCGTTGCACCAGACGTCCGACCAGGCCATGACGCTGGTCGAGACGCAGGTCGCGACGGTCCAGGACCGGATGGAGTCCCAGCTGCGGGTCGCGCAGTCCGCCTTCGCGCTGCGCGGGCCCGTCACGTTCGGTGAGCCCGAGACCTGGTCCCTGAAGAACGCGACCACCGGCGAGACCTCCGACCTCGCGCTGCCGCGCATGCTGGTCGGTGGCGTGGGCTTCGGCCAGAACGCCGACCCCGCGACCCTCTCGCCGGTCGTCGACGGCATCGCCGACCTGCTGGGCGCCGCGACGACCGTCTTCCAGCGCGTCGACGAGGCCGGCACGATGCTGCGCGTCGCGACGAACGTCAAGACGGCCGACGGCGCTCGGGCCATCGGCACCGTCATCAGCCCGGTCGCCGCCGACGGCACCCCCAACGCCGTCATCGCGGCGCTCCTGTCAGGCACGACGTACATCGGCAACGCCCAGGTCGTCGGGCAGCCGTACGTCACGGCGTACGCGCCCCTCATGGACGGCAGCAAGGTCGTCGGCGCGCTGTTCGTCGGGACACCCCAGTCGACCGTCGACGCTCCGCTGCGCACCGCGCTCGCGACCGTGAAGGTCAGCGACCACGGCTATCTGACGGTCCTCGCGGCCGACGGGTCCTGGGTCGTGCCGCCGCCCGGCGCGAGCGAGGGTCCGGCGCTCGACGCGGTCGACGCCGACGGAACGCCGTTCGCGCAGCGCCTCATCGACGCCGCAGCCGGGCTCGACGCCCACGCCGTGGCCGCCGAACGGGTCGACCTCGCCACCGGCGGTGCCGCGAAGGTCGAGGTCAGCCGCTACGCCCCGTGGGGCTGGACCATCGCCGCGTGGGGGTTCGACGCGGACCTCCGGGCCGTGCCGGACCGCCTCGACGCGGGGACGTCACAGCTCGTGCGCACGCTGCTCCTCGCCGGGTTCATCGTCGCCGCGCTGGCGATCGGGGTCGTGGTGCTGACGTCGGGACGCATCGTGGCGCGGGTCGGGCGGCTCACCCAGGCCCTGCGTCGTGTCGCGGCACGTGACCTGTCCTTCGACGTGCGCGGCGAGGGTCGCGACGAGATCGGGGTCATGGGCGACGCCGTCGGCGAGGCGATCGACGGCATGCGCGCCGCGATCGGTCGGATGCAGGCCGGTGCCGACGCGATGCAGGCCACGGCCGGTCGGCTCGAGGGCTCGAGCGGCACCCTCGAGGGGGTCGCCGGGCAGACGGTGGCCCAGGCCGACGAGGCCGCCCGCAGCGCGACCGTCGTGAGCTCCGAGCTGCAGGCGGTCACCGCCGCGATGACCGAGATGCGCGCGTCGATCGAGTCGGTGGCGCACGACGTCAACGCGGCCTCGGGCGAGGCGGACCGCGCGGTCGGTGCGACGGCCGAGGCTGCGGTCATCGCGGCGCGGCTCGGCGACTCCTCGTCGCAGATAGCCGCCGTCCTGGACACCGTGACGTCGATCGCCACGCAGACGCACCTGCTCGCCCTCAACGCGACCATCGAGGCGGCCCGCGCGGGCACGGCGGGCCGGGGGTTCGCCGTCGTCGCCGGCGAGGTCAAGAAGCTGGCCGAGCAGACGTCCGCCGCGATCGGGACCATCGAGCCGGTGCTCGCAGCCGTCTCACGCGACGCGGCCGACGTCCGGTCCGCGGTCGAGCGGATCTCGCTGTCGATCGCGACCGTCGACGAGCACCAGTCGTCCATGTCGGTCGTCGTGGAGCAGCAGACCGCCACGACCGGGGAGATCGAGCGCAACCTCATCGTCGCGGCCGACAGCTCCACCGACATCGCCCAGAGCGCCGGGGCCGTCGCTCAGGCCGCGTCGCAGTCGTTCGACAGCGCCGCCGAGGTGCGGCTCGTCGTCGGGGAGCTGAGCCGGGTCGCCACCGAGCTGAACGCGGGCGTCGAGGAGTTCACGCTCGTCTCCCGCTGACAGGCCGGGGCCGGGAGCGGCTCAGACCGGCTTGCGCGTCATGCTGAGCACGTCCAGGGCGCTGTCGAGCTGCGCCTCGGTCACCTCGCCGCGGGCGACGTAGCCGAGGTCGACGACGGCCTCGCGCACGGTGATGCCCTGCTTCACGGAGTGCTTGGCGATCTTCGCGGCCGCCTCGTAGCCGATGACGCGGTTGAGCGGAGTGACGATCGACGGGGACGACTCGGCGAGCGCGCGGGCCCGCTCGACGTTGGCGGTGATGCCCGAGACCGTCTTGTCGGCGAGCAGCCGCGTCGCGCTGGCGAGCAGCCGGATCGACTCGAGCACGCCGAGCGCGATGACGGGGATCTGCACGTTGAGCTCGAACGAGCCGCTCGCGCCCGCCCACGCGACCGTCGCGTCGTTGCCGACGACCCGGGCGGCGACCATGAGCACGGCCTCGGGGATCACGGGGTTGACCTTGCCGGGCATGATCGACGAGCCCGGCTGCAGGTCGGGGATCGAGATCTCACCGAGGCCCGTGTTGGGGCCCGAGCCCATCCAGCGCAGGTCGTTGCAGATCTTCGTCAGGCTCACCGCGATCGTGCGCAGCGCACCCGAGAGCTCGACGAGGCCGTCGCGCGCGCTCTGCGCCTCGAAGTGGTCGCGCGCCTCGGTCAGGGGCAGGCCGGTGTCCTCGACGAGCAGCGCGATGACCCGCTGCGGGAACCCGGCGGGGGTGTTGATGCCCGTGCCGACGGCCGTGCCGCCGAGGGGGACCTCGGCGGCCCGGGGGAGCGCGGACTCCAGGCGCTCGATCCCGTAGCGGACGGCCGCCGCGTAGCCGCCGAACTCCTGCCCGAGCGTGACCGGCGTCGCGTCCATGAGGTGCGTCCGACCGGACTTCACGACCTCCGCGAACTCCGTCGACTTGGCGCCGAGCGCGCCCGCGAGGTGCTCCAGCGCCGGGATGAGGTCGCGGACGACGCCGGCCGTCGCGGCGACGTGCACCGAGGTCGGGAACACGTCGTTCGACGACTGCGAGGCGTTGACGTGGTCGTTCGGGTGGACCTCGCGGCCCAGGCGCGCGGTCGCGAGCGTCGCGATGACCTCGTTGGCGTTCATGTTCGACGACGTGCCGGAGCCCGTCTGGAAGACGTCGATCGGGAAGTCGCGGTCGTGCAGGCCCGCAGCGACCTCGTCTGCGGCGGCGACGATCGCGGCCGCGAGGTTCGCGTCCAGGACCCCGAGCTCGGCGTTGGCGAGGGCGGCGGCCTTCTTGATGCGGGCGAGGGCCTCGATGTGGCTGCGCTCGAGGCGCGTGCCCGAGATGGGGAAGTTCTCGACCGCCCGCTGCGTCTGCGCGCGGTACAGCGCGTCCGCCGGGACGCGCACCTCACCCATCGTGTCGTGCTCGATGCGGAAACCGGGACCCGTCGTTGCGTCGCTGCTCATGGGCGGCATTCTTGCATCGCCTCGGGTCGCTGACTCGACGCGTCCCGCGACCGATGCCTCGGCGGGGTGGACGCAGGTCGGCCGCCTGCGGCTCAGGCGCCGATGTCCCCGAGCGTCTCGGCGAGGTGCACCCGACCGTCGGCGAGCGTGTACTCCAGGCCGATGATTGCGCATCGGCCCTCGTCGACGGCGGCCGCGAGCGCAGCCGAGTAGCCCCGCAGCATCTCCACCGTGTGCCGCACGTGCTCGTGGCCGAGCTCCGCCGCGGAGAGCGAGGCGATGGCGCGCCGGTCCTCGCCGCCCGCGATGTTGACGATGCTCGGGATGACGCGGTCGACGATGGCGCGCACGAAGCCCCGCGGCAGCTCACCGGTGGTCAGCGCCGTGGTCGCTGCTGCGACGGCGCCACAGCTGTCGTGGCCGAGCACCACGACGAGCGACGCGCCGAGCAGCTCGACGCCGTACTCGATCGAGCCGATGACCGTCGTGTCGAGCACGTGGCCCGCCGTCCGGACGACGAAGACGTCACCGAGCCCCTGGTCGAAGATGATCTCGGCGGCGACGCGGCTGTCGGAGCACCCGAAGATGACGGCGAACGGGTGCTGCTCCTCGCTGAGCGACGCCCGGTGGTCGATGCCCTGCGAGGGGTGCTCCATCGCCCCGCGGACGAACCGGTCGTTGCCGTCGCGCAGCGCGGCCCACGCCTGTGCCGGTGTGAGGGTCATGTCAGCCCTCTCCCAGCTCGACCGACGAGGGCGGGTTCGCGCCCGCCCGCGACACGGTGATGGCCGCGATGCGCGCGCACCGGGCGAGCACGTGCTGGAGCGTGGCTGCGTTCACGTCGGCGAGGGCCCCGCGGCGGTCCGCGCCGAGCAGGCCGGCGGACCAGAGCCCGTCGATCAGGCCGGCCATGAACGAGTCGCCCGCGCCGACGGTGTCGGCGACCTCGACGCGCGGGGCCGGGACGGCGAGCCGCACACCCGCGGCGGTGCAGGCGAACGCGCCGTCGCCGCCGTGCGTCACGACGACGAGGCCGGGCCCGAGGCGTGCCCACTCCTCGGCGATGTCGCTCGGCGCGACACCGGGGTGCAGCCACTCGAGGTCCTCGTCGCTGACCTTGACGACGTCCGACAGCGCCACGAGCGCCTCCACTCGCGGACGTGTCGCCTCGGGTGTGCCCATGAGCGCGGGCCGCAGGTTGGGGTCGTAGGTGATGGTCGACGTCGTGCGGTGCTCCGCGACGAGCCGGAGGACTGCCGACCCTCCCGGCGCGAGCACCGCCGCGATCGAGCCCGTGTGCACGACGATCGGGGCGACGTCGGGTTCGTCCCAGTGCGTCGGCAGGTCCCAGACCAGGTCGAAGTCGTAGGTCGCGACGCCTGCCGCGTCGAGGTTCGCGGTCGCGACCGAGGTCGACGCCGGGGACGTGTCGCCCGTCAGGACCCGCACGGCGGAGGCCTCGAGGTGACGGCGCACCGCGTCGCCGCGGTCGTCGTCGCCGAGCCAGGTCAGCAGGTCGACACCGCGCCCGAGCCGGCCCAGCCCGATCGCGACGTTCATGGGGCTGCCGCCCGGGTGCTCCGCGACCGAGCCGTCGGTGCGGCGCACGACGTCGACGAGGGCCTCACCGACCACCAGCGCCCGGGGGCGACCGTTGCGTTCGCCGCGTCGTCGTGGGTCATCGCGCACCGCCCGGCTGCTGCGCGTCGGCATCGGTGTCGGCTGCGTCGGCAGCGTCCTGCGTCGCGGAGCCGTCCCCGCGCGACGAGTCCAGCCGTCGCCGCGCGCCGTCGAGCCACTCCTGGCAGCGGGCGGCGAGCGCCTCTCCGCGCTCCCACAGCTCGAGCGACTCCTCGAGGCTCGCGCCGCCCGCCTCGAGCCGGGCCACGACGGCCACGAGCTCGTCCCGGGCCTGCTCGTAGCTGAGCCCCGTGAGGTCGATGGCGTCAGGTCGCGGGCTCGTCGGCTCGCTGCGGACTGGCTGGGTGGGTGCGGGCTGGGATGCTCCCGCTGAAGGCTTCGTCGGCACGCGCACAGTCAACCAGTCGGCGCCCACGCCGGGCGACCCGGGCCGCGGTCGGCGCCGCCTCCCGCTGGCTTCCGGCGAGGTGGCTACCTCCCGGAGACCGTCGCGTGCAGCTCCCCGCGGGCGACCCGCACCCGGAGGGCGTCACCCGGGCTGACCTCGGCCGGGTCGCGCACCACCGCGCCGTTCGCCCGCTGGACGACCGCGTACCCGCGCTCGAGCGTCGCCGCCGGCGAGAGCGCACGGACCTGCGCGGCGAGCCGGCCGCACTGCCCCGCCGCACCGGTCAGGACCCGGTCGAGCGCGTTCCCGGCGGCGACCCGCAGGCGGTGCACCTCACGCTCGCGTCCGTCGACGAGCGTGGCCGGTGTCGCGAGGACGGGTCGGCTGCGCAGCGCGTCGAGACCGGCCTGCTCGCGCGCGAACCGGTGCGTGAGTGCCGCTCGCATCCGCGACCTGGCCTGCACGAGCCGGGCCCGCTCCTCGGAGACGTCGGGCACGATGCGCTTGGCGGCGTCGGTCGGGGTCGACGCGCGGTAGTCCGCGACCAGGTCGAGCAGCGGCGTGTCGGTCTCGTGGCCGATGGCGCTGACCAGCGGCGTCCGGCACGCGGCGGCGACCCGGACGAGGGTCTCGTTGCTGAACGGCAGGAGGTCCTCGACTGCGCCGCCGCCGCGCGCCACGACGATGACCTCGACGCGCGGGTCGGCGTCCAGCTCCGCGATCGCGGCACTGACCTGCGGTACCGCGCCGACCCCCTGCACGGCGACCTCACGGATGACGAACTCGACCTGGGGCCAGCGGGCCCGGGCGTTGACGACCACGTCGTGCTCGGCCTTGGACTCGCGTCCGCACACGAGACCGACGACGCGGGGGAGGAACGGCAGGGGGACCTTGCGGTCGGCGTCGAACAGGCCCTCGGCGGCGAGGACCCGCTTCAGGTGCTCGATCCGGGCCAGCAGCTCGCCGACGCCGATCGCCCGGACGTCGTCCGCGCTGAGCTGCAGCGTCCCGCGCTTCGTCCAGAACACCGGCTTGGCGTGGACGACGACGTGGGCGCCCTCGGCGAGCGGCGTCGCGGCGGCCGCGAGGACGCCGGCCGTCATGGACACCGGGAGCGACATGTCGGCGTCGGTGTCCCGCAGCGTGAGGAACGCGATCCCCGCGCCGGGCCGCCGGTTGAGCTGGACGATCTGCCCCTCGACCCAGACAGGTGACATCCGAGCGACGTAGTCGGAGATCTTCGCCGACAGCAGCCGGACCGGCCAGGGCCGCTCGGCGGTCGTCTCGATCGCCTTCTCGGGCAGCGCGCCCACCGTGTGATCCGTCACGCCCCCACCCTGTCATGCGGGTGGGACAGCCCCTCGCCGGCCGCGTCGCCCGCCGAGGGCAAGGGTGGGGGAGGCCTCATCGGCACCGTTGTCTAGACTCAGGGGGTGAACCCCGGTACCGAGCCCCTGCGCCGCAAGCGCGTCCTGCTGGCGGCACCGCGCGGCTACTGCGCCGGTGTCGACCGTGCGGTGATCGCCGTCGAGAAGGCGCTCGACCTGCACGGCGCACCGGTCTACGTGCGCAAGGAGATCGTCCACAACAAGTTCGTCGTCGAGACGCTCGCGGCGCGCGGCGCGATCTTCGTGGACGACACCGACGAGGTGCCCGAGGGCGCGCGCGTCGTGTTCTCGGCCCACGGGGTCTCTCCGGCGGTCCACGCCGCCGCGGCCGCCCGGTCGCTCGTGACGATCGACGCGACGTGCCCGCTCGTCACGAAGGTCCACAAGGAAGCGGTCCGGTTCGCGTCGGACGACTACGACATCCTGCTCATCGGTCACGCGGGCCACGAAGAGGTCGAAGGCACCCAGGGTGAGGCGCCCGCGCACATCCAGGTCGTCAACTCGCCCGACGAGGTCGACGCGGTGACGGTCCGCGACCCCGACAAGGTCGTGTGGATCTCCCAGACGACCCTGTCGGTCGACGAGACGATGGAGACCGTGCGTCGGCTGCGCGAGCGGTTCCCGACGCTGCAGGACCCGCCGAGCGACGACATCTGCTACGCGACGCAGAACCGGCAGGTCGCGGTCAAGAAGCTCGCTCCGGAGTGCGACGTCGTGCTCACCGTCGGTTCTGCCAACTCGTCGAACTCGGTCCGCCTCGTCGAGGTGGCGCTCGACTCGGGCGCGCGCGCGTCGTACCGCATCGACACCGCCGCCGAGATCGACCCGGCCTGGCTCGAGGGCGCGACGACGGTCGGTGTCACGTCCGGCGCGTCGGTCCCCGAGATCCTCGTGCGGGACGTCCTCGCGAGCCTCGCAACCCACGGCTTCGCCGACGTCGAAGAGGTTCGCACCGCGACCGAGGACCTCATGTTCTCGCTCCCGCGGGAGCTGCGGGCCGACCTCAAGAACGCCGGGACCCCCGTCGAGCGTCCGCGGCGCGAGTCCCGTGGCGAGCTGGGTGTCCAGCCCGTCTGAGGCGTCAGCCCATCAGCACCACCGTGTACCCACCGACGACGGCGCCCTGCTGCTGCGCTGTGACCCGGTAGACGTGGGCCTGTCCGGGCGGTGGTGGCGCGTCGCCGGTCGCGAACATGACGTGCGCGTCGTCGCCGGTCGCGGTGATGGGGCCGGTCCCGCCGAGCTGGCCCGGAGCGCCGAGCGTGAGCGCGCCGGTCCCGACGGCCTGCCCGGGGAACTGGCCCCTGACACCGCCGTGCAGCTGGAGCCACGGCATCGTCGTCGGGGCGTGCCGCGCGACCGTGATCGTCGCCGCTTGCCCGAAGAGCTGCCCGACCGAGAGCTTGACCGGGCCGCCCTGCGACGTGCCGGCCGGCACCACGTGGATGTTGCGCTGGCCGAGGTGACGGTTGATCGACGCGTCCCACTCCGGAGTCGTCAGCGGGTCGGCGCACACGTCCCACGCGCGCACCAGCAGGCACTCGTGGCCGCCGTTGAGGTACGTCGCCGCCCAGCTCTCCGGGCACTTCACGACCTTGTGGCAGTCGGGCTCGCCGCGCTTGCCGAGCCAGGTGACGGTCGAGCCGATCAGGTGCGCGCCGACAGGGTTGAAGCCCAGGGACGGGTCGCACCAGTAGAACTCGACGATCACCTCCCGCGCGGCCTGGTGGCCGAGGTTCCAGACGTGCGCGTACACGGTGTTGTCGGCGCCCGCGAGTGCGGTCTGGCCCAGCTGCGGCGGGATCGCCGGGGCCACGGCAGGGTGCACGCCCGCCAGGATGTAGACGTCCGGGCTCTCCCAGAACGGTCCGACGACCGGCCGGGTCCCGGTGTCGCCGGGGTGGGCCCGCAGGAACAGGTAGGGCAGCCCCATGTCCTTGCGGTCGCCGGGCCAGTGGCCCCTGCCGGGCGGGTGGTGCAGGTCGCCGGGCGTCAGGGGGTCCCCGAGACCGCCGTCGTTCGTCCCGGGGTGTCGCGTGGGGCGTCCGCCGGGTCCGTGCCCGCCGTGCCCGCCGCCGTGATCGTGACCGTGCCCGCAGCCACCGTGCCGAGCGTCATGGCCGCCGTGCCGGTGGCAGTCGCTGCACCCGCAGTCGCACGGGTCGCCGACGAGCTCGATGACGGCCTCGACGAGTCGGGTGACGGCCTGGGTGCGGCAGCCGCAGCGACACCCGTCGGGGTGCCGGTCGTCGTGCCCTCGGTGCTCGTGCTCGTGGTCGTGCTCGTGCGTGTCGTCGTCGTGGTGCGACATCACTCGTCCCCCCTCGCGGTGTCGAGGTAGCGCGTGCGGATCGGCTGCTGCATGGCGTCGGGTGATGCGCCGTGCCAGTCGGGGCTGCCCTCGGACTCCACGACGGGCTTGGCGTACGGCTGGTGCCGCCCGTTCTCGCCGGTCGTGTCCCCGCGGATCCAGTCCCAGCAGCGGTAGCCGTACCCGCGGTCCGCGTCGAGGTTGAAGTCAGGGACAGGCCCGAGGTCGGGGTCGAGGATGCGGCCCATCAGGTAGGCGCTGAAGGGGATGGCGTCACCGAGCGGGCTGTGGTCGGTCGCGGGGTCGCGCCCGATCGCCTGCTCGTTGAGCGCGTCGGTGACTGCGGGGGCCGTCGCGCGCTCGTACGCCGCGCGTTCGCCGGGTGCGACGGGCTTGTCGGTCCGGAAGAACACGTCGTGCGGCAGCGCGCCGCTCGGGTAGGGACCGGAGACGGTCCGACCCTCGTGGGTCCCGAGCAGCTTGTGCACCCGCGCCTGGGTCCGGCGGTCGACGCCGGCGTGGTCGAGCTCGGCCTGCACGTCCGAGACCTCGGTGGGGGTGACGTAGAGCTGTCCGTCGGGTCGCCGGGACAGGATCGGGTAGGCCCACGGGCGGTGGAACTCGTCGGCGTCCTCGCTGCCGAGCTGGCGCGGGCGGACCGGCAGGAACGGGTACTGGTCGTTGCGCGGGTTGGTCGGCTCGATGATGAGAGACGGGTCGCGGTCGAGGTTGCCGAACGGGTCGGTCGCGTCGGCGAGGGCCTGCAGGAACGCCTGGTCGACGGTGTTGCCGAGCTGGATGAGGGAGTGGTCGATCTCGTTCGGCTGGACGAGCTCGCCGTCCTTGCTGAGCTCCCCGTGCGGGAGCACGAACCCCGTGTGCGCCAGGATCTCGTGGGTGTTGTTGACGATGTCCCAGGCCCACATGGCCAGCTGGTACAGGCCCCACCGGATCGGGTAGGTGCCGGGGCTCAGCACCGCCTTGATGAGGTCCCCGACGAGCTTGGCGATGGCCTCCGCCTCGTGCGCGAGCCAGTCGAAGAACGACTTGATCGCCGAGCAGACGTCCTGCAGCGGGTCGCCGCTGCTCGGCCCGAGAAGTCCGGCACGCTCGCGAGGTCCTCGAAGTCGCTCGCCGGAGGCCAGATGATGACGTCCGGCTTCGTGGGCTTGTCGAGGTCGAAGCCACCCCAGAAGGACAGCCGGTAGAAGCTGATCATGAACCGGTAGGACGTCTGGACCTGCCACGGCAGCGGGTAGCCGTGCGGCACGTCGAAGCCCGGGTCGGGGGCGACGGCCGCGAGCACGTCGTCGAGCGGCTTGTCGAGGTGGATGCCGGCGTCGTCGAGGATCTTCTGGAGCTTGCCCTTGATGCCGCCGAGCCCTGACTGGAACAGCCCGCCGCCGAGGTTCGCCGGCTCGGCGGAGTCGCCGTCGTGGTACGTCGCGATGAGGGCGCGCACGATGCCGTCGGCGAGCCAGGCAGGCATGAACCCGTCCTGGTCGACGGCGTCCTTCGCAGCCGCGTGGTCCTCGGGCAGCGTCGCCGGCCGCGTCCAGCCATTGGGGTTCTCGTCGTCGAGCGCGACCGCGTACACGAAGGCGCTGCGGGACAGGTCGGGGTACACCTCGTTCGCCGCGAGCGGGTCCGACGCCAGCAGGCCACCGTCGCCCGCCTGGCGGTAGTTCCAGGCGTCGATGTGGTTCTCGATGAGGTGGTGGCGCTGCCAGTGGGTGCGGAACGGGCCGCCGCACTGCTCGTTGACGAACGAGTGGTCGATGGTGTCGGTGCCGAGGTGGGCAACCCATCCGAGGTTGAACGCCTGGAACTGCTCGAGCTTCTCCGCGTCGCCGTCCTCGTCGAACTGGCGCTGGGCCTCGAGGAACAGGTTGCGCGCCATCTCGGTGGTCTTGCGGTAGTGCAGCATGTCGCTCCACACGAACGACTTCTCGTCCCAGCCGGCGCGCATCTTCAGCGAGAACCACGAGAAGATGTCCGCGAACGTGAGCAGCTCCTCCTCGGCGACCTGCGTGAGGGCGGTGATGAGCTCGTCGATCGCCTGTCCGGCGGCGCTGAGGATCCCGCCCGTGAGGTCGTCGAGGATCTCGGTCGCCGTGTCGACGATCGGACCGATCGTCTCGTCCCAGACCTTGACGAAGTCGTCCCAGATCTTCTTCAGCTTGACGAGCAGCCGGACGATGCGCGCGAACGTCTGGTCGACCTCGGCGAGGATCACCAGGAGCGGCTCCCACTCCTCGTCCTTGGCCTTGTCGACCCAGTAGTAGACGGCCATGGCGAGCATGATCAGGTCGTCCTGGAACTCGAACGCGGCCAGCGGTCCGCTGCCGTAGTCCTGGCAGAAGAAGAACAGGTCCGGGCCGATCGCACCGATGTTCGTGTAGACGGGCCACGTCGTCATCACCGCGCTGCAGCGGGCGGGATCCAGGCCCTGGAGGCCGCCGAAGATGCCGGGGACGTCCTCGCCGCTGTCGAGGGGGTTGAAGGACTCCTGGTGCGCGAGCCAGTCGGCCAGCTGTCGTGCGGTGTAGACGTGCGTGAAGTGTCCAGGCACAACGTCCTCCACTCATCGATGAGGTGGCCGTGCGCCGGACGAACCGGCGGACCGCCGTGCGACAAGGTGAAGGAGTGCCCGGACTGTCGACTGATACGTCGACCGACTCGCCCGACGGTCAGACGCGCCAGTCGTAGCTGTAGACGCCCACGAGCGTCAGGCCTGAACCCTTGCGGACACCGGGGCCGAGGCGCGCGTCGTGGTCGTACACGAGGACCAGGCCGGTGTGGTCGTCGTCGCGCAGCCGGCCGAGGTCGAGCGCAGCGGCGTCGGCGAACGACTCGCCCGCCGAGTAGCCGAGAAGCTCGGTGAGAGGGTCGTCGGGGTCCTCGGCGAAGCCGTCGACCTCGAGCACGTCGACGTCGACCCCGACCAGCCCCGAATCGGCCTCGAGGGCGTTCGCATCGTCGCCCGCCTCGACCGGCACGCGGTACCGGTCGAGCTGGTCGACGGGGAGGGTGGTGAGGAACACGCTCACGACGCCGGGCGCCGCCGTGGTCCCGGCGGAGTCGGTGCCAGAGTCGGTGACATCGGTCATACCACCATCATTGCGGGTAGAACGGGCACTCAGGGTGCCTTCTCACGAGCCGGATGCGGCCGAGGTGCTGGGGGCGAGGTCGTCGAGCGCGACGACCTGCTCGGTCGCCGAGGCCACGAGCTCGGGCGCGCTCACCGCCGAGAGCTGGGGATTCGCGGTCGCCGGCGTGGGCAGGTCGCCGTCCACGACGTTGAGGTCGGCGAACCTCCGGGCGCTGACGAGCACGCGCGTCTCGAGCGACGAGACGGTCTGGTTGTACGCACCGGCTGCGGCATCGATCGCCCGTCCGAGCTTGGCGAGGTGCAGACCCATCGTCGCGAGCCGACCGTGCAGCTCCTTGCCGAGGGTCAGCACCGCCTGGGCGTTCGAGGCGAGCGCGTCCTGCCGCCACGCGTAGGCGATGGTGCGCAGCAGCGCGAGCAGCGTCATCGGGGAGGCGATCACCACGTTGCGCTCGAACGCGTACTCGACGAGGCCGGGGTCCTGCTCGAGCGCCGCGTGCAGGAACGACTCGGCGGGGACGAACATCACGACGAACTCGGGTGCCGGGGCGAACTGGTCCCAGTACCGCTTGCCCGCGAGGTCGTCGATGTGGGCGCGCATGTGGCGGGCGTGCGCAGCCAGCCGCTCGACGCGGACCCGCTCATCGGTCGTCTGCGTCGCCTCGAGGTAGCCCAGGAACGCCACCTTGGCGTCGACCACGACGTTCTTGCCGCCCGCGAGCCGCACGACCATGTCGGGGCGCAGGAGCCCGTCGTCGGTCCGCACCTGGCTCTGCTCGACGAAGTCGACCTGTGCGAGCATCCCGGCCGACTCCACGACCCGGCGCAGCTGCAGCTCTCCCCACCGGCCGCGCACCTGGGACGAGCGCAGCGCCATCACGAGCTGCGCTGTCTCGCTGCGCAGGTGCTCGGACGACTCGCGCATCGCGCGGACCTGCTCGCCGAGCGCCGCGTGCCCCTCGAGCCGAGCCTTCTCGGCGGTGGTGAGCTCGGTCCGCACCGCCTCGAGCGTCCGGGTCAGCGGCTCGACGAGGGCCTTGACCGCCTGCTCGCGCTGCGCGAGCTCCCCGACCTGGGTCTGCTGGCTCGCGGACAGCCGCTGATGGGCGAGCGCGAGGAACTGCTCGTTGTTGTTCGCGAGGGCGTCGGCGGCGAGCGCGCGGAACTGCTCCGACTGGCGCTCGTTGTCGGCGGCGAGGGCCGCCAGCCGTTCGGCGTGCGCGGCACGCTCGGCGTCGAGCCGGGCTCGCGACTGCGCGGCGTCGACCTGGGCGGCGCGCAGCCGGTCGCTCGCCGCCGACGCCCGGGCCATCCAGCCGACGAGCACGCCGACAGCGACCCCGATGAGCAGCGCGGCACCAGCAGTCCAGAGCTCCATGCCACGCAGCCTGCCAGGCACGTCCGACAGCCACCCTGGTCAGCACCGACGAGCGGCACCGCGAATCGCCTCGCCTGGCAGGTCGGGCCGCCTATCCTGGCCCGATGCCCCTTCCCGACGTCTCGGTGCCGCCCGCGCTCGAGGTCCGGGGCCTGTGGAAGAAGTTCGGCGACAAGATCGCGGTCGTGGGCGTGGACCTCGTCGTGCCGGTCGGGTCGTTCTACGGGCTCGTGGGCCCCAACGGCGCCGGCAAGACCACGACGCTGTCCATGGCGACCGGCCTGCTGCGTCCCGACTACGGCCAGGTCCTGGTCCAGGGCCGCGACCTGTGGGCGGACCCGATCGGGGTCAAGGCGCTGCTCGGCGTGCTCCCCGACGGCGTCAAGCTGTTCGACCGGCTCACCGGCGCGCAGCTCATCACGTACGCCGGCCTCCTGCGGGGCATAGACCGCGAGACCGTCGCAGCACGCACGTCGGACCTCCTCGCGACGCTCGACCTCGCGGCGGATGCCGACACGCTCGTCGTCGACTACTCCGCGGGCATGTCGAAGAAGATCGCCCTCGCCTGCGCTCTCGTGCACGCGCCCCGCCTCCTCGTCCTCGACGAGCCGTTCGAGGCCGTCGACCCCATCTCGGCCGCCAACATCCGGGACATCCTCACGGACTACGCCCGCTCGGGCGGGACGGTCATCGTGTCCTCCCACGTCATGGACCTGGTCCAGCGCATGTGCGACCACGTCGCGGTGATCGCCGCAGGTCACGTGCTCGCCGCCGGGCCGGTCGACGAGGTGCGTGCGGGCGAGACGCTCGAGGACCGGTTCGTCGAGCTCGTGGGCGGTCGCTCGAACGGAGAGGGCCTCGCGTGGTTGCGCACCTCGTCCGACTCAAGCTGAGGCTGCTCCTCAACGGTCTGCGACGCAGCGTCTGGCAGGTCGTCGGGCTCGTCGTCGCCGCGCTGTACGGGGTCGCGATCGTCACCGGCGCGCTCACGGGGCTGGTGGTGCTGAGCACGCAGGACGCGGAGTTCATCCGGACCGTCCTCGTGCTGGCAGGCGGGATGCTCGTCCTCGGCTGGTGGGTCCTGCCGGTGCTCGCGTTCGGCGTCGACGAGACGCTCGACCCGGCCCGGTTCGCCACGTTCCCGATCCCGCGCCGGCCCCTGCTCACGGGCCTCGCGCTCGCGGGCGTCGTGGGGGTGCCGGGTGTGACCACCGCCCTCGTCGCGCTCACGACGACCGTCACCTGGCGTCAGCACCCCGTCGCCGTGCCGTTCGCGCTCGTCGGCGCGGTGCTCGCGCTCGCGACGTGCGTCGTGGGCGCACGCGCGACGACGACGCTCCTCGCCCCGCTCGTGACCCGTCGGCGGTTCCGGGAGGTGGTCGCGGCCGTCGTGCTCCTGCCGCTCTTCCTGCTCGGCCCGATCCTCAACGTCCTGGCGCGGGGGATCGCCTCGGCCGAGGACGTGTGGCCGAGCATCGCCCGGGCGGCCGGGTGGACCCCGTTCGGCGCTCCGTGGGCACTGGCCGCCGACGCGGCCGACGGCGAATGGGCCGCCGCCGGGCTCAAGGTCGTCATCAGCGCGGCGACCCTCACGGCGCTGGTGGTCGCGTGGTCGTGGGGTCTCGACGCGACGCTCGTCCGGGGGACCGGGCGCGGCCGGACGCGCACCCGGACGCACGGCCTCGGCTTCTTCGGACGGCTTCCGGCGACCCCGACGTTCGCGGTCGCCGCGCGCAGCCTCACCTACTGGGCGCGCGACCCCCGGTACGCGATCAGCGTCGCGTTCGTGCCCTTCGTGCCGGTCGTGCTGTGGTTCGCCTTCGGTGGCGGTTCGGCGATGCTCGCGGTCGGTCCGGTGGTCGCCTACATGCTCGGCTGGTCGATCTCCGCGGACGTGGCGTACGACGGGACGTCGTTCTGGATGCACGTCGCGGCCCCGATCCGCGGCCGGGTCGACCGGACCGGCAGGGTGCTGGCGGCCGGGCTGCTCGGCGTGCCCGTCGTGGTCGCGATGACCCTGCTGTCGATCGCCGTGGCCGGCCGGTGGGACGCGGCCGCTCCGATCCTCGGCGTCGCGCTCGGCCTGCAGACCTCGGCGCTCGGGGTCGCCAGCGTGATCTCGGCGCGCGTCGTCTACCAGGTCCCCCAGGTGGGGGAGAGCCCGTTCTCGTCCAAGCAGGGCGGCTCGACGGCCTCGCTCGTGACGCAGACCCTCGGCGGGCTGGTGCTCATCGTCCTGGTGCTGCCGGAGGTCGCCCTGGGCATCGCGGCGGTCGTGACCGGCTCGGCGCTGCTCGGTGTCCTGGCTCTCGTCGTCGGCGTCGGCCTCGGGGGGACCTTGCTCGTCGTGGGTGTGCGCCTGGGCGGCGACCTGTACGACCGACGCGCCCCGCAGCTCCTCCAGACGCTCGTCTCGTTCGCCTGACGGCGGGCGGGCCCGCGGGCGCCCCGTAGAATTCGCGCCGTGGCACTCACCATCGGCATCGTCGGCCTGCCCAACGTCGGCAAGTCCACCCTCTTCAACGCCCTGACCCGGGCGCAGGTTCTCGCGGCGAACTACCCGTTCGCGACGATCGAGCCCAACGTGGGTGTGGTGCCGCTCCCGGACCCACGCCTAGAGGTCCTTGCGGGCATCTTCGGCAGCGAGCGCATCCTGCCGGCGACGGTGTCGTTCGTCGACATCGCGGGCATCGTCAAGGGCGCCAGCGAGGGGGAGGGGCTCGGCAACAAGTTCCTCGCGCACATCCGTGAGGCTGAGGCGATCTGCCAGGTCACGCGCGTCTTCCAGGACCCGGACGTCGTCCACGTGGACGGCCGCGTCTCGCCGAAGGACGACATCGAGACCGTCAACACCGAGCTGATCCTCGCAGACCTCCAGACGCTCGAGAAGGCCGTGCCTCGGCTCGAGAAGGACGTGCGCGCCAAGAAGGCCGACGCCGCACTGCTCGAGGCCGCCCAGCAGGCGCAGGCGCTCCTCGAGACCGGCCAGACCCTCGCCCAGGGTGCGGTCAAGGCGGGCATCGACCCGGAGCAGCTCGCTCGCCTCCAGCTCATGACGGCGAAGCCGTTCATCTACGTGTTCAACACCGACGACGCCGGTCTCGCCGACACCGCGTTGCAGGACGAGCTGCGTGCGTTCGTGGCCCCGGCCGACGCGATCTTCCTCGACGCCCAGTTCGAGTCCGAGCTCGTCGAGCTCGAGCCCGACGAGGCCAAGGAGATGCTCGCCGACAACGGCCAGGCCGAGCCCGGTCTCGACCAGCTCGCGCGCGTCGGCTTCCACACCCTCGGCCTCCAGACCTACCTGACCGCCGGGCCCAAGGAGACGCGCGCCTGGACGATCCACCAGGGCTGGACCGCCCCGCAGGCCGCGGGCGTCATCCACACCGACTTCCAGCGCGGCTTCATCAAGGCCGAGGTCATCGGCTTCGACGACCTGGTCGCGGCCGGCTCGATCGTCGCGGCGCGTGCGGCCGGCAAGGCGCGCATCGAGGGCAAGGACTACGTGATGCACGACGGCGACGTCGTGGAGTTCCGCTTCAACGTGTAGCCGAGCTCCGGCCTGCCGTCGCGGGCATCATCGAGGCGGCGGGCTGCGTCCTACCGTCGGAATGTCAGGTGGACGGTGCCGCTCTCGGCGGTCTCAGCGGTGACGTCGTAGTCGGACTCCAGCCCGCGCAGGTCGTCCCAGAGGCGGATGCCGCGACCGAGGATCATCGGTGCGATCGCGACGTGGAGCTCGTCGACGAGCCCTGCCCGCAGGAAGTCGCGCGCAACGGTGGCTCCGCCCCCGACACGGACGTCCTTGCCCGCGGCCGCTTCCAGCGCGCGGTCGAGCGCCACCTGTGGTGTGGCAGCGAGGAAATGAAAGGTCGTGCCGCCGGCCATCACGATCGATGGCCGTGGGGCGCTGTGTGTGAGAACGAACACCGGGACCCGGAACGGGGGTTCGTCGCCCCACCACCCTCGCCAGTCGGGGTCGTCAGGGAAGGTGTGCAGGCCGAACATCCCCGCACCCATGATCTCGGCGCCGATCTCAGCGAAGTATGACCTCGCATACTCGTCGTCCACGCCTGTCGTGCCCTCGCCCGAGGTGTCGTGCAAGACGCGTTCACGGAAGGTCCTGGTCGCGACGTAGGCGCCGACAAGGCGCGGCCAGTCCTCGCCGAACGGGGTCTCGGGAGTCTGATCCGTCGTGGTCGCGAAACCGTCGAGCGAGATGTTGAGGTCGACACGTACTGCCATCAGTGCCCCCGTCACGAGTGCTTGTGGAACGCGTTCACCCTACTGAAGGGTCCGGACCTGAGATTCGGCTGCGGGCGCGAGCCCGGTCTGCCGCCTCGAGCACCCGGCGGAGGCCGGTGAAGTCGCGCCGCAGGATCCGCGCCAGCACGAACGTCGGCAGGAGCGCCACCAGCCGGAGCCCGGCCGCGACGTCACCGCCGTAGTCGGCATGGACGAGCGTGCCCCCGGCGTCGGGCGTGCAGACGTACTCGACGCGGGAGTTCCACGGCGACGTCGAGTGCCACACGACCCGCCGGTCGGGCTCGACGACCTCGAGCACGTCGGTGAACCGGATCCGGAACGGCCCGATGCGGTCGACGGCGGCCCGCCGGTTCCCCACCTGCAGCGGACCGCTGTCCAACGGGCGGCGGGTGTCGACCGCGGGCGCGAACTCGGGCCATCGACCCGGATCGGCGAAGTACGGGTAGACGCGCGACGGCGGGTGATCGAGGCGGACCTCGAGCGTCACGCGTCGCCACATGAGTTCCTCCGCGTCGGGGGTCGCTGCGTCACACCATCGTGGGCACGGGACGGTCGGGGTAGAGCTCCCGCATCGCGCTGTCGTACCTCCGCTTCATGAGCAGGAGGTAGAGGAGCCGGATCGGGGCGGGCACGTTGACGCGGACCCAGTTCTCTCGCTCGGCCTCGGGAACGCTCGCGATCAGCAGCCCGAGCTGCAGCGACAGGACGTCCTTCCCGAGCTCCTTGCGGTGCGCCATGAGGGTGGCGCGCGTGTGCTCCTCCATGAAGTCCCACTCCTGCTGCGACATCACGTCCCCCGCGACGGGGAGGATGTCGTCCTCCTCCTGCCCGAGATGCGCCGACAGCAGGTCGCGGAGCTCCTCGATGTCGGTGGCGAAGGCGTCGCGAAGCCGGGGATCGGCGGAGGCCACCCAGGGCTCCAGCTGGGGCTCGATCCGCGAGAGCCGCACCGCGACCTCGGCGTGCTGCGCTCGCATCTGACCGACGTGCAGGGTGCAGGCGGGTTCGCGCGCGACCAGCCTGTCCCAGAGCACCATGTCCTCGGTCTCGTGGTGCATGTGCAGGGCGAAGAAGTCGAGGTGGGCGTAGCGGCCGACGACCGCCGAGCGCGCGGTGTCGCCGGGCTCGACCGCGCGCACCAGCTGGGGGAGCTCCCGATACAGCCAGCGGAAGATCCGATGGACGAGGATCATCCCCGAGGTGTCGCAGCCGGGGTGCTGTCCCGCGGGCACCGGCCCGGGGGAGGCAGTCTCTTGGCCATCGCGTCCTCCAGCCGATCATCAACATCGACATCGCGGCGTTAGGCGAACCTTACTCCCACCCGCCGCGCGCCACATCCCCCGCGCCGGAGTCCGGCACCGCCGGCACCGGCCCCGAGCGCGTCTGCGAGGCCGGCGGGGCTTCGTCGGAAGGATCGACCTCGCCTGCCGTTGAGCACCGCCGAACGGAGGTCGAGCAGCCGACGCTGCTCGACCTGCTCAGGCGGGTGGTCGCGAACGTGGCGCGGTCCACCGACGAGCGCCGGCACGAGTCGGGCCGAAGCGGTCGATTCGTTGTCCAGCCAAACGTCACCGCCGGGTGGTGGCGTCGCCCGCGCGCGACGACGCTGCGGACGACCCAGGCGAACAGCGCGGGCTCCTGGGCCATCACGAGGCGTTCCGCTTCGACGGGGGAGCTCGGACGAAGATGACACCCCAAGTCGCTCTCGCCTAGCATCGACGCGACTCGCTGGAGCCGCACGCGTGACCAGGGTTCCGCGCGGCACCCATGGCTGCGCTCGGCCGAGGCACACATGTGGGGGGCGCAGACCCCAGAGAGCGGCACAGTGATCAGCATCGGCATCGTCGAGGACGACCCCGCGAGCTCGGCGCTGCTCGTCGACTACCTTCGCCGGTACGAGTACGAGCACGACGAGAAGTTCGCGGTGACGCAGTTCGCCGACGGCGCCGACCTCGTGGCGGGCTACCGCGCCGACATGGACATCCTGCTGCTCGACGTCGAGATGCCGGGGCTGGACGGGTTCAGCGCCGCGCAGCGGATCCGCCAGGTCGACCCTGACGTGCTGCTGATCTTCATCACGAACATGACCCAGTACGCGATCCACGGCTACGAGGTCGACGCGCTGAGCTACGTGCTCAAGCCAGTGCCGTACTTCGCCTTCTCCCAGGAGATCAAGCGCTCGCTCGTCCGGCTGCGCCGTCGGACGGCCGACTACCTGCTGCTCACGGTGGACGGCGGGGTGGTCCGGGTCGCCACCGACGACATCGTGTTCCTGGAGAGCGTGAAGCACCGCACGGTCGTCCACACCGTGGACGGCAAGCACTCGGTGGTGGCCCCGCTGAAGGCGCTGGAGGCGGAGCTGGCGGGCCGGAGCTTCTTCCGCAGCAACAGCGGCTACGTGGTGAACCTGCGGCACGTGCTCGGCGTCCACGGCAGCAGCGCGCTCATGGTCGGCGGGCACGACCTGCTGATCAGCAGGCCGCGCAAGAAGGCGTTCCTGGCGGCCCTGACCGACTACCTCGGGGCGCGGGCGACATGAGCATCGAGACGCTCCCCGGCATCATCGAGACGCTCCCCGACATCCCTCGGGCGTTGACGGGACTCGCCGAGTGGCTGGCGTGCCTGGTCTACATCCTGCTGCGCCGCCGCCGGCTGCCGCGCGGGCGGTTCGTGGTGCTCGCGGTCGCTGCGCTCGGTGTGCAGATGGGGATGCAGGAGCTCGCGGCCGTCCTCCCGCTGCGGCTGTGGACCGTCGGGATGGCCCTCGCGGTGGCGACGATGTTCGGGTTCATCGTCCGGGCCACGACCGGGTCGGCGCGGGACGCGGGGTACTTCGCGGCGCGGGCGCTGGTGCTCGCGGAGCTCGTGGCGGCGCTGCACTGGCAGATGCACTGCTTCTTCTTCCTGGCCGAAGGCCGCCCCGGCCTGCCGTGGCAGGTCGCGTTCTTCGTGCTGGTGTACGCGGTGGCGTACGTGGGGGCGTACCACATCGAGTCCCGGCACTTCCGACCCGCGCATGCGCTCGACGTGACGGTGGGGGAGCTCGCCTCGGCGGTCGCGATCGCGCTGGTGACGTTCTTCATGAGCAACATCAGCTTCCTCAACGCGAACACACCCTTCAGCGGGCGGCTGGGCCTGGAGATCTTCTACATCCGCACGTTGGTCGACCTGTGCGGGTTCGTCGCGCTGTACGCGCACCAGGAGCAGAGGTTGCAGCACCGCTCCCGGGCGGAGGTGCGGGCGATCGACGAGATGCTGCGCCTCCAGCACGAGCAGTACCTGCAGTCCAAGCGCAGCATCGGGATCGTGCACCGCAAGTACCACGACCTCAAGCACCAGATCGGCGTGATCCGCGCCGAGGGCGATCCCGGTCGGCGGGCCTCGTACCTGGACGACCTCGAGAAGAGCGTCTCCGTCTACGGGGCGCAGGCAGACACCGGCAACGGTGTGCTGGACGTGATCTTCACGACCAAGAGCCTCGAGTGCGCCGAGCGCGGCATCGACCTGACGTACGTCGTGGACGGCGGGCTGCTGGACTTCATGTCGGCGATGGACGTGGCCGCGGTGTTCGGCAACGCGCTGGACAACGCGATCGACGGGGCCCTCGCGGTGCCGGAGCCCGAGCAGCGGCTCATCAAGGTCGCGGTGTACGCACGGGACCGCTTCGCGCTGCTGACGTTCGAGAACTACTTCACCGGGGAGCTGCACACCGAGGACGGCGACATCGTGACCCGCCGCGCGGACCGGAGCCGGCACGGGTACGGGCTGAAGTCGATCAGGTACACCGCGGAGAAGTACGGCGGGTCGATGACGGTGAACGTCGAGGACCGGTGGTTCGTGCTGCGCATCCTGGTGCCGATACCGCTGGACCGGTCGGCGGGTCCCCGTCTCCCGTCCCAACGGGCGGGTCTCACCGGGCCCGGGCCCGCCAGTCCGGGGCACGACGGGCCGGACGCGCACACGGTCACCGGATCAGTGCTGTAGCGCCCCGGAGTCCCACATCGACAGCGCCGACGCGATCGCCATGTGCATGTCGAGGTACTGGTAGGACCCGAGTCGTCCGCCGAAGTGCACGTCCGGCTCGTCGGCGGCCAGGTCGCGGTAGGCGCGCAGGCGCTCGCGGTCCTGCGCGGTGGCGACCGGGTAGTACGGGTCGTCGCCCGGTCCCGCGAACCGGGACGTCTCCCGCATGATCACGGTGCGGTCCCGCGCGTGCCGGTCTGCGCGCTCGGGGTGGAAGTGCCGGAACTCGTGGATGCGGGTGTACGGCACATCGAGGTCGGCGTAGTTCATCACGCTGGTCCCCTGGAAGTCCTCGACCGGCATCGTCTCGGTCTCGAGGTCGAGGGTCCGCCACGTGAGCGGCCCGGCGCTGTGGTCGAAGTACCGGTCGACGGGCCCGGTGTACACGACGGGCACCTGCCCGCGGACCCGTCCCTTGCCCCACGCGTGGTCGTCGTCGAAGAAGTCGGTGCCGAGCCGCACGTCGATGCGCGGGTGGGAGGCCATCGCCTCGAACCAGGACGCGTACCCGCGGGCCGGCAGGCCCTCGTGGGTGTCGACGAAGTAGCGGTTGTCGTACGTGTACCGGACGGGCAGCCGCGTGATGATCGACGCCGGCAGCTCGCGCGGGTCGGTCTGCCACTGCTTGGTCGTGTAGTCGCGGATGAAGGCCTCGTACAGCGGTCGGCCGATGAGCGAGATCGCCTTGTCCTCGAGGTGCGTCGCGACACCGGGGTCGACCTCGGCGGCCTGCTCGGCGATGAGCCGCCGCGCCTCGGCGGGTCCCATGGCGGCCTGGAAGAACTGGTTGATCGTGCCGAGGTTGATCGGCAGCGAGAAGACCTGACCGGCGTGCGTCGAGTACACGCGGTGCCGGTAGTCGGTGAAGGCGGTGAACCGGCTGACGTACTCCCAGACCCGCTCGTTCGAGGTGTGGAAGATGTGCGAGCCGTAGCGGTGCACCTCGATGCCGGTCGCCTCGTCCACGCTGCTGAACGCGTTGCCGCCGATGTGGTCCCGCCGGTCGATCACGGTCACGCGCAGTCCGGCGGCGGCGGCGCGCTCGGCGATCGTGAGGCCGAACAGGCCGGCTCCGACGACGAGCAGATCCATGGGGCGGCCTTCCGGTCCTGAGGGGCCGCGGCGGGCGTTCCGGGCGCGACGAGTCTAGGCCGCGGCCCCCACGAGGCCCGATTCTCGTGACCTCTCCGTGACCTGATGGCCCCCGCGCAACAGTTCGTGCACCCAAAACGACGGTCCGTGCACCCGGCGCCGGAGGCCCTGTCGGCCGTTGTTACGTTCACCGCACGGCCCCAGGACCACGACGTCCAGGACCGTGATCGGTTCGACAGTGTGAGCTGTTTCGCGCACCTACCGCTGGATCGCCCGACGACGGCGCGACACCGCGGGCGCGGGCATGGCCCTAGACGACAAGGGAAGGTCAATGAAGACGACAACGACGGCTCGACGGCTCGATGGCAAGGCGGCGTGCGCCAAGGGAATGGCTGCGGTCGCCGGGATCGCCCTGTTTGCCCTGACGGGCTGCACGGCCGACGCGCCGAGCGACACCGCCAGCACGACCAGTGAGGCCGGCACGTTCACGACGCGGGAGGTCACGGACGGCACGACGAAGTTCGTCGTCGTCGACAACCCCGGCACCGGGACGACGCTCTCGTACGGCGCCGACAGCGGCATCAAGCTGCTGGAGGAGAAGGTCGACGGCTCGACGTACGCGTTCAAGGACATGAACGCCAACGGCAAGCTGGACACGTGGGAGGACTGGCGCCTCGACGCGAAGGCGCGCGCCGCCGACCTCGCGTCCCAGCTGACCCCCGAGCAGATCTCCGGGCTGATGCTCTTCAGCTCGCACGAGCGCACACCTGCCGACGGTCTCACCGAGGCGCAGCAGACCTACCTGTCCAAGGACAAGCTCCGCAACGTGCTCAACGCCGGCGGGTCCGACGTGACCGAGAACGTCACCTGGGTCAACGCGGTGCAGGCGTACACCGAGTCGATCGCCACGGCCACCGAGCCCTACATCCCGGCGAACTTCAGCTCGGACCCCCGCTCCGAGGCGCAGTCGGGCTCGGCCTACATCGAGACCGGCGCAGGCGTGTCGCTCTGGCCGTCGGTGCTGGGTCTCGCCGCGACCTTCGACGCGAAGACCGTCGAGGACTTCGGTCGCGTCGTCTCCGACGAGTACCGCGCGCTGGGCATCTCCAACGCCCTGAGCCCGCAGATCGACCTTGCGACCGAGCCGCGCTGGCTGCGCGTCGCCGGCACGCTCGGGGAGGACCCGGAGCTGGCTGCCGAGCTGGCCGCCGCGTACGTCAAGGGCTTCCAGGGCACCTACGCCGAGGACGGCACCTACCTGGGCTGGGGCGAGAACAGCGTTCCCACGACCATCAAGCACGCGCCGGGCGACGGTGCGGGCGAGGGCGGTCGCGAGTCCCACACCACCGTGGGCAAGTACGCGCTCTCGGGTGAGGGTCTCGACGACGCCCTGTCCGTGTTCGCCGCGGCGAAGGACTCGCTCGCGATGATGACGTCGTACTCGATCGGGCTGGACGAGGACGGCAGCCCCGTCGCCGGTGACAAGGTCATCGGCACCGCGTACAACACCGAGCTCATGCGCATGATCCGTGAGGACGCGGGCTTCGACGGCGCGATCGTCACCGACTGGGCGGTCATGACCGGTATCACCGACGAGGGCGCCTTCCTCGGGACAGCATGGGGCGCCGAGTCCATGACCCCCGAGGACCGCTACCTCACGGTCCTGAAGAACGGCATCGACATGTTCGGTGGCGTCAACAGCGCCGAGTACATCCTCAAGGCCTACGACCTGTGGCAGGCGGAGTTCACGGCCGGCACGGTCGACATCGACGCTGACGCGCGGTGGGCCGAGTCGGGCACCCGCATCCTCACGATGTACTTCGCGCCCGGCCTGTTCGACGCTCCGTACGTCGAGCTCGACAAGTCCCTGGCGACGGTCGGCTCGGCCGCGAACGTCAAGGCGGGCTTCGACGCCCAGCTCAACTCGGTCGTCATGGTGAAGAACGACGGCACGATCGCCAAGGCAGCCGAGGGTGACTGGTCGGACAAGACCGTGTACATCCCGCACACCTACGACGTGGGCATGGGCGGACTCTTCGGTCCGGCGGTCTACAGCGAAGGTGCGTCGCTGAGCATCGATGCGGCCAAGACGATCTTCGGCACCGTCGTCACCGACACCGTCGTGCTCGACGCCGAGGGCAAGGTCGTCTCGGAGACGGCTCCGGACCTGTCCGACGTCGACCTGGTGCTCGTCGGGCTTCGCTCGCCGAACAACGGCAACCCGTTCTCCGCATCCGGTCTGGATGCGACGACCGGGGCGTGGTACCCGCTCTCCCTGCAGTGGGCGCCGTACACCGCTGACGGAGCGAACGTGCGCACGACCTCGATCGGTGGCGACATCCTCGCGGACGGCACGAAGGAGAACCGCTCCTACTTCGGCAACACCTCGAAGATCTCGAACGAGGCGGACATCCACGCCTTCGAGCGTGCGGTCGCCGCAGTCGAGGCGTCCGGCAAGGACATCCCGCTGGTCACCGTCGTCAAGGCGAACAACCCGGTCGTCCCGACCGAGTTCGAGGCCGCGTCCGACGCCGTGCTGGTCGGCTTCGGCGTCAGCGACCTCGCGACGCTCACGGTCGCGGCGGGTCTGCACGAGCCCCAGGGGCGCCTGCCCCTCGGCTTCCCGCTCGACATGGACGCCGTCGAGGCGCAGTCCGAGGGGGTCGGCGAGGACATGACGACCTACGTCGACGCCGCCGGCAGCGACTGGAAGTTCGGCTTCGGACTGAACTACGCAGGGCCGATCGCGAAGTAGTCGACGCGATCATCTCGGGGGTGGCCGGCGGCGCACGCCGCCGGCCACCCCGCACCGAGCGGGCCGGCCGGCCCGGCCACGACGCGTGACACCCTCGGTGCGCACGACCGGCCGCGGGGTTGGCCCGCAGCCAGACATCACAAGGAGCAGACGTGAAGAGCAACAAGGTGCTGAGCACCGGTCTCGGCCTGCTGGTCGCCGTCACCGGCGTCCTCGGGCTCGCGGCATGCGGCAGCGACAGCGACGACAGCAGCAGCTCGGGGAGCACCTCGGCGAGCAGCCAGGCCGCCGTCGACGTGACCGACGACCTCCAGAACGCGCGCAAGGCCGTCGCCGACGCACTGGCTGAGGACGACAGCTGGGCCCAGATCATGCTGGCCAGCGATGTCGAGGCGCCGACGGTCAAGTACGGGCTGCTCGTCGTGCCCTACACCGCCTCGGACGCGGCGAAGCGCGTGCAGGGAACCGTCACGATCACGGACGGCACGTACAAGATCGAGGCCGAGTCGGCCGCCACCGGCAAGACGTGGCAGATCGACCAGGACGGCAGCATCACAGAGAAGACCAAGTAGCCGTCCGACACCCCGTCCGTCGGGCTCAGCCGAGGGCCGAGGTCCCCGCCCCGCTGGGCGGGGACTCGCCCCCTCAGGGCGAACGACGACGGCCCGCCGCAGATCTGACTGATCGTGCGGCCGCAATGAACGGCTCCGACCGCCGCGTTCAGCCCGGTCGGCGGCCCGCACTCAAGGAGGACTGCAGTGAACGCCAAGGCGAGCAAGACCGCCGGTCGGACGAAGACGCCGATGTCGAACAAGAAGTACCTGTGGATCTGGGTCCCGGTGCTCGCCACGGTGACCGTGGTGACCGTGGTCGCCAACGTGGCGCTCAACGTCGCCGGCGGATGGGTCGCCTCCCAGCTGGGATCCGGCACGTACACGTTCACGAACGCGGCCGAGTCCGCCGACTGGGACACCCAGTACTACACGTCCGACTTCGCCAGCATCGACGAGGTCGACGCGGCGGCCAAGACCCTCGTCGAGGAGATCTCGGGTGCCGGCGTCGTCCTGGCGAAGAACGAGTCCGGCGCGCTGCCCCTCGCCGCGGGCTCGAAGGTCACGATGCTGGGCCGCGCGGCCGCTGACCCCGTGTTCGGTGGTTCCGGCTCCGGCTCGGTCGACACCAAGTCCGCGGTCACCGCTCGCGGTGGTCTCGAGAACGCCGGGTTCCAGGTCAACGACCAGGTCTTCGCCACGATCGAGGCGTTCGCCGACGAGAACCGTCGCGGCCACATCGAGATGGACAACCCGGGGGCGTCCTCCTACAACATCGGCGAGCTGCCGGTCAGCCAGTACGAGGCGCAGTCGGCGTCGTTCGCCCAGTTCCCCGACGCGGCCGTCATCTACATCGGCCGCCCCGGCGGCGAGGGTGGCGACCTCACGCAGGACATGACCAACTGGGACGACAACGCCGTCGAGGGTCAGCACCAGCTCGAGCTGAACAAGGACGAGAAGGACCTCGTGGCCCTGGCGAAGGCGAACTTCGACACCGTGGTCGTCGTGGTCAACGCGTCGACGACGATCGAGATGGGCGCGCTCCAGGACGACCCCGAGGTCGACGCGATCCTGCTGGCCGGCTCGCCGGGTGCGACCGGCCTCAACGCGCTCGGCCGCATCATCGCCGGCGACGTGAACCCGTCCGGCCGCACCGCCGACACCTGGGCTGCGGACTTCACCGCCGACCCCACGTTCGTGAACTTCGGCGGGTTCCTCTACGACAACATCGAGGCGTCCTACCCGGTCTCGACCGTCGAGAAGTCGACCTCCAACGCGACGGTCACCTCCGACGCCCCGTTCGTGAACTACGCGGAGGGCATCTACTTCGGCTACCGCTACTACGAGACCGCGGCCGCCGAGGGGTTCATCGACTACGAGGACTCGGTCGTCTACCCGTTCGGGTACGGGCTGAGCTACACGGACTTCTCCTGGAAGGTCGTCGGCACGGAGGCCGGTGAGGTCGACGGGACCATCTCCACGACCGTCGAGGTCACCAACACCGGCGCCGCCGCGGGCAAGGACGTCGTCGAGCTGTACTACACCGCGCCCTACACCGACGGCGGCATCGAGAAGTCGGAGGTCGTCCTGGGCGGCTTCGCCAAGACCGGACTCCTCGAGCCCGGCGCGAGCGAGACCGTCACGATCGACCTCGCCGTCGAGGACATGGCGTCCTACGACTACCTGGACAACAAGGCGTACGTCCTCGAGGCCGGCGACTACACCATCAGCCTGCGCACCGACTCGCACACCGTCGCGCCGGGGCTGGAGCCCCTCACCTACACCGTCGACTCGGACGTCGTGTACTCCGGTGACAAGCACCGGTCGACGGACCTCAGCGAGGTCACGAACCAGTTCGACGACGTCTCGGCGCAGTTCAGTGCCACCGCGGAGGAGGGCAAGATCCGCTCGATGTCGCGCGCGGACTTCGCCGGCACGTTCCCGACGGCGCCGACCCCGGACCTCTACGTCGCGAGCGACGCCGTCATGGCCGGGTTCGCCGCGTGGGACGCCGAGGCAGCAGCCGCCGCGTTCGGCGGTGAGATGCCGACGACGGAGGCGGGATCCGACGCGACGCTCGTCGACCTGCGCGGCCTGGCCAAGGACGACCCGCAGTGGGACAAGCTGCTCGACTCCCTCTCGGTCGGCGAGATGACCGACATGCTGCTCAACGGCGCTTACCAGACTCCGGCCATCGAGTCGATCGCCAAGCCGCAGACGCTCGAGCCCGACGGTCCGGCGGGCTTCTCCTCCTTCATCAACTCGTCGATCAACGGGGTGGCCTACCCGTCGCAGGTCCTCATCGCGCAGACGTGGGATGTCGACCTCGGCGCGGCGATGGGGCAGATGCTCGGGAACGAGGCGCTGCAGAAGGGCATCAACGGCTGGTACGCACCGGCGACCAACCTCCACCGGTCTCCGTTCGCTGGTCGCAACTTCGAGTACTACTCGGAGGACCCGATCCTCTCCGGCGCGATGCTGACGTCGGTGGCCAACGGGGCCGCGGAGAAGGGCGTCTACACGACGCTCAAGCACTTCGCGCTCAACGAGCAGGAGACGAACCGTGTCAACAACGGCATCGCCACCTGGGCGACCGAGCAGACGATCCGCGAGGTCTACCTCAAGCCGTTCGAGATGGCCGTCAAGAACATCACGATGAACGTCAAGTACGTGTCCGACGAGTCCGGGACCATCTCGGAGACGACGGTCGGCGCGGGCGGCATCATGAGCTCCTTCAACCGGATCGGCGCCACCTGGACCGGTGGCTCGTCCGCGCTCATGACGACCGTGCTCCGGGGGGAGTGGGGCTTCGAGGGCTTCGCGATCTCCGACTTCAACCTCTACCCCTACATGAACCCGAACCAGGGCATCAGCGCGGGGACGGACCTCACGCTGACCTTCCAGCCGTCGAAGTCCTTCAGTGACAGCGAGTCGGCCAAGGCGGTCAGCGACATCCGGGACGCGACCCACAACATCCTGTTCACGGTCGCGAACTCCAACGCCATGAACGGGATCGCGCCGGGCGCCACGGTCGACTACACGCCGCCCACGTGGGTCTACATCCAGATCATCGCGTCGGTGCTGATCGGTCTGCTCGTGCTGGCCGGTGCGTTCCTGGTGACGCGTCGGGTCCTGCGGCACCGCAAGCCCGCTGCGGGGTCTGCCGCCTAGCCGCGTACGGGTGCCTGCTCGCCTCGGCACGGACCGCGCGTCGGATCCGTGTCGGGGCGATGACCCGGCACGCCCTCCCACAACCCACCCAGCCCCGGTCCGTGTCCATGTTGGCCGCCGCGCACGATCGTCGAGGACGTCATGATCGAGAACCTGTCACTGCTGGAGAAGGCCGCCCTGCTGACCGGCAAGTCGGTGTGGGAGACCCACGACCTGCCGCGCCACGGGCTGCGGTCGCTGTGGCTCGCGGACGGACCCCACGGGGTGCGCAAGCAGGTGGGCTCCGCCGACCACCTGGGGCTCAACGGCTCGGAGCCGGCGACGTGCTTCCCGACGGCCGCTGCCGTCGCGAACAGCTGGGACGTCGAGCTGGCCGAGACCGTCGGCATGGCCCTCGGTGCCGAGGCGGCCGCGCAGGGCGTGGACGTGCTGCTCGGGCCGGGCCTGAACGTCAAGCGTTCGCCGCTCGGCGGACGCGGCTTCGAGTACTTCTCCGAGGACCCGCTGCTGGCCGGGACGATGGCCGCCGGGTACGTGCGCGGCATCCAGTCGCACGGCGTGGCGGCGTGCCCCAAGCACTTCGCGGCCAACTCCCAGGAGCTGCGCCGCATGGTCTCGGACTCGGTCGTGGACGAGCGCACGCTGCGTGAGATCTACCTGACGGCGTTCGGCATCGTGGTCACCGAGGCCCACCCGCGCGCGATCATGTCGGCGTACAACCTGGTGAACGGGGTGTACGCGAACGAGAGCCGCTTCCTCCTCACCGACGTCCTGCGCGACGAGTGGGGCTTCGGCGGGGCGGTCGTGACCGACTGGGGCGGGTCGAACGACCTGGTCGAGGGCGTGCGCGCCGGATCGAACCTGGAGATGCCTGCCGCGGGACTGGGCTCCGCGCGGCAGATCGTCGCCGCGGTGCAGTCCGGACGCCTCGCTGAGGCCGACGTCGACGCCCGCGTGCAGGAGATGGTGCGGCTGGTCGTGGAGTCACGGGAGCCCGGGACGGCACCCGCGGTGGACGCCGTCGAGCACCATGCGCTGGCCCGCGAGGTCGCCGCGCGCTCGGCGGTGCTGCTCAAGAACTCCGGCGCGCTCCTGCCGCTGGCGCCAGGGACGCGGGTCGCCGTGATCGGGGACTTCGCCCGCACGCCGCGCTACCAGGGCGCCGGCTCGTCCGCGGTGAACCCGACCCGGCTGGACTCGGTGCTCGACATGGTGGGGGAGTCCGGCCTCACGATGACGACCTTCGTGCCGGGGTTCCGCCGCAACGGGACCCCGGATGCCGCGCTGCGCGCCGAGGCCGTCGAGGCCGCACGCAGGGCGGACGTGGTGCTGCTCTTCCTCGGGCTGGACGAGATCGCGGAGTCCGAGGGTCTGGACAGGTCGACGCTGTCGTTGGACGCGGCGCAGGTCGAGGTCCTCGAGGCCGTCGCCGCGGTGAACTCGCGCACGGTGGTGGTCCTGGCCGGCGGCGGTGTGATCGAGACGCCGTGGTTGGGCTCGGCGCAGGCGCTGGTGCACGGCTATCTGTCCGGTCAGGCCGGTGCCGGCGGGCTCCTGGACGTGCTGACCGGGGTCGTGAACCCCTCGGGCCGGCTGGCCGAGACGGTGCCGGTCGTGCTCGCGGACACCCCGACCGCCGGGAAGTTCCCGGCGACCGGGCGGACGGCGGAGTACCGCGAGGGCCTGTACGTCGGGTACCGGTACTACACGACCGCGCAGGTGCCGGTGGCGTTCCCGTTCGGGTTCGGGCTGTCGTACACGACGTTCGCGTACTCCGACCTGTCCGCGACGGCCGACGAGGCGACGGTCACCGTGACGAACACCGGGGCCGTGGCGGGTGCGGACGTCGTGCAGCTGTACGTGCACCGGGTCTCGCCCGGGGTCCACCGCCCGGTGCGCACGCTCGCCGGGTTCGCCCGGGTATCGCTGGCGCCGGGGAAGTCGGCCACCGTGGCGGTGCCGCTGGGTGAGGCGGCGTTCCGGCACTGGGACACCGCATCCGGGGCGTGGCAGGTCGAGCAGGGCGCGTGGCTGGTGCTGGCGGGCGCCCACGTCGACGACCTGCCCGTGTCGGTCAGCCTCGACGTGGTCGGCACCGTGCCCGCACGGGTCGACGACGTGCCGGAGCGATACCGCACCGGCGACGTGCACGACGTGCCGGACACCGACTTCGTCGCCCTCCTGGGCCGGCCGCTGCCCGTGTCCTCGTGGTCCGGTCCGCTCGGCGTGAACGACGCCCTGGACCGGATGGCCGACGCGCGGTCCCCGCTGGCCCGCGTGGCCTACCGCGTGCTGGCGTGGCGCCGCGACGTGGCCGAGCGCAAGGGCAAGCCCGACCTGAACATCATGTTCCTGCTGAACATGCCGCCGCGCGCCATCGGGAAGATGACGAACGGCATGGTGTCGGCCGAGATGGTCGACGGCGTCGTGAGCATCGTCAACGGACGGTTCCTCGCCGGCGCGGGCGCCACGATCCGTGCCTTCGTCCGCAACCGGCGCGCCAACCGCGCCACCGTCCGCGCCCTGCGCAGCGACGTCTGACCCCCGGAAGAGAGAGACTCGCATGTTCACCCGCCTCCGCGACGCCTGGAGTCGATTCGCCGAGAAGCGCCCCGGCGTCGCTCAGTTCACCGTGTTCTTCGTGCTGAGCAACGGCATCACCGTGCTCCAGCTGGCACTCATGCCACTGATCAAGTGGGGCTTCGGCAAGACCGCGCTGGTGGACACCACGTTCCAGCTCTGGCAGATCGGCTCGAACCGTGACGGGTCCGCCTACTGGGTGTTCGACTACGCCGCGGGCGCCCTGCCGGCCGGCGGCGGCGGGCTGGCATACTTCCTGGCCGTGCAGATCACCTTGCTGATCGCGCAGGTGATCAACTTCTTCGCCCAACGGAACATCACGTTCAAGTCGAACTCCTCGGTCGCGAAGGCCGCCACCTGGTACGCGATCGCCTACGTCCTCATCACCCTGGCCGCCGCGGCGGCGCAGGGTCTGTACAAGACGCCGATCTACGACCTGTTCATCGACACCTGGGGTCTGGGCGGCACCGGTGAGACGCTCGCGGACTTCGTCACGATGATCATCACCTCGGCCATCTCGTTCTGGGTGTTCTTCCCGATCTTCAAGGTCATCTTCACGTCCACCCCCGAGGAGTCGGTCGCCCCTGCGACCGCGGAGGTCCGCGCCTCGTGAACCCCGTGCTGTCGGTCGTCGTCCCTGCCTACAACGCCGAGGCGTACCTGGCGCGCGCCCTGGACTCGATCGTCGGGTTCGGTGACGACGTCGAGATCCTCGTGGTGGATGACGGTTCCACCGACGGCACGGCCGCCCTCGCCCAGGAGTACGTCGACCGGTCGCCCGAGCTCGTGCGGCTGCTGAGCAAGCCGAACGGCGGGCACGGGTCGGCGATCAACACCGGCCTGGACCACGCCCGCGGCGAGTACCTCAAGGTCGTGGACGCGGACGACTGGCTGGACGCCGACGCGTTCACCCAGGTGCTCGACGCGCTGCGCGGATTCGCGGCGGGCGGCCGCGAGGTCGACATGCTCGTGTCGAACTTCGTCTACGAGAAGGTCGGCAAGAAGAACAAGACCGTCGTCCGGTACACCGGGGCGCTGCCGCGGGACCGGGTGCTCACCTGGTCCCAGACCCGGCACTTCGCCAAGCGGCAGTACCTGATGATGCACGCCCTGACGTACCGGACCGACGTCCTGCGGCGGGCCGGCCTGCGGCTGCCGGAGCACACGTTCTACGTCGACAACCTCTACGCCCTGGTACCGCTGGCCCACGTGCACACGCTGTACTACCTGGACGTCGACCTCTACCGGTACTTCATCGGGCGGGCGGACCAGTCGGTGCAGGAGGCCGTCATGCTGCGGCGCCTGGACCAGCAGCTGCGCGTGAACTGGCTGATGCTCGAGCACGTATCGCGCAACAGGGTCGACGACCGACGCCTGCGCGGGTACCTGCTGCACTACCTGGAGATCACGTGCGCGGTGTCCTCCATCCTGCTGATCCGTGCGGGCACCCGGTCGTCGCTGGCCGAGAAGGACCGCCTCTGGTCCGAGCTGCGGCGCCAGGACCCCTGGCTCTACAGCAAGGTCCGCTGGACCGCGCTCGGCCAGGTCTCCAACCTGCCCGGCCCGGCGGGACGTCGGGTGTCCGTGCTGGCGTACCGGGTCGCGCAGCGCGCCATCGGCTTCAGCTGACGCCTCGCGCCTCGCGCGCGTCGTCCAGTGGTGCTCTCTGCATCAACCTCGAGTGGCATCACCGACCGGACATCGCACGAACGCGCATCCGGTGGCGGGCGGTCATTCCTGCGGACCAGGCGCCGGAGCGCTCTGGGTGGCCTGGTGAGCAGCGCGCTCGAGCCGGTCGCGGTAGTCGGCCCACCACGCCTCGTCGACCGGCGGAAGGTTGTCGTTGTCCGCACGAAGCCCGACCTTGCCGTCGATGAGCTCGCGCACGATGTCGGCGTGCCCCGCATGCCTGTTGGTCTCGGCGACCATGTGAACGAGCATTCGGTGCAGCGTCACCTCGTTCCGCTCGGCCGGCCACCAGGGCACGTGTCCCACGGCCTCGAGGTCCAGCGCAGCGATCGTGGCGTCGGAGTGCACCCAGACGCGGTGATAGAGGGCGACCACGTCGGCCCGTGACTGCTCTGCCGTCGCCCACATGTCGGCGTTCGGCTCGGCGTCGGCCGCGAACCAGGGGAGGGGTTCGTCGGACGGGCGCCCGAACGTCTCGCCGAAGTACCCGAGCTCGACGCTCGCCACGTGCTTGACGAGTCCGAGCAGGTTGGTGCCGGTCGGGGTGAGCGGGCGGCGGACGTCGTACTCAGGCAGGCCGTCGAGCTTCCACAGCAGCGCCTCGCGCGCAGCCTGCAGGTACCGGTGGAGCTCGGCCTTCGGTTCAGGTGGGGGCATGGAAGACAACCTCTCATCGACCGCCCACGACCGCTCTCCGCACGCGCACGCCGCAAGTCCTCGCTCCGCCTTGCCCACCGCGTTGTGCTCGTCGGTTGCGGCGAGTGGGATGCACAGCGTGGCCCGGGGACGACCGTACGAGTCTTGGATCCCGATGACCGTCAGTCAAGACCAGGTCATCGTGATATGAGGGGCGCGCATGCAGGTCACCGCATGTTTCCGGCAGGTTTCCCAGATGGACGTCTCGTATACTGGACGCTACTGTCCAGTATCGATCATGTAACGATCCGAGGCCGGTGCCGGACTTCCATCGAATGTCCGGTACGTGCTCGCTAACGTTGAAACCAACCTATGGCGCACATCGGTGCTCGCTCGGACGTCGGCCGGACGCTCGGCCGACGATCCACTGCCCGGTGCGTTCCGAATTCCCAGGAGGAACATTGAAGATCAGGCGAATTGGTGGCCTCGTGGCCGGCCTCGCAGTCGGCGCACTGGCGCTCGCGGCCTGCAGCGGCGGCGGCACCACGGCATCTCCCAGCACCGCGGCGACGACCGAGGCCGCGTCGAGCACCGGCATCGTGAGCGCCTGGGGCAGCGAGCCGCAGAACCCGCTCATCCCGACCAACACCAACGAGGTCGGCGGCGGCAAGATCGAGGACCTGATCTTCGCAGGTCTCGTGTACTACGACGCCAAGGGCGCCCCTCACAACGACGCCGCCGAGTCGATCGAGACGACCGACTCGCAGAACTACACCATCAAGATCAAGTCGGGCCAGAAGTTCACGAACGGTGAGCCTGTCACGGCGAAGAACTTCGTGGACGCCTGGAACTACGGGGCGAAGCTCAGCAACGCCCAGCTGTCCAGCTACTTCTTCGAGGGCATCGAGGGCTTCAGCTACGACGCCGACACGGAGCTCACGGGCCTCGTTGTCGTCGACGACACGACCTTCACGGTCAAGCTCAAGCAGCCCGAGGCGGACTTCCCGCTGCGGCTCGGCTACTCGGCGTTCTACCCGATGCCCGCCGAGGCGCTCGTGAGCGCGGAGTCGGTCACGCAGTACGGCGAGCACCCGATCGGCAACGGCCCGTACAAGGTCGAGTCGGACACGGCGTGGAACCACAATGTCAGCATCGACCTGATCCCGAACCCGGACTACACGGGTGACCGCAAGGCGCAGAACGGTGGCGTGTCGATCAAGTTCTACACGACCGTCGAGGCCGCCTACCAGGACCTGCTCTCCGGGCAGCTCGACGTGCTCGACAGCGTCCCGAACAGCGCCTACGCGACCTACAAGACCGACCTCGGTGACCGCGCGATCAACCAGCCGGCTGCGATCTTCCAGTCGTTCACGATCCCGCAGAACCTCGAGCACTTCACCGGCGCCGAGGGCAACCTCCGCCGCCAGGCGATCTCGATGTCGATCAACCGCCAGGAAGTCACCGACGCGATCTTCCAGGGCACCCGCACGCCGGCCAAGGACTTCACGTCCCCGGTCATCGCGGGCTGGTCGGAGACCATCAAGGGCTCCGAGGTGCTGGACTACAACGCGGACGAGGCCAAGAAGCTCTGGGCCGAGGCTGACGCCATCGCGCCGTGGTCGGGCACGTTCACGATCGGGTACAACGCCGACGGCGGCCACCAGGCCTGGGTCGACGCGGTGACCAACAGCATCAAGAACACCCTCGGCATCGACGCGGCCGGTCAGAGCTACCCGACGTTCAAGGCCCTGCGTGCCGACGTCACTGCTCGCACCATCAAGGGCGCGTTCCGGAGCGGTTGGCAGGCGGACTACCCGTCGCTGTACAACTTCCTCGGCCCGCTCTACGGTACGGGCGCCGGCTCGAACGACGGCGACTACACGAACCCGAAGGTTGACGACCTGCTGAAGCAGGGCCAGGCAGCCAGCTCGGTCGACGCCGCGAACAAGGTCTTCGACCAGGTCCAGGAGATCCTGTTCCAGGACCTCCCGGCCATCCCCCTGTGGTACTCGAACGTGACCGGCGGCTCCGCCGAGACGGTCAGCAACGTCGAGTTCGGGTGGAACAGCGTCCCGCTGCTCTACCAGGTCCACAAGAGCTGACCTTGCAGTGACGAGACGGGGTGGGGACCCGCGGGTCCCCACCCCTTCTCATGTCCCGAGTCGTCGTCAGCCGTCGGCTCAGACTAAAGTGGCCCGCCGTCGCCCCTTGTCGGCGCGCCCCTATCCATTCGAGGAGGAGACCTGATGGCCTGGTACGTCGGGCGCAGGCTCTTGCAGATGGTCCCGGTCTTCTTCGGGGCGACGCTGCTCATCTATTTCATGGTCTTCGCGCTGCCTGGCGACCCGATCGTCGCGCTCGGCGGGGACCGCGGGCTGAACCCTGCGGTCGTCGAGCAGCTCCGGGCGCACTACCACCTGGACCAGCCGTTCCTGACGCAGTACGTGCTCTTCCTCAAGGGGCTGCTGCACTGGGACTTCGGCACGGCCTTCAACGGTCGGCCGGTCCGGGACCTCATCGCCACGGCCTACCCGGTGACCATCAGGCTCGCGTTTCTGGCGCTGGCCTTCGAGGCGTTCTTCGGGATCGTCGTCGGCCTGATCGCCGGTCTGCGCAAGGGCGGCATCTTCGACGCGACTTTCCTGCTGGTCAGCCTCGCCGTCATCGCCGTCCCCGTCTTCGTGATCGGGTTCGTCATGCAGTTCGTCGTCGGCGTCAAGCTGGGCTGGCTGCCGACGACCGTCGGCGGGAACGTGTCGCTGCGGACTCTGCTCATGCCCGCGATCGTGCTGGGATCGGTGTCCTTCGCCTACGTGCTCAGACTCACCCGGACGTCGGTCGCGGAGAACATGAGCGCGGACTTCGTCCGGACCGCGACGGCGAAGGGGCTGTCCCGCAGCCGGGTCATCACGGTCCACGTGCTGCGCAACTCGCTGATCCCGGTGGTGACGTTCCTCGGTGCGGACCTGGGTGGTCTGATGGGCGGCGCGATCATCACCGAGGGCATCTTCAACGTGCCGGGCGTCGGCCAGGCGCTGTACCGCGCGATCCAGCAGTCGGAGGCGCCGACGGTCGTGTCCCTGGTCACGGTGCTCGTCATCGTCTACATCGTCGCCAACCTGCTCGTGGACCTCTTGTATGCGGTCCTTGACCCGAGGATCCGCTATGTCTGACGTCGCCCGTACCGATCAGGCCCACTTCTTCGCGCAGCTCGACGTGGCGCTGGACGCCGTCGACAGCGTCGACGAGAGCGCGCCCCCAGCGAGCCTGTGGCACGACGCGTGGCAGACGCTGCGCACGCGGCCGATCTTCTGGGTCTCGGCCGTGCTCATCCTGCTCGTCGTCGTCGTGGCGGCCTTCCCCCGGTTGTTCACGAGCGTGAACCCGGCGTTCTGCGAGCTGAAGCACAGCCTCGGCCCGGCGACGGGCGGTCACCCGTTCGGGTACGACTTCCAGGGGTGCGACGTGTACTCGCGGGTCATCTACGGCGCTCGCGCGTCGGTGACGGTCGGCGTCCTGACCACGATCGCGGTGGTCGTGCTCGGCGGCATCGTCGGGGCACTGGCCGGGTTCTACGGCAAGTGGTTCGACGCGCTGCTGTCCCGGGTCACCGACATCTTCTTCGCCATCCCGCTGGTGCTGGCCGCCATCGTCGTCATGCAGGTCTTCAGCACGAAGCGCACGGTCGTCACCGTGGTCCTCGTGCTGAGCGTGTTCGGCTGGCCGCAGATCGCGCGCATCACGCGCGGCGCCGTGATGTCGGTCAAGAACGCCGACTTCATCACGGCGGCGACCGCGCTCGGCGCATCCCGGCTCCGCAACCTGGTCCAGCACGTCCTGCCGAACGCCGCCGCGCCGATCATCGTCACGGCGACGGTGTCGCTCGGAACCTTCATCGTGGCTGAGGCCACGCTCTCGTTCCTCGGGATCGGGCTGCCGGGCACCGTCATGTCGTGGGGGGCGGACATCTCGCACGCGCAGTCGTCGATCCGCACGCAGCCGTCGGTGCTGTTCTACCCGGCCGGGGCGCTCGCGCTGACCGTGCTCAGCTTCATCATGATGGGCGACGCCGTGCGCGACGCCCTCGACCCGAAGGCGCGGACGCGATGACGGACTCCCTCACCACACCGGCCTCTGTCGTCCCGCAGCACCACAGGCACGGCGATGCGCCGCTGCTCGCCGTGCGCGACCTCGAGGTCTCCTTCCAGACCGCCGGCGGCACCGTGCGCGCCGTCCGCGGCGCCGACCTGACGATCTACCCCGGCCAGACCGTGGCGATCGTCGGCGAGTCGGGCTCGGGCAAGTCGACCCTCGCGCACGCGATCATCGACCTGCTGCCCGGCACCGGGAAGGTCACCGGCGGCTCGATCCTGTTCAACGGCACCGAGGTGACCAAGGCGAGCAAGCGCGAGATCGTCGCGCTGCGCGGCCAGCAGATCGGCCTCGTCCCGCAGGACCCGATGTCGAACCTCAACCCGGTGTGGAAGATCGGCTACCAGGTCAAGGAAGCCCTCAAGGCGAACCACGTCGACGTCAGCCGGGCGACGCGGAACTCGCTCACCGAGGCGCTCATCACCGACGAGGCGATGGTCGAGGTCGGCGGTAACGGCGACGACCTGTACCTGGGCCGCAAGGCGAAGAAGGTGCTGCTCGCCGCGCTCCGCACCGCCCTGACCGGCGCGCGGGGGGCTGACCAGGCGCAGTCTGCGGTCGACGCGGCCTCGGAGGCGCTCGTCGTCGGCGCGACGACCCGCAGCCAGGTCGTCGCGATCCTCAGCGCAGCGGGGCTCCCCGACGCCGCGGAGAAGGTCCGCGCGACCGTCAAGGGCTCGGATGCGACCGACCGGGTCGCGGGGCTGCTCAGCGAGGCGGGACTCGTGGACGCCGAGCGGCGCGCCACGCAGTACCCGCACGAGTTCTCCGGCGGCATGCGCCAGCGCGCGCTCATCGCGATCGCTCTCGCCGCCCGGCCGCAGCTGCTGATCGCCGACGAGCCGACGTCGGCCCTCGACGTCACCGTGCAGCGCCGGATCCTCGACCACCTGCAGGGCCTCACCGAGGAGCTCGGGACGGCTGTCCTGTTCATCACGCACGACCTCGGCCTCGCAGCCGAGCGCGCGGAGCACCTCGTCGTGATGTACCGCGGCAAGGTCGTCGAGTCCGGGCCCGCCCGGCAGATCCTCGCGGCCCCCCGGCACCCGTACACGCAGCGTCTCGTGGCGTCCGCACCGTCGCTCGCGTCGCGGCGCATCCAGAGTGCCAAGGCCGCCGGTGTCGAGGCGACCGAGCTGCTCGCCCAGACCGGGGGCGACGGTGTCAGCACCGCGCGCGCCGAGGTGCTGCGCGTCGAGAACCTCACCCGGGTCTTCCAGCTGCGCGGCGCGCGGCCGGGGTCGCACACCGATTTCAAGGCCGTCGACGACGTGTCCTTCCGGCTGCGGGCCGGTACGACCCTCGCGCTCGTGGGGGAGTCCGGCTCGGGCAAGTCCACGGTCGCGAACATCGTGCTGAACCTGCTCGACCCCACGTCGGGCAAGGTGTTCTTCGACGGCACCGACATGAGCACGCTCGGTCGCAAGGAGCTGTTCGCGTTCCGTCGCCGGGTCCAGCCGATCTTCCAGAACCCGTACGGCTCGCTCGACCCCATGTACTCGATCTTCCGGACCATCGAGGAGCCGCTGCGGACGCACCGCATCGGCAACAAGGTCTCCCGGGAGAAGAAGGTCCGTGAGCTCCTCGACATGGTCGCCCTGCCGCAGGCGACCCTGCGGCGGTACCCGAACGAGCTGTCGGGCGGTCAGCGGCAGCGCATCGCCGTCGCGCGTGCGCTGGCGCTCGAGCCTGAGGTGATCGTCTGCGACGAGGCCGTCTCGGCGCTCGACGTGCTGGTGCAGGCGCAGATCCTCACACTGCTCAACGACCTGCAGGCCGAGCTCGGGCTGAGCTACCTGTTCATCACGCACGACCTCGCTGTCGTGCGCCAGATCGCCGACGAGGTCTGCGTCATGAAGTCGGGGCAGATCGTCGAGCAGGCGACGACGGACGAGGTGTTCGACCACCCGCAGCAGGACTACACGCGTGAGCTGCTCGAGGCGATCCCTGGCGCGAAGCTCGACATCTTCGGGGTGTGACGACCCCCGGGCGCGGCCCGGATGTTTCCTGCCTGTGACGCAATTGCGCATCTCGTATGCTGGACGCTACCGTCCAGTCTCGATCGCGTAACGATCGGGAGCCGGTGTCGGGCTCGCGACATTTGTCCAGAGTTGCCTTACTAGCGTGAGGTCATCCCATGGCGCTCCTGCCCGACCGCAGCCATCGCGGGGCACGTCCTCCGGTCCCGTGTGCGCAGCTCGCGCGAGGCGCGCCAACTCTCCAGGAGGAACATTGAAGATCAGGCGATCGGCCGCCGCGGTAGCGGCTCTGGCAGCGGGCGTGCTTGTGCTCACGGCCTGCTCCGGACCGGCCAAGACCAGTTCGGGCATCCAGGAGAACAGCGCTGTCACGATCGCCTGGGAGGCGCCGCTCAACGAGCTCAACACGAGCTCGGCCAACGGCAACGCCACCCAGAACGCGGTCATCACGTCGCTCATGGACGGAGGCTTCTGGACCTATGACAAGGACCTCAAGCTCGTTCACGACACCTCCTACGGCACGTACGAGAAGACGAGCGACGACCCGCTCACGGTGAAGTACACGGTCGGCGCCGACACCACCTGGTCGGACGGGACCCCCGTCGACGCGACCGACCTGCTCCTCGAGTGGGCCGCCACGTCGGACGTGTTCAACAACGTCGTGGCTCAGGAGGACCCGGAGACCGGTGCCATCACGAACCAGGACGAGATCGACGCCGGCGTCTACTTCGACGGCACCAACCCGAGCCGTGCTCTGATCACCGACACGCCGAAGATCTCCGACGACGGCAGGTCGATCACCTTCGTCTACTCGAAGCAGTACGCCGACTGGGAGCTCGACTTCCAGGGCCCGGCCGTCCCGGCGCACGTCGTGGGTGAGAAGGCGCTCGGTGCCGCCGACGCCGCTGCCGGCAAGGCTGCGATCCTCACGGCGATCCAGGACAACGACACCGCCGCGCTGAGCAAGGTGTCGAAGTTCTGGAACTCGGGCTTCGAGTTCACCAAGCTCCCGGCCGACCCCGAGCTCTACCTCTCGACCGGCGCGTACGTGCTGAAGGACTACGCCGAGAACCAGTACCTGACGCTCGAGGCGAACCCCAAGTACAAGGGTGCGCACAAGCCGTCGGTCGAGCGCGTCACCGTGCGCTTCATCGACGACCCGATGGCCCAGGTCACGGCGCTCGAGAACGGCGAGGTCGACATCATCGGCCCGCAGGCCACGGCCGACGTCCGCACCGCCATCGAGGCGCTGAAGAACGTCGACACGGCGTTCGGCATCGAGGGCACGTACGAGCACGTCGACCTCGTCCACGCCAACGGTGGTCCGTTCGACCCGGCGACGTACGGTGGCGACGCCGCCACGGCGCTCAAGGTCCGCCAGGCGTTCCTCAAGGCGATCCCGCGCCAGCAGATCGTGGACAACCTCATCAAGCCGCTGAACCCCGACGCCAAGGTCCGCAACTCGTTCATCCTGCTGCCCGGCTCGGTCAACTACGACACGATGGTCAAGGAGAACGGCTCGTCGGCCTACTCCGACGCCGCGGACGTCCCCGGTGCCCAGGCGCTCCTGGCCGATGCGGGAGTCACCACGCCCGTCAAGGTCCGGTTCGCCTTCAACGCCGACAACACGCGCCGTCAGACGGAGTTCGCGCTGATTCAGGAGTCCGCCAAGGCGGCAGGCTTCGAGCTCGTCGACGCCAGCAAGCCGGCAGCCGAGTGGGGCACCCTGCTGCAGACCGGCCAGGACCAGTACGACGCGTCGCTGTTCGGCTGGCAGTCCCAGTCCACCGCGGTGACGGAGTCGGACGCGAACTACCGCACGGGCGGGCTGAACAACTACGGCAAGTACTCCAGCGCCGCGGTCGACAGCGAGTTCGACGGTCTGCAGACCGAGACCGACCCGGCGAAGCAGTTCGACTACCAGCTCGCGGTCGAGAAGGTCCTGTGGGCCGACGCGTTCGGTACGACGATCTTCCAGTTCCCCGCCATCCAGGCCTGGAACAAGAACGTCACCGGCGTCTCGCCGAGCTCGATCTCCCCGACGATCTTCGCGAACTTCTGGGAGTGGAAGACGACAGGGACGACCGCCGCATCGGCGACCCCGACGCCGACCAGCTGAGCAGCTCCAGCGCGCTGGGCGCCACCAGCGTGTGACACGCACGGAGGGCACCGGAACCACCCGGTTCCGGTGCCCTCCGTGCGTCGTCGTCCACGGACCGCGACCCGGTCCACCGCCACTGAACCCCACACGCTCCACGAGGCACCCGCGCGCCATGGCCACAAGCCCCGGTCGCGGAGGTGAGCGCCGCGTACGATGACGCGGCCACGGTGGGTTCCGCTGTCACTGCGAGGTATCGCTCCCGATGTTCACCTTTCTCTGGCGACGGCTGCTCCAGGGCCTCGCCACGCTCCTGACGTCGAGCTTCCTGATGTATATCCTCGTCAGCGTGTCGATCCGTCCCCTCCAGGACCTCGAGGAGAGCACGGCGCGCAACAAGGCCCAGCTCATCGCAGCTCGTCGACAGCTCCTCGACCTCGACACGCCCGTCGTCGTGCGCTACGTCAAGTGGCTCGGCAACGCGGTCACGGGTGACCTCGGATCGGCCTGGCGCAGCGGCCAGGCGGTCAACGACAAGCTCGGCGGCGCGATGCTCTCGACGCTCCAGCTCGTCGGAGCGGCCACAGTCCTCGCGATCCTCTTCGGGGTCGCCGTCGGCATCGTCAGCGCGCTGCGTCAGTACTCGGCGTTCGACTACCTGATCACCTTCGTGTCGTTCCTGCTCTACTCGCTGCCCGCCTTCTGGGTCGCGGTGCTCCTCAAGCAGTGGGGGGCCATCGGCTTCAACACCTTCCTCGCCGACCCCGTCCAGTCCTGGTCGTCGATGATCGTCGCGGGGGTGGTCCTCGGACTCATCTGGTCGCTCGCGATGGGCGGGGCATGGCGGCGCAGGCTGCTCACGTTCGTCCTGGCGCTCGTCGCCACGGTCGCCGTGCTGCTCTACCTCTGGTCGAGCGACTGGTGGAGCTCGCCGAACCTCGGCCCCGTGCTCATCGCCGTCGTGGGCGTCGCCGTCGCACTCGGCGTGACGACGCTGTCGACCGGGCTGCGCCATCGGCGTGCGCTGTACTCCGCCCTGTCCGTCGTGGTGCTCGGTCTCGCGCTCTACACCCCGTTGCAGTACCTGTTCGCGTACGTGACGTTCGGCTGGCCCCTCACCCTCGGCCTCGGCGTCGTCGCGGCCCTCTCGGGCTACGCGGTCGGGCGGCTGTGGGGAGGTCCCGACTGGGCGCAGTCCGCGCGCACGGCGGCGATCACCGCCGTCATCGTCGCGACGATGATCTTCATCGACCGCGTCATGCGGGTCTGGCCCGACTTCTTCGGCTCGCAGGCGATCGGCGGCCGCCCCATCGCCACGGTCGGCGACACCACGCCCAACCTCGGCGGTGACTTCTGGGTGCAGACGCTCGACGGCTACACCCACCTCGTCCTGCCGACGATCTCCCTGCTGCTCATCAGCTTCGCCGGGTACACGCGGTACGCGCGGGCCAGCATGCTTGAGGTGATGGGCCAGGACTACATCCGTACTGCGCGAGCCAAGGGGCTCTCCGAGCGGACCGTCGTGATGCGTCACGGCTTCCGCAACTCGTTGATCCCGCTCGCGACGATCGTGCCGCTCGACATCGTGGCGCTGTTCGGCGGCGCGATCATCACCGAGCAGGTGTTCGGCCGCCCGGGGATGGGTCAGCTGTTCATCAGGTCGCTGCACAACGCGGAGATCGAGCCGATCATGGCGTACCTCGTCATCACCGCGACGCTCGCGATCCTCGCCAACATCGTCGCCGACCTCATCTACGCCGCTCTCGACCCACGGATCCGGGTGAACGCATGAGCACGCCACCGAACCCCGCCGCGCACGGCGACGCGCCGAGCCCCGAGCCCGACGTCACCGGGGGCCTCGAGACCTCGATCGAGCTCAAGCAGGTCGAGGGCCTGTCGCAGGGGCAGATCGTCCGCTCCCGCTTCGTCCGCCACCGTGCCGCCGTCGCGGCCATGGTCGCGCTCGCGTTCGTCGTCCTGCTCGCGTTCACCTCGGTCGGGATCGGCCCGTGGACGGGGTGGTGGAGGTTCGCCCCGAATGCGACGGGCTCGCTGGTCAACGCCGGCGGGGCGCCGACGATGCACCTGCCCACGTGGCTCGGAGGGGTCGGGTTCGCCATCGGCGACCATCCGTTCGGCCAGGACGAGGCGGGCCGCGACGTGTTCGCGCGGGTCATGCGCGGGACCCAGACGTCGCTGACCGTCATGGTGATCGTGGGCCTCGTGTCGACGGTGGTCGGCATCCTGGTCGGTGCGGTCGCCGGGTACTTCCGCGGTCACCTCGACAGCTGGCTGATGCGGTTCACCGACCTCGTCATCACGATCCCCGTGCTCGTCCTCGGCGCGGTCCTCGGCAGCCTGGCGAGCGGTCAGGGCGGCGCCTACCTGCTGGCGGTGTTCCTCGGGCTCGCCTCGTGGACGACCCTTGCGCGACTCGTGCGTGGCGACTTCCTGTCGTTGCGCGAGCGGGAGTTCGTCGACGCGGCCCGGGTCGCGGGTGCCAGCGACGTGCGCATCATCTTCAAGCACATGCTGCCGAACTCGATCGGCGTCATCATCGTCAACCAGACGCTGCTCATGAGCTCGGCGATCCTGCTCGAGACCGCACTGAGCTTCGTGGGCCTCGGCATCCGGTACCCCAACGTGTCGCTCGGGCAGCTCATCAACCAGTACCAGGAGGCGTTCGCGACGCGCCCCTGGCTCTTCTGGTGGCCGGGCCTCCTCATCGTCGTCATCGCGCTCAGCGTGAACTTCATCGGTGACGGCCTGCGCGACGCGTTCGACCCGCGCCAGAAGCGCATCCCGTCGCAGCGCAAGATGGAGAAGAGCCTCGCCGCGCGGGCCGCGAGCCAGGCGACGACGACGGCGCGTCCGGCGGACGTCCCCGGGTCCGGCACGAGCCTCGGGTCGGGGGCGTGACGGTGACCGGTTCAGCCCAGCACGGCTCCCGCTACGGCGAGCACGGCGAGCACCGCCACGACCGCGATGGTGCGCAGGTGCCACGTCGTCGTGACGTGCACACCGGTCGGCGGCGGTCCGGGGCGCAGGTGGCCGGCACGCTCGAGGCTCTCCCGGCGTGCCGCGATCTCGAGGGCGACGACGTCGGCGGTGTGACCGTCGGCCTGGTTGCGACCTCGCCACGGCGGGGCGAGCTGGGGACCGCGAGGGGTTGCCGCGTCAGCGCGGGCCCCCAGGGCGCTGCGGGCCGGCGCAGCCCAGGCGGTGAACGTGCCGTCGGTCGTGTCGATCGAGAGCGACAGGCGGGTGTCGGCGCCGCGGAACGTCGGCCAGGGTATGCGGACCGTGCGCAGGACGTTGCGCAGGACGATCTCACCGTCGGACACCTCGACCTGCGGGCACCAGAACAGCGCCCACACGACGACGAGCCCCAGCACGGGGATCGCCCCGTACCGCAGCAGCTCGCCCAGGCCGCCCGAGGCGGCCGACCCGACCAGCGCCGCGAGCGCAGCCACGGCCGCCACGACGTTGAGCACTCGTCCCGACGTCGCGGCAAAGACTCGCTCAGGACCCATGCGCCCATGCTCCCAGACATGCCCGACGCGTCCGCAGGTGCGCCGCATGCCGCCAGGAAGGACCTGATCTCCCGTGGCCACTGACACCGCGCACGCCCCCGTCCCCGCGCAGCAGGCCGAGCCCGTGCTGAGCGTCCGAGGCCTGGGTGTCGACTTCTACGTGGACGGCGAGTGGTACCCCGCAGCCATCGACCTCGACTACGACGTCCGACCCGGCGAGGTGCTGGCGATCGTCGGCGAGTCCGGCTCGGGCAAGACGCAGTCGTCGATGTCGCTCATCGGGCTGCTCCCGCCGAACGGGCGTGCCCGCGGCAGCGCGAAGATCGACGGCCGCGAGCTCATCGGGATGCCCTCGCACCGACTTCGCCAGATCCGCGGCAAGGAGATCGCGGTCATCTTCCAGGAGCCGATGACCGCGCTGAACCCGGTCTACACGGTCGGCTTCCAGATCGTCGAGACCCTGCGCACCCATTTCACGCTGTCCCCGAAGGAGGCTCGGGCGCGGGCCGTCGAGCTGCTCACCCTGGTCGAGATCCCCGACCCCGCCCGCAGGTTCGACTCCTACCCGCACCAGCTCTCGGGCGGGCAGCGTCAGCGCGCCATGATCGCCCAGGCGCTCGCGTGCGACCCGCGGCTGCTCATCGCCGACGAGCCGACGACGGCGCTCGACGTCACCGTGCAGGCCGAGATCCTCAAGCTGATGCGGGACCTGCGTCACCGCATCGACTCGGGGATCATCCTCATCACGCACGACATGGGCGTCGTCGCGGACATGGCGGACACCATCCTGGTCATGAAGGACGGGCGCGTCGTCGAGCACGGGACGTCGGAGGAGATCTTCGGGAACCCGCAGCACCCGTACACGCGCAAGCTGCTCGACGCCGTGCCGCACCTGGGTACGGCGCGTCCCCTCGCCGCGACGACGAGCGAGCCGACGCCCGGGCCCGCCGAGGCGGCCGTGGCGCACCCGCTGGTCCTCGAGGCGCGCGGCATGGTCATCGAGTACCCGGGCCGCGGGCGTACCCCGGCCTTCCGCGCGGTCGACGGCGTCGACCTGACGATCGGCTACGGCGAGGTCGTCGGACTGGTCGGTGAGTCAGGCTCGGGCAAGACCACGATCGGGCGCGCGGTCGTCGGACTGCTGCCGACGACGCACGGCGAGCTGACGATCGCCGGCGTGAACATGGTCGGCGCGAAGCGCAAGGACCTCGCGCCGCTGCGCAGCCAGGTCGGCATCGTGTTCCAGGACCCCGGGTCGTCGCTGAACCCGCGCCTGCCGATCGGCGAGTCCATCGGTGAGCCGCTGTTCCTGCACCACGGCATCAAGGGCAAGGCGCTGAGCCAGCGCGTCGAGCAGCTGCTCGACCAGGTGCAGCTGCCCCGCTCGATGCGCAACCGCTACCCGCACGAGCTGTCCGGCGGTCAGCGCCAGCGGGTCGGCATCGCGCGGGCCCTGTCGCTCGAGCCGAAGCTGCTCGTGGCCGACGAGCCGACGTCCGCGCTCGACGTGTCGGTGCAGGCCACGGTGCTGGACATCTTCCAGGAGCTGCAGCGTGAGCACGGCTTCGCGTGCCTGTTCATCTCCCACGACCTCGCCGTCGTGGAGATCCTCGCGAGCCGCATCGCCGTCATGCACCAGGGCAAGCTGGTCGAGGTCGGCCGCACCGAGCAGATCGTGAACGACCCGCAGCACCCTTACACGCAGCGGCTCCTGTCAGCCGTGCCGGTGCCGGACCCCGCCGAGCAGCGGCGTCGGCGCGAGGCACGCGACGCCCTCATCGTCGCCGCGCAGCACGAGCAGGACGAGATCGAGCAGGCCGCGAGTGCTCGCGAGGCGGCCGACAAGCTCGACCACCTGGGCGAGGAGAGGATCCCGCCGACGGGCCTCTGAGAGGCGCCCGCGGGAGGCGGTCGAGCGGCGCCCGCCGGGCGCTGTCGAGGGGCGGCTGAGGCCGAATGAAGCGGATCCGCGGCGCGGGCGCGTAGAATCTACTCCGCGCCTCATGAAGCGGTGCGATCCCCACCTCCCTGAGATGAGTTTTCTATGTCTGTGCCTGCCGGCAAGAGTGTGCGCTCCGACCTGCGCAACGTCGCGATCGTGGCCCACGTCGACCACGGCAAGACAACCCTCGTCGACGCCATGCTCTGGCAGTCGGGTTCGTTCGGGGAGCACGCCCACGTCGAGGTCCGCGCGATGGACTCGGGCGACCTCGAGCGCGAGAAGGGGATCACGATCCTCGCGAAGAACACCGCGGTCCACTACACCGGACCGGCGGCGGCGGCCCACGGCCACCCCGAGGGCATCACGATCAACGTGATCGACACCCCGGGCCACGCGGACTTCGGTGGCGAGGTCGAGCGCGGCCTGTCGATGGTCGACGGCGTCGTGCTGCTCGTCGACGCGTCGGAGGGCCCGCTCCCGCAGACGCGCTTCGTGCTGCGCAAGGCGCTCGAGGCGAAGCTGCCGGTCATCCTCCTGGTCAACAAGGTCGACCGGCCCGACTCCCGCATCAGCGAGGTCGTCACCGAGTCGATGGACCTCCTCCTCGGTCTCGCGAGCGACCTGCACGAGGACGTCCCGGACCTCGACCTCGACGCCATCCTGGACGTGCCGGTCGTGTACGCGGCCTCGAAGGCCGGCCGCGCGTCGATCGTGCAGCCCGCCGACGGCACGATGCCGGACAGCCCCAACCTCGAGCCGCTGTTCCAGATGATCCTGGACAAGATCCCGGCCCCGACGTACGACGCGGACGCGCCGCTGCAGGCACACGTCACCAACCTCGACGCCTCGCCGTTCCTCGGGCGTCTCGCGCTGCTCCGCGTCTTCAACGGGACGATCCGCAAGGGCCAGACGGTCGCGTGGGCGCGTGCCGACGGCACCCTGCAGAACGTCAAGATCACCGAGCTGCTCGAGACCAAGGCGCTCGAGCGGGTCCCCACCGAGTCGGCCGGCCCCGGTGACATCGTCGCCGTCGCGGGCATCGAGGGCATCACCATCGGCGAGACCCTCACCGACCCCGACGACCCGCGGCCGCTGCCGCTCATCAAGGTCGACGACCCGGCGATCTCGATGACCATCGGCATCAACACCTCGCCGCTCGCCGGCCGGGGTGGCAAGGGCCACAAGGTCACGGCCCGCCAGGTCAAGGACCGCCTCGACAAGGAGCTCGTCGGCAACGTCTCGCTGCGGGTGCTCCCGACCGAGCGTCCGGACGCCTGGGAGGTCCAGGGCCGCGGGGAGCTCGCGCTCGCGATCCTCGTCGAGCAGATGCGCCGCGAGGGCTTCGAGCTCACGGTCGGCAAGCCGCAGGTCGTCACGCGCAAGGTCGACGGCAAGACGCACGAGCCGATGGAGCGCATGACGATCGACGTCCCCGAGGAGTACCTCGGCGCGGTCACGCAGCTGCTCGCGCAGCGCAAGGGCCGCATGGTGACGATGGCGAACCATGGCACCGGCTGGGTCCGCATGGACTTCATGGTCCCGGCGCGTGGACTTATCGGGTTCCGCACCCGCTTCCTCACCGACACGCGCGGCACCGGGATCGCGTCCTCGATCGCCGAGGGCTACGAGCCCTGGGTCGGCGCCATCGAGACGCGCATCAACGGGTCGCTCGTGGCCGACCGCTCGGGCCCCGTCACGCCGTTCGCGATGGTCAACCTGCAGGAGCGTGGGTCGTTCTTCGTCGACCCCACGCAGGAGGTCTACGAGGGCATGATCGTCGGCGAGAACTCGCGCAACGAAGACATGGACGTCAACATCACCAAGGAGAAGAAGCTCACGAACATGCGCGCTGCCTCCAGCGACACGTTCGAGAACCTCACCCCGCCGCGCCACCTCACGCTCGAGGAGTCCCTCGAGTTCGCCCGCGAGGACGAGTGCGTCGAGGTCACCCCCACGGTGGTCCGCATCCGCAAGGTCATCCTCGACCAGTCCGAGCGCGCACGGGTGTTCGCGCGGACCAAGCGGGCCTGACCGCACGATGACTGGCTCGTCGCCGGGTGGGCTGCTGGCTGTCCACGCCCACCCGGACGACGAGACGCTCGCGACGGGCGCGCTGCTCGCGACGTGGGCCGACGCCGGCCTGCCCGTGACGGTCGTGACGTGCACGCGCGGTGAGCTCGGCGAGGTCATCGGCTCGGCGCTCGCGCACCTCGAGGGGGACGGGCCTGCACTGGCCGCCCACCGCGAGCGCGAGCTGGCGGCGGCCCTCGAGGCGCTCGGCGTCACCGATCACCTCTTCCTCGACACCGTCGCCCCGGTGACCGGCCGCGCCGCAGCGCCTTCCGCTGCGAGCTCGGCGCGGTTCACGGACTCCGGCATGGCGTGGGCGGGCGTCGCCCAGGCGGGTCGCCGCGACGACCTGCCCGACGGCGCGTTCGTCGCTGTCCCGCTCGACGACGCCGCGGGTCGGCTCGCCCGCGTGCTGCGGGACCGCCGTCCGGCCGTCGTCGTCACCTACGAGCCCGGCGGCGGCTATGGCCACCCGGATCACGTCCGGGCGCAGGAGGTGACGGCACGCGCCGTCGCGCTGGCGGCCGACGCCGACTGGGGCACCGAGGTCGGGCCGTCACACGCCGTCGCCGCACTGCTGTGGGCCGTCCGCGGGGAGGAGTCGCTGCGCGCGGCGTACCGCGAGCTCGCCACCGACCTGCAGCTGTCGGCGAGCGAGCTCCGCGCAGGACTCCCGGACCCCTCTGGGCCCGTGCCGTCGGTCGTGGTCCCGGACAGCGACGTCGACCTCACAGTCGACGTCCGACCGGTCCTCGCGCGGCTCGCCGCGGCGCTGCGCGCCCACGGGACGCAGGTCCAGGGCGTGACGACCGTGGCGTCGGTCGGCGATGCGCACAGCGGGCTCGGCGCCGTCGTCGGCTCCTACGCGCTCAGCAACGACGTCCTCGCGCCCGTGCTCGGCATCGAGGAGTACCTGTTCGCACCTGGCTCGACCGGCGACGGTGTCGCATGGCCGGCCGGGGTGCGGCGGGTAGCCTGACCACCGTGCAGCCCTTCACTGGCGGAGCCCTCGTGCGCGCCGCCGTCGCCCTCGTCCTCGGTGCCGTGGTCGGCACGGTGGGGACCGTCGCGCACCGTGCGATCTCGCCGTGGGGCGTCGTGATCGCCCTGGTCCTCGTGCTCGCGGCGGGTGTCGCGGTCCGCGCGTGGTCCGGCTACGTGTCCCTCGTCGCGTACGCGGGCGGCCTGTTCCTGCTCGTCCAGGTGCTGTCGCAGAGCGGTCCGGGGGGCGACGTCCTCGTGCCGGCCGGAGACTCGATCGGCTGGGTGTGGATCATCGGGGCCGCACTTGTCACGGGCGTCGCAGCGTTCGCACCCCGTCGCTGGTTCAGCGACGAGCCCATGGTCCGCACCCGTCGGGCCCGGTCGCCGAGGCCATGACGGACGCGCCCGACTCGACCGCTGGCGCGGTGGGTCCTGGTGACGGGTCGGGTCGCGCGGCCGATCCGGACGTGTACCGCGCAGCTATCGCTCGGCTGCCCGCCGGCGTCGTCGTCGTCGCGGTGCACTGGCGGGGGATCGACTACGCCATGACGGCCAGCGCCGTCACGTCCGTCTCGCTCGAGCCTCCGATGCTGCTGTTCTGCGTCCATGTGGACGCGCGGTTCCGTGAGGCGCTCGACGACGTCGACCTGTGGGCCGTGAGCGTGCTCGCCGAGACCGCGGAGCCGGTCGCGACGTGGCTCGCGTCGCCCGGACGCCCCGCGGTCGGCCAGCTCGTCCGGGTGCCGCACACCCGCGCGCCGAGGTCGGGTGCAGCCTGGGTGGACGACGCCTCGGCGTGGTTCGAGTGCCGAACCGCGGCCGTCCATCGGGCGGGGGACCACGACATCGTCGTCGGCACCGTGCTCGAGGCGCGGCAAGGTGCCCCGACCGCCGGCGGGATCGTGCACCTGCGGGGTCGCATGCGCCCGGTCGTCTGACCAGGGATCGCGACGGTCCACATGGCGCGGCACGGCCCTGGTGGGTGCGCTTCCGCCCATAGAATCGAGCCCGCACAGGCCGACGGCACGACGCAGCAGGGGGAACACCGATGGGCAGCAGCATCGAGCGCGGAGCCGATGCGCGCGAGGACGTCGCGACGACGGGCAGCGAGCCCGTCCCGGACGCGACCGAGGCTCTGCCCGACGGCGCCGTGACCGGTGGCGCCGACGTCGTGGACGAGCCGTCGGGTCAGGACACCGTGGCCGAGCCCACGGAGGAGCCCGTGGACGAGCCGCGGGACGAGCCTGAGCCCGTGGACGAACCGCAGGACGAGCCCGAGCCCGTGGACGAGCCGCAGGACGAGCCCGTGGACGGGCCCGAGCCCACGGACGAAGACGTGGACGAGCCGGTGGACCAGCCCGTGGCAGTAGACGATGACGGGCCGGCGGCCGAGGCCGCGATCGAGGCCGAGGTCCCGGCGGAAGGCGCGCCCGCCGCCGATCCTGAGCCCCCCGTGGACCCGGAGGCGTCGATCGACGCCGAGCCGGAGCTGTCGCTCGAGGGCGAGCCCGCGGCCGACGAGCAGAAGACCGTGGCCGACGTGGCGGAGCCGTCGATCGACGACGAGCCGAGGCCCTCGACCGACGCTGCTCCGGCGAAGGTCGCCGAGGCAGCGCCTCAGCACGAGCCCGAGGCGGCGCAGGAGCCTGCGGCTGACGCGGAGCCCGTCGTCGTGGCCGAGCCTGCGCGCCCGGTCGTGCCGCAGCCACCTGCCCCGTTCGACCGCGCGGTCGCGGACGGCACCGCGACGACGATCATGGCGCCGACCGACGCACCGCGCACGACCGGCCCGACGCGCACCCCTCTGCTCGATGCCGTCGCGGCTGCGGGTGCCGTCAACGTCCCGACGACGACTCCACCCGAGATCCCGATCGTCCCAGTGCCCGTCGTGCCCGTCGTACCCCGCGAGGCCGTCGCGCCGCCGGCGACCGTGACACCCGCGGCGGTCACGGCGCCCCCCGCGGTCACCGCACCCCCGGTCGCGACGGCACCGCCGGTGGCCACCCCGCCCGCGCAGAGCACCCCACCCGCGCAGAGCGTCACGCCGGTCCCCGGGCAGGTCGTCCGCGTCCCCGGCATCCCGGGCCGCCCGGTCGTCACTGCCACCCCAGCCGTCGCCGCCCCCGGCGCCACGCCGGCCCCGGCACTGGGGCCGGTGCAGCCCCCGGTTAGCGCCCAGGCCCCCGTCGGGCCGGCGGTGTCGGCGGTGAAGCGGGCCGCGCCCGCGCCCGTGGGGTCCGCGACGACATCGGGCGACTTCAGTCCGTTCCCGGGGCGCGTCACCCAGGTCGCCGAGGAGTCGTCGTCCCCGCTCGACGTGTTCGCGGCGGACTCGGGCCGACGTCGTTGGCCGCGGGTCCTGCTGTGGATCCTGTCGATCGTGATCGTGCTCGGAGCCGTCTACGTCGGTGCGTGCTACGCGGTCGCGTCGAAGGTCCCGCGTGGGGCCACCGTGGCCGGCGTCGACATCGGCGGGCTGGACCAGGCCGCCGCGGTCGCCGCGCTCCAGGCTGGGCTCACCTCGGTGACGACCGAGCCCATCGCGGTCACCGCGGGGGACGTCACGGGCACCGTCGACCCGGCGAGCGCCGGGCTGACGCTCGACGCACCCGCGACGGTGTCGCGACTCGTCGGGTTCGACCTGCACCCGGTGCGGCTGTGGAACCTGCTGTTCGGGGTCGGCATCCAGGAGCCGGTCACGCACGTCGACGACGCCGCGCTGACGTCTGCGGTCGAGGCCCTCGGTGGTTCGCTGAGCCAGGCGCCGGTCGACGGAGCCATCGTGTTCGCCGACGGGACGCCGCACGAGACCGCGGCGGTCGACGGCTGGGAGCTCGACGCCGCCGCTGCAGCGGACACCCTGCGCACCCAGTGGCTGACGGCTGCACGCCCGCTCACGCTCGCGACCGTCGCGATCGAGCCGGACATCACGCAGGCGGAGACCGACAAGGCGATGACGGAGGTCGCGACGCGCGTCACGTCGGCCCCGGTCGCGGTGCAGGTCGACAGTCAGCTCGTGTCCCTGCCCGTCAAGGCGCTGGCCTCGGTGGCGAGCTTCGTGGCGGAGGACTCCGCCCTGGCCCTCAAGCTCGACGGCCCGAAGCTGGTCACCGAGGTGCTGAGCCGGACCACCAACCTGCTGACGGCGGCCGCGGACGCGCACTTCGAGTTCCAGAACGACGCACCCGTGATCGTGCCGGGCCAGGCCGGCACGACGCTCGACCCCCAGGTGCTGGCTGACGCCGTCGCTGCGGCCGCCGTCGCCAGCGACCGGACCGCGACGGTCGCGCTGGTCCAGACCGACCCGGCGCAGTCGACCGACAAGCTGACGGCGCTCGGCGTCAAGGAGATCGTGTCGGAGTTCGCGACGCCGCTCACGTCCGAGCCGAAGCGGACCGCCAACATCACCAACGGCGCGGCGAACATCAACGGGACGCTCGTGCTGCCCGACGGGACCTTCAGCCTCACCGAGGCGCTCGGCCCGGTCACGGCCGAGAACGGCTACATCAATGCCGGGGTGCTGGTCGGCGGCGAGCACGTCCAGGGGATGGGCGGCGGTCTCTCGCAGGTCTCGACCACGACCTTCAACGCGGCCTACCTCGCGGGGTACGAGGACATCGAGCACCGTCCGCACACCGAGTGGTTCTCGCGCTACCCCGAGGGGCGTGAGGCGACGATCTACACCGGCGTGCTCGACATGAAGTGGAAGAACACCACGCCGTACGGCGCGCTCGTGCAGGCGTGGGTCGCGGACAACCAGGTGCACGTGCGGATCTGGAGCACCAAGTACTGGGTGGTCGAGACGTCGACGAGTGCGCGGTCGAACGTCAAGACGCCGACGACGGTGTACTCGCAGTCACCGACCTGCGTCGCGTCGTCGGCCGGCAACCCGGGGTTCAAGGTGACGACGACGCGCACCCTGTCGCTGGACGGCGCCGTCAAGGAGACCAAGTCGTTCACGTGGACGTACAAGCCGCAGAACAAGATCATCTGCGGGCCGGCTCCGACGGACGGGGTGACGCCCGCGCCGTGAGCTGAGCCCCGCCGCGACGTGCGTCAGTCGCGCCGGGGCCTGCGCGCGGGTGCGGGCGGGACGACCTTGGCCAGGGCGATGTCGTGCCCGGGGACGTGCACCTGCCCGCGACGGGTCTCGATGAGTACGCCGTCGTCGTCGACGACGAGGAGCTCCCCGAGGACGTCGCTGTAGAGCAGCTCCTCGTCGGGGCCGAGACGCCGTCGGACGACGACGCGCTTGCCGGGGGTCAGCGTCCGCCAGGGCTGGTTCATCCGGCCGCCGGTGGACGCGAGATGGTCATGGTGCGCACCTGGTGGATACTAGAACCCCAACCCCTGATCGCCCCCGGGCCCCGCGGAGGATCGACCGTGACGTATGTGATCGCCCAGCCTTGCGTTGACGTCAAGGACAAGGCGTGCATCGACGAGTGTCCCGTGGACTGCATCTACGAGGGCAAGCGATCGCTCTACATCCACCCGGACGAGTGCGTCGACTGCGGTGCGTGCGAGCCGGTGTGCCCGGTCGAGGCGATCTACTACGAGGACGACGTCCCCGAGCAGTGGAGCGAGTACTACAAGGCGAACGTCGAGTTCTTCGACGACCTGGGTTCGCCCGGCGGCGCCGCGAAGCTGGGGATGATCGAGAAGGACCACCCGATCATCGCCGTGCTGCCGCTCCAGGTGCACGAAGCCTGACGCACGCATCCATGGGCTTGCGCACCGGAGACCTGCCGGACTTCCCCTGGGACACGCTCGTCCCGTTCGCCGAGAAGGCTCGCGCCTACCCGGGTGGCATCGTCGACCTGTCGGTGGGGACTCCGATCGACCCGACACCGGCGGTCGTCCGGGACGCCCTCGCGGCCGCCTCCGACTCGCCGGGCTACCCCACGACGCACGGCACGCTCGACCTCCGCGAGGCCGTCGTCGACTGGTTCGTGCGGCGCCGGGGGGTCCGTGGGCTCGACCCGGCTGCGGTGCTGCCGACCCTCGGCTCGAAGGAGCTCGTGGCCTGGCTGCCGTCGCTGCTGGGTCTCGGCGTCGGCGACGTCGTCGTGCATCCCGCGTGCGCGTACCCGACCTACGACGTCGGCGCGCGCCTGGCGGGCGCGGCGCCGGTCGCCATGGACGACGTCGTCGGGCTGCTCACGCCCGAGTCGGGGGAGTCGGCCGACACGGTCGCCGACGCCGTCCGGCTCGTCTGGCTCAACTCGCCCGGCAACCCGGACGGTCGGGTGCTGTCGGTCGACGAGCTGCGGGCCGTCGTGGACGCGGCTCGCGCAACCGCCCGTCGTACCGGCCACCGCGTCGTCGTCGCGTCGGACGAGTGCTACGCCGAGCTCGCCTGGGACGAGCCCTGGGTGTCCGCAGGAGTGCCGAGCATCCTCGACCCACGGGTCACGGGTGGCGACCTCACGGGCCTGCTCGCGGTGTACTCGCTGTCCAAGCAGTCGAACGTCGCGGGGTACCGGTCGGCGTTCGTCGCAGGCGATCCCGTCCTCGTCGCCGAGCTGCTCGAGGTCCGCAAGCACGCCGGCATGATCGTTCCCGGACCCGTCCAGGCGGCCACCGCGGCGGGCCTTCGGGACGACGACCACGTGGCCGAGCAGCGCGAGCGGTACCGGGTGCGTCGTGCGGTGCTGCGGTCCGCGCTCGAGCAGGCGGGCTATGTGGTCGACGGGTCGCACGCCGGTCTGTACCTGTGGGTGCGGCCGGAGGGGGGCGGTCAGGACTGCTGGTCGACCGTCGCCGACCTGGCCTCGCTCGGCATCCTCGTCGCGCCGGGGTCGTTCTACGGGCCGGCCGCGGCGGGTCACGTGCGCATCGCGCTCACTGCGTCGGACGAACGGGTGCGCGAGGCGGCGGCACGCCTGACCGGGGCGTGAGCCGGGGATCCGGACGTTGTCCGGGGCCGCGCGCTCCCGCCCGATCGCCACGATGTGATCGTGGTCACACCGGGACCATGGGCCCGGTGATGATTCGTCAGCATCGGCTTGGCAAAGGTAGCGTCAGCATCGGCCAACGACGGCCGACCAGCCGTCCGGACTGGCCGTAAGCAGCGACACGAACGGTGCGAGCGGACGACCGCCCACGCCGGGCCGCAGGAGGGAACACCATGACCGATGCCGACACGGCAGACGTGCAGCTGATCACCAACGGCGAGGTGCACCCGCTTCCCGTTGTCCGGGCCACCGAGGGCGGCGACGGCATCGTGGTGTCGTCCCTGCTGCGCGACACCGGCCTCGTGACGGTCGACCCGGGGTTCATGAACACGGCGTCGTGCGAGTCGCAGATCACCTACATCGACGGCGACGCCGGCATCCTGCGCTACCGCGGGTACCCGATCGAGCAGCTCGCTGAGCACTCCAGCTTCCTCGAGGTCGCCTACCTCCTCATCCACGGTGAGCTCCCGAGCCCGGTCGACCTCGATGGCTTCGTCGAGCGCGTCAACCGGCACACGCTGGTCCACGAGGACTTCCGCACCTTCATGGGGACGTTCCCGCGCAACGGGCACCCGATGGCCGTGATGTCCTCGGCGATCAACGCGCTCTCCGCGTTCTACCCCGAGTCCCTCGACCCGTTCGACCCCGAGACGGTCGAGCTCGCGACGGTCCTGATCCTCGCCAAGACCCGCACCATCACGTCCTACCTGCACCGCACCACGCGCGGCGAGCCGCTGCTCTACCCGGACTACTCGCGCGGCTACGTCGACGACTTCCTGCGGATGACGTTCGCGGTCCCGTACTCGCAGTACGAAGCCGACCCGGTCATCGTCAAGGCGCTCGACAAGCTGCTGATCCTGCACGCCGACCACGAGCAGAACTGCTCGACGTCGACGGTCCGCATCGTCGGCTCGAGCCACGCGAACCTGTACGCCTCGGTCGCTGCTGGGGTCAACGCGCTGTCGGGCCCTCTGCACGGCGGCGCCAACGAGGCCGTGCTGAAGATGCTCACCGAGATCCAGGCCAACGGCGGCGACGCGACCGAGTTCATGAACCGGGTCAAGAACAAGGAGGACGGCGTCCGCCTCATGGGCTTCGGCCACCGCGTCTACAAGAACTACGACCCGCGCGCGGCGATCGTGAAGCAGAGCGCCGACGCGGTCCTCTCGGCGCTCGGCAAGAACGACCAGCTGCTCGAGATCGCGATGGGCCTCGAGGAGATCGCGCTGAGCGACGACTACTTCATCTCGCGCAAGCTCTACCCGAACGTCGACTTCTACACGGGCCTCATCTACAAGGCCATGGGGTTCGACGAGTCGATGTTCACGCCGCTGTTCGCGCTGGGGCGCATGCCCGGGTGGATCGCGCAGTGGCGCGAGATGATGAACGACCCGCAGACGAAGATCGGTCGCCCCCGCCAGATCTACACGGGCGCGACCGAGCGCGACTACGTCCCGGTGTCCGTGCGCTGATCGGTCGTCCGGTCCCGCAGCTCGGCGCGTGCCGAGTCGCGGGACCGTTCACGCGGCAGCGGCGAATGTGACCTCGACGGATCCGCTCGCAAGGGGCGCGGTGCTCGTCGGAGACCATCCGGCGTCCTTCCGCGACCACACCTGGTCCGCCACGCGCACGGTCGTCACGCGCTGGTCGGCAGCGACTGCCACGGCCCACTGCGCGAACGCCCAGCCCCCGCGCACGTCGTCCGCGACCGCGCCCGTCCCGCCTCCGAGCGATCGCGCGTCGACGACGACGGCCGCGGGTGCCTGGTCGGTCGCCGCGGCCACCGTGAGAGGCAGCGCCCCGAGGTCCCGGTCCACGCGCGCCGTGAACACGTCGCTCGACCCGGCACCGCTGGGTGCGTGGAGGGTGCAGGTGAGCGAGCCGGGCGACCAGCCGGTGAGCGCCGAGGCCCACGCGCGGGCCCGTGTCTCGTGCTGCGCGTACGCCTCGGGGAATGCCGATCGCTGCACCTTCTGGGCGGCGTCCGTGATCGGCAGGTCCTGGTAGCCGGCGATGGCGACCAGCCCGTCGTAGAAGCGACCCGTCGAGTAGACGGGGTCCATGATCTGCTCGACCGTTCCCCAGCCCTGCGACGGCCGCTGCTGGAACAGCCCGACGGAGTCGCGGTCGCCGTAGCTGAGGTTGACCAGCTTCGACTCCTGCAGGGCCGTCGCGATCGCGATCGTCGCGGCGCGCGCGGGCAGGCCGCGACGGACGGACACCGCCGCGAGCAGTGCGGCGTTGTCGCCCTGGACGGTCGACAGGAGCCAGCGGGTCCCGTCGACCTGGACGCCGCACGACTCGGTGACCGACCGCGAACCGTCCGACCGGCCGAGCACGTTCACGACGACGACGACCGCTCCGACCAGGAGCGCGACGCCGAGCAGCGCGGTGGTTGCGACCCGGGCCAACCCGCGTCGCGCCCGACGACGTCGTCGACTGCGTGCCACCGGTTGCCTCAGTTGACGTGCAGTGCGGCGTTGAGCTTGACACCGGCACCGGACCGCGCGACTGCCTCGACGCCGCCCGTCAGGGAGTTGCGACGGAACAGGATGTTGTCGGTCCCGGCGAGCTCACGGGCCTTGACCACCCCGGACGCGTCGGCGAAGCCCACGAGCGTGACCTTCGTGCCGGCCGTCACGTAGAGGCCCGCCTCCACGACGCAGTCGTTCCCGAGCGGGATCCCGAGGCCTGAGTTGGCACCGAGCAGCGAGCGCCGACCGATAGAGACGACTTCCCGTCCGCCTCCGGACAGGGTCCCCATGATCGACGCGCCACCGCCGATGTCGCTGCCGTCGCCCACGACGACGCCTGAGGAGATCCGACCCTCGACCATCGAGACCCCGAGCGTGCCGGCGTTGAAGTTCACGAATCCCTCGTGCATGACCGTCGTGCCGACGGCGAGGTGCGCGCCGAGACGCACGCGGTTGCCATCGGCGATCCGGACGCCGCTCGGGACGACGTAGTCGACCATGCGCGGGAACTTGTCGACGCCGTGGACGGTCACCGGGACGCCGGTCGCGGCGCGCAGCCGTGCCCGGGTCGCCTCGAAGCCGTCGACCGCGCACGGACCGCGGTCCGTCCAGACGACGTTGGGGAGGACCGCGAAGATCCCGTCGAGGTTCTGGCCGTGCGGCGGGACAAGACGGTGCGAGAGCAGGTGCAGCCGCAGGTACGCGTCGGCGGTGTCGGCCGGCGCCGCGTCGAGGTCGACCTGCGTGCGCACGACGACGGTCCGCACGCCGCGCGCGTCGTCCACGCGCTGGGCCGCGAGCAGGTCGTCAGGTGCGACCGCGTCCTCAGGAGCCGAACCGAGAACGGGTGCGGGGTACCAGACGTCGAGCGTCGTGCCGTCGGGGGTCACTGTGGCCAGGCCGAAGGCCCACGCGTTGCGGTCGGACATGCGGGTCACTCTAGACGGGGCATGGGTAGGGTCGTGGACGTGACCGACCGTGCGCCCGCTCCCGCTGCTCCCGCGCTGCTCGACCTGACGGGCGACCTCGTCACCCTCACGCGCGCGCTCTGCGACGCGCCCTCCGAGAGCGGTCAGGAGACTGCCCTGGCCGACGCGATCGAGGCGGCGCTGCGCGAGCACCCCCACCTGGAGGTCCTGCGCGACGGCGATGCCGTGGTCGCGCGGACGAGCCTCGGTGCCGTGTCGCGCGTCATCATCGCCGGTCACATCGACACCGTGCCGGTCGCGGACAACCTCCCGACCCGCATCGTCGGCGAAGGCTCGCGGGCGGAGATCTGGGGACGCGGGACGGTCGACATGAAGGGCGGCGTCGCGGTGCAGCTCGCCCTCGCCGCCGCGCTCGCCGAGCCGACGCGTGACGTCACCTGGGTCTTCTACGACCACGAAGAGGTCGAGGCGGCGCTCAGCGGGCTCGGCCGGGTCGCGCGGAACCACCCCGACTGGCTCGCAGGCGACTTCGCGATCCTGTGCGAGCCCACCGCTGCCGGCATCGAGGGCGGCTGCAACGGCACGCTGCGCGTCGAGGTCCGCGTGCTGGGCGTCGCGGCGCACTCCGCTCGGTCGTGGACGGGCGTCAACGCCATCCATGGCGCCGGCGAGGTGCTGCGCAGGCTCGAGGCGTACGAACCCGCCGCGGTCGAGGTCGACGGCTTGGTCTACCGCGAGGGTCTCAACGCCGTCACGATCCGTGGCGGCGTCGCGACCAACGTCGTTCCCGACTCGTGCACCGTGACCGTGAACTACCGGTTCGCGCCCTCGCGCTCGCTCGCCCAGGCGGAGACGCACGTCCGCGAGGTGTTCGACGGCTACGAGGTCGTCGTGGTCGACGGTGCGGCCGGCGCCCGGCCCGGACTCGACGACCCGGTTGCCGCAGCGTTCGCCTCCACCGTCCTGGAGGTGACGGGCGGGGTGCCTGCTCCCAAGTACGGCTGGACCGACGTCGCCCGCTTCTCCGAGCTCGGCATCCCCGCGGTGAACTTCGGCCCCGGCGACCCGCTGCTCGCGCACAAGGCCGACGAGCGGTGCCCCGTCGGTGACCTCACTGCCTGCCACGACGCGCTGCGGGCGTGGTTGACGGCCTGAGCCTGAGGTTCTGCCGTCCACAGGGATGTGAGATCGGCTGACCGGGTTGGGTGGTTATCGGTAGGTTCTCGGGCATGCCCCGCACCCTGCCCGTGCCCGACGTCGTCTCCTCGCGCCCGGTCAGGGTCGCGCTGGCGGTGATACTGACGCTAGGGCTGTTCGGCGGCTGCTCGTTCGGCGGCTCCGCCCCGGTGGCCACCTCGACCAGCGCTGTCCCGACGGTCGCCGCTTCGCCGACACCGACCCCCGCCGCCTCGCCCAGCCCGACGACGACGACGAAGCCCGAGCGCCCGGCCGCGATGGACACGGTCGACCTGGACGGAGCGATCGCGACGGCCGAGTACTTCCTGTCCCTGTACCCCTACGTGTACAACACGGGGGATCTGACCGACTGGAAGGCGCTCGCCCACTCCGACTGCATCTTCTGCGCGAGCGTCGTGACGAACGCCGAGAGGATGCACGGGCAGCACCAGCACCAAGTCGGGACCGACACAGTCGTCAACTTCGCGACGGGCGTCGAGGTCGACCCGGGTGCGTGGTTCAGCGTAGACATCAACGCCACGCAGGGCCCCTGGTCTGTCATCGACGATGCGGGCACGCTCATCGACGCTGGGCTGGACACGAAGTCCTACCTGATGCACTTGGTAGTGGTTCGTGAAGAGAACACCTGGCGTGTTCGCGCAGTTCAGGTGGACTCACCGTGACTTCCCTCCGGATGCGTGCCCGATCCGGATACGCGAGCGCGCTTGTGACGCTGGCCCTCATCAGCTGCGCCGCACCCGCGAGATCCGAAGTGTTCGGAGGCGAGTCCGACGAGGACGCGGTCATCGTCACGGCACGCCGCGCCGCTGAGCTCGTGGCGGCGCATGCGGTGGCGGTGGCGGCGGGTGATCCGGTGGCGGTGCTGGTGGAGTACGCCCGGGGCGTGCAGTGCGACGTGACAACCGTGCCGTTGACCACCGCGTTGAACGGTCCGTGCGGGGCCGCGAGCGGGGCGGTGCCCGCGGTGTTCTGCGGGGTCGGGGTCACCGCCCTGGACCCGTTGTGGACCCGCACCCGGACCAGCGCGACCGCTGCGTGGACCCCCTGGACGTACCTCACGGCCGGAGCCTGCCCTCAAGACGTCCTGCCCGCCCTGACCACCGCCGACTTCCGGCGCCTACCCCTGCCCCCCACCGCGACCACCGTGCAACCCGGCACCGGGTACGTCCTGGTCGGGTACGGGATCATCGTCAGCGCCGACCCGACCCCGGTCGACCTGACCACCACCCTGCTCGGCCACCCCGTCACCGTGCACGCCACCCCCACCACCTACCGCTGGGACTTCGGGGACGACACATCGCCCCTCGACACCCCCGACCCCGGCCTGCCCTACCCGACCGACGGCAGCACGCCCCCGACGACCCCCGGCAGCGTCTACCCGGTCGGGTCCCACGGCCACCCCTACCAGGCCCCCGGCACCTACACCCTGACGTTGACCACGACCTGGACCGGCACCTACCAGATCGCCGGAGACACCACCTGGCGGCCCATCACCGGCACAGCGACCACCACCACGACCCACCCGGCCCTGACCGTCGTCGAACGCCGCACCCACCTCGTCGCCGACACCTGCCTCACCCACCCCCACGGCCCCGGCTGCTGACCACCGCACCCATCGGGCACGCCACGCCACCCACCCACATCACGACCCCCTAGAGTCGGTGCCATGACGAGCGACGACGCCCTGGAAGCCCCAGGGACGGGCTACCGCAAGGGCCCGGTGCTCCTGCGGCGCGGCCAGATCCCGAAGACGACATCCGACCAGCGACTGCTCGCGGGCGACGGTGACACGGGCTGGCTGCACGACGACCCGTGGCGGGTCATGCGCATCCAGAGCGAGTTCGTCGAGGGTTTCGGGGCGCTCGCCGAGATCGGGCCCGCAGTCAGCGTGTTCGGCTCGGCTCGGGTCGCGGCCGACCACCCGGACTACGAGATCGGCGAAGCGGTGGGCCGAGGTCTCGTGGAGGCCGGGTACGCCGTCATCACGGGCGGCGGTCCGGGCGTCATGGCCGCCGCGAACAAGGGTGCCAGCGAGGCCGGAGGCCTGTCGATCGGGCTCGGCATCGAGCTGCCGTTCGAGCAGAGCATGAACCAGTGGGTCGACCTGGGAATCAGCTTCCGGTACTTCTTCGCGCGCAAGATGATGTTCGTCAAGTACGCCGAGGGCTTCGTGGTGCTTCCTGGCGGGTTCGGGACCCTCGACGAGCTGTTCGAGGCGCTCACGCTCGTGCAGACGCACAAGGTGACTGGCTTCCCGATCGTGCTGGTGGGCAGCGTGTACTGGCAGGGGCTGCTCGACTGGATCGCCGGCCCGGTCGTCGATCGCGGCATGATCAGCCCCGCCGACCTGGAGCTCCTCCACGTCGTCGACGACCCCGACGAGGCCGTCCGCATCGTGTGCGAGCGAGGAGCCGAGCTGCGCAAGGAGGAGCTCGACGCGGTGCGCCGGGAGGCCAAGGCCCGTCGGAAGGCCGCCGAGAGCAACGGCTCGTGACCGTCGGCACGTCATGACCGGCGCAGTCATCGGCGGCGTGCCCGCAGCGGGAGCGGACGTCCGTCTTCGGGGGCGGACGTTCGGACCGGACCGTCCCGTCGTGATGGCGGTCGTCAACCGCACGCCCGACTCGTTCTACGCGCCGGCACGGCACGACGAGGCGGGGGCTGACGCCGCTGTCGCGCGCGCCGTCGAGGAGGGCGCCGACGTCGTCGACCTCGGCGGCGTCCGGGCCGGCCGTGGGCCGCGCGTGGACGCCGCTGAGGAGATCGCCCGCGTCGTGCCGCTCGTCGAGCGCGTGCGTGCGCGCCACCCCGACCTCCTCGTGAGCGTCGACACGTGGCGGTCGGAGGTTGCGCGAGCGGCTGCGCTCGCCGGGGCCGACCTGCTCAACGACACGTGGGCCGGCCACGACCCACACCTCGTCGAGGTGGCAGCCGAGTTCGGCATCGGTGTCGTGTGCTCGCACACCGGCGGCGCGCGACCGCGGACCGATCCGCTCCGCGTCGAGTACCCCCGCAGCGATCCCGGCGTGGGCGGCCCGGGTGACCCGCGCGAACCTCTCGACGGTGTCGTCGACGACGTGGTGCGCGTGCTGGCCGCCGCAGCCGCGCGCGCGGTCGGGCTCGGGATCGACTCGGCGAGCGTCCTGGTCGACCCGACGCACGACTTCGGCAAGAACACCTGGCACTCGTTGCACCTCGTGCGGCGCACGCAGGCCCTCGTGGCGCTCGGGTACCCCGTGCTCGTGGCGCTGTCCCGGAAGGACTTCGTGGGGGAGACCCTCGACCTGCCGCCCGACGAGCGGCTCGAGGGCACGCTCGCGGCCACGTCGGTCGCGGCCTGGCTCGGAGCACGGGTGTTCCGCGCGCACGACGTGCGGGCGACACGTCGGACGCTCGACATGGTCGCAGCCGTCCGGGGGGACGCAGTCCCGGCCCGGGCCGTCCGGGGGCTCGCATGAACGCCGAGGCCTCGAGCGCCGTCGAGACGACGACGGTGACGAGGTCGTCGTGGTCGGTGCGGGCCGATCCGCGCCGGTGGCCGTGGTGGGGACGCGCGCTCGGTGCGTACCTCGCGACGAGGCTGTTCAGCGCCGTCGTCCTCGTCGTCGTCGCGCAGTTCCAGGTCGAGAACTACTGGACGCCGGCCAAGCCGTCGTACCTGCGTTTCACGGGCCTGATGTGGGACGCGACCTGGTACCGCACGATCGCCGAGCAGGGCTACCCGGCGGTGCTGCCGCACGGCGCGGACGGGCTCGTGCAGCAGAACCCGTGGGCGTTCTTCCCGCTGTTCCCGTTCCTCGTGCGCGGGGTCATGATCGTGAGCCGAGCACCCTGGTACGTCGCGGCGCCGCTCGTCGCGCTCGCGCTCGGGGCGATCGCCGCCGTCGTGATCTACCGACTCATCGAGCGGGGTGCGCCGCGCGCTGTGGCCGCGCGCCCGGGCCTTCCCCTGGCGACGGTCGTGCTGCTCGGGCTGTTCCCGTCCGCCGCGGTCCTGCAGATCGGGTACACCGAGTCCCTCGCGCTGCTGCTCGTCGCGGCGTCCCTGCTGGCGATCGTCGAGCGTCGGTACGCGTGGGCCTCGCTCGCGGTGCTGGCGCTCGGCTTCACCCGCGCGGTCGCCCTGCCGATGGCTGTCGTCGTCGTCGTCCACGGCCTGGTGCGGTGGCGGGCGAGCCGACGCGGTGAGGACCGCCTCACGCTGCCCGACGTCGGGGGGCTGGGGCTGCTCGCCGGCACCGCGGCGGTGTCCGGCGTCGCGTGGCCCCTGATCTGCGGCTGGGTGACCGGCGAGTCGGACGGGTACCTGCAGACCCAGGGCTCGTGGCGCGGGGTCCGCGAGATCCAGCCGTTCGTCCCGTGGGGCTACGTGTCCCGGTTCTGGTTCGGCGACTGGGCGCCGCTGATCCTCGTCGTCGGCTTCGGCCTCGTCATCGCGTGCCTCGTCGTTCCGGCGGCCTGGCGCCTGGGCAGCGAGCTGCACGTGTGGTCCGCGGCGTACCTGGCGTACATCGTGGGGGCGATCGAGCCGGGCAGCAGCCTCGCCCGGTTCCTGCTGCTCGCGTTCCCGCTCGGTGCGGTGACCGCGGGGCTCGTCACGCGGCCGCCGACGCGTCGACGGCTCTGGTTCGTTCTTGTGGCCGTCCTCATGGCCGGGCTGCAGATCGTGTGGATCTACAACACCTGGCGACTGACCCCGCCGAGCGGGTGGCCGCCGTGAGGCCGGTGCCGCGTTGACACCTCCGGCCCAGCGCTCTCACCTGGGTGGGTGCACGTCGGGGCCGCAGCAGGCGGTGCGGGTGAACTAGACTCTCCGGTGGACATCCGGTTGCTGAGGTCGTCGACGTGCGCGCTCACCCTCGGGCGAGGCGCTCACGCGACGAGCGGCCGGTCGAAGCGACGACAAGGAGATCCCCGCATGGCCGCGATGAAGCCGAGGACCGGTGACGGCCCGCTCGAGGTCACCAAGGAGGGCCGCGGCATCGTCATGCGCGTCCCGCTCGAGGGTGGCGGCCGTCTGGTCGTCGAGCTCAACGCCACCGAGGCGCGTGAGCTGGGCGAGGCCCTGACGTCTGTCGTCAGCTGACCCGTTGGCACGCGTGAGGGGTCCGCGAGCGCGCACGAGCATCGGTCGAGCGCTGCCGGGGGTGGTCGTCGAGGTCGGGTCGGTGGCGGGGACTGCCCTGCTGCTGGACGCGGACGTCGACGCGCTCGCGGTGCCGGTCGCGCCTGCCGTCCCGGGGGAGAGCGATCTGCAGCCGCGCGCGGGGACTGCCGATGCTGCGGCTCGGTACGGCATCGCGCTCGCCGAGCTCGCTGAGCGCGCCGGTCTGACCGGTGCACCGGGCGAGGCGTACACGGTGCACCTCCCGCACCCGGTGGGGCGTCGCGAGGCTGGCGGGGAGTTCCCGTGGCACGGGCTCGCCCCGCGCATCGTGCTCGTGGGGGTCGGTGCGGGCACCCCGGCCGACCTGCGCCGGTCCGGCGCCGCCCTGGCTCGCGCGACGCGCGGGTTGCGGCGTGTGGTCACCTCGGTGGCCTCCGAGGCGGGCGTGCAGGCACCCGCCGCGGTGCGCGCGTTCGTCGAGGGATACCTCCTCGGTGCCTACCGGATGCCCTCGCAGGCCGCCGAGCCGTCGCCCGAGGACCGTGAGAGCCAGCGCCCGGCCGGACAGCTGGTGCTGCTCGGCACCGAGGACGACCCGCGCGCCGACCAGATCGCGGCCGCTGTCGCGGAGGCCGGGATCGCGGCGAGCGCCACCTGGCTGGTCCGGGACCTGGCGAACACCCCGTCGAACATCAAGGACCCCGCGTGGCTCGCCGACCAGGCGGTGCGGCTCGCCGAGGCCGCCGGGCTCACGGTCACCGTGCGTGGACCGAAGGAGCTCGCCGCCGAGGCGTTCGGGGGCATCCTCGCGGTCGGCTCAGGCTCCGCGTCGACGCCGCGGCTCGTGACCGTCGAGTACACCCCGACGGCCGAGGCTCCGTCCGGCGGGTGGCGTCACGTCGTCGTCGTCGGCAAGGGCATCACCTACGACACGGGCGGCCTGTCGATCAAGAAGCGCGAAGCCATGGTGCCGATGAAGACCGACATGGCCGGTGCGGCCGTCGCGCTCGCGACGGTGCTCGGCGCGGCCGCTGCGGGCGTCGCGCACCGCGTGACCGCGGTCCTTCCGCTCGCCGAGAACCATGTGGGCGGCGCGTCCTACCGCCCGGGCGACGTGCTGCGGATCTACGGCGGCACGACGGTCGAGATCGCCAACACCGACGCCGAGGGCCGCATCGTGCTCGCGGACGCGCTCGCGTTCTCGGATGCGACGCTCGACCCGGACGTCCTGATCGACGTCGCGACGCTGACGGGCGCCGCGAGCATCGCCCTGGGGAAGCTGCAGGCCGCGCTGTACTCGGCCGACCCCGAGCTGGTCGCCGCCCTTGAGGCAGCAGCGGTCGCCTCCGGCGAGCCCGTCTGGCACATGCCGCTCGTCGAGGAGTACCGCGACGCTGTGCACTCGGACGTCGCCGACCTGCGGCACGTCGCGTCCGATCGCTCGTACGGCGCCGGCTCGATCACCGCCGCGCTGTTCCTGCGGGAGTTCGTGGGGTCGCGACACTGGGTCCACCTCGACATCGCCGGACCCGCCCGGGCGAGCGCGGACAAGCACGAGATCAGCGAGGGTGCGACGGGCTTCGGCGCGCGCCTGCTGCTGAGCTACCTCGCCGCGGCGGTCTGATCGACCTGAGCTGCGCCCGCTCAGCGCCGGACTGCGACCAGCAGGCCGTCGCCGCTCGGGACCAGTGCCGGCACCAGGCGCGGGTCGTCCCGCACGGTGCGCCCGATCTCGCGGATGACCGTCGTGACCTCGTCGCGCCGCGCCGGGTCGGCGACCCGGTCGTGCCACAGCGCGTTGTCCACCGCGAGGACCCCGCCCGGACGCAGCAGACGCAGCGCCTGCTCGACGTACTCGGGGTAGCTCTCCTTGTCGGCGTCGACGAACACGAGGTCGTAGGCGCCGTCGGTCAGCCGGGGGAGCACGTCGAGAGCGCGCCCCGAGATGGTGCGCGTGCGGGTCGAGCGGACACCCTCCTCGGCGAACGCCTCCTTCGCCGCGCGCTGGTGCTCGACCTCGACGTCGATGGTCGTCAGGACGCCGTCGTCGGGCATCCCGCGCAGGAGGTACAGCGAGCCGACACCGGCGCCCGTGCCGATCTCCACGACCGCCCGGGCCTGGGCCGCCGCCGCGAGCACACGCAGGACGGCACCGGAACCCGGCAGGACCGGCGTGCAGCCGAGCTGACCCGCCCGCTCGCGAGCGCGCAGCAGCGTGTCGTCCTCGGGCAGGTAGCCCTCCGAGTACACCCAGCTCTGGGCCTTGTCGCTGGAGATGGTGTCCTCCTGGAAGAGCGTGGGACGTGCAGGTGCGGTCCTCGGCAGCCTATCGCCGCGGCTCGCCGGAGCGTGGGAGGCCGTGGGAGGGCGCCGCGTCGGCCCGGAGCCGGCCCAGTTCGAACGAGCAGGGCGAACCTGGGACAATGGCACGACGCGCACCTGCGCGCTGCGGAAGGAAGCTCATGACGATCAGCAGCCCGGACGGCGCCTGGCTGGCCCCGTCGTGGGAGGAGATCGTCCGCGAGCACTCCGCGCGGGTGTACCGGCTGGCCTACCGGCTCACCGGGAACCAGCACGACGCCGAGGACCTCACCCAGGAGGTCTTCGTCCGGGTGTTCCGGTCGCTGTCGACGTACACGCCCGGGACGTTCGAGGGCTGGCTGCACCGCATCACGACCAACCTCTTCCTCGATCAGGTCCGCCGCCGTGCCCGCATCCGGATGGACGTGATGGGGGACGAGGCCGACCGCTACCCGACCGCCGAGGGCCCCTCGACCCCGGAGCGCGCGTTCGAGCACGCGAACCTCGACCGCGACGTGCAGCACGCACTCGACGACCTCTCGCCCGAGTACCGCGCGGCGGTCGTGCTGTGCGACATCGAGGGGCTGTCGTACGAGGAGATCGCCGTCACCCTGGGCATCAAGCTGGGCACCGTGCGCTCGCGGATCCACCGGGCACGCGCCCGGCTGCGGGTCTCGCTCGAGCACCGCGCCCCCACCGGTCCGCTCGAGCTGCAGACTGTCGAGGAGGTGGGTGCGCCATGAGCCACCTCGGCGACCGCATCAGCGCTCTCGCTGACGGGCAGCTGTCTCCCGCTGCGACCGAGCGCGCGCTGGCCCATGTCGCGACGTGCTGCCTGTGCACCTCCGAGCTCGCGGCGGCGCGCGCGGCACGACGCGCCGTGGCCTCGGCAGACTCGGTCGCACCGACCGCCGACCTCACGGCTCGACTGCTCTCGCTCGCGGGCGCAGCGCCGCGCGAGGGCGGACCGGTGCGCGTCGACCCGTTCGCCTACCCGACCGCCGGCGGCGCCTCGTGGGGAGGGGGCCCCCGCCTCGACCGGGGCGTTCCCGCGCACACCCTGACGGGCGACCTGACCGCTCGACGGTCCATCCGCCGGATCACCGTCGGTTCGCTCACCGGCCTCGGGGTCATGGTCGTGACGCTCTTCGCGCTGGGTGACGGGCCCGCCGTCCTGCCGACCGACGGCCCGGCCCAGTCCTTCGCGCTGCTCGGGGCAGCGACGCCGCTCGCCGCGCCCGCCGTCGTCGCGGGCACCTCGGGTGCGGTGTCGTCCGGGTCGTGGCACCCGCTCGTGCGGGTCGTCGCAGACGACACCGGCACCGCAGGCGCGACCGACTACATCGCGTGGATGAGGGCGCACGGCTGGACTGCGCCCACGCAGGTCCCCGTCGGGTGGACGGTGACGGCCGTCCGGCTCCTCGACGAGACGACGCTCGAGGTGGACCTCGTCGGCCCGGAGGGCACGCTCGTCGTGACGGAGCGGCACGGCCGCCTCGACACCGACGCGCTCGTCGGGACCGAACGGCGCGTCGTCGCCGACCGCACGGTGTACGTGCTCGGCGCGACACCGTGGCACGCCGCATGGCAGTCCGGCGACACCGTCGTCGAGGTCGTGGCTGCGACCGGGTCCGGCGACGTCGAGACGCTGGTCGCGCAGTTCCCGCTCGACGCGTACGACCAAGGCGTGCCCGCACGGATCACGCGAGGATGGGGCACCATGACGCAGACGCTCGTCCAGCCATGACGACCCCCGAGCAGCCGACGAGCCCCGAGCAGCCGACGACCCCCGAGCAGCCCGCGAACCCGTTCGCGCCGCCGTCGAGGCGTGCTCCCGACCCGGCCGCGCCGCCCCCGAGCACACCGTACGTGGGGGCGCCCGCGCCGGTCTGGGGGACCGGATACCCGCCGCCCCCGGCCGTCGTCGTGGCCGGCTCCGCAGCCGAGCGGCCCGGTCGTCGTCGTGGGCTGTCGTTCGGCGGCATCGCGTTGGTCGTCGTGCTCGCCCTCGTGGCCGGTGCCATCGGAGGCGTGGTCGGCACCCGGCTGCTCGCCGACGACCACCTGGTCGACGCCGGGCTCCCGGCGGCGATCGGGACGGGCGCGGGCGACCGTGCACCCGAGTCGGTCGCGGGGATCGCGGCGCGGGTCCTGCCGAGCGTCGTGTCGATCCAGGTCACGGGCCCGGACGGCTCAGCGACCGGGTCGGGGTTCGTCCTGCGCCAGGACGGGTACATCCTCACGAACAACCACGTCGTGGCAGGCAGCGACGTGGCCGGCACGACCATCGAGGTCCTCTTCGCGGACGGCAGCGAGTCCGCAGCGACCGTCGTCGGCGCGACGGCCGACTACGACCTGGCCGTGGTCAAGGTCGACCGGACCGGGCTCGTGCCGCTGGTCCTCGGCAACTCGGACGACGTGGTCGTGGGCGACCCTGTCGTAGCGGTCGGTGCGCCGCTCGGTCTCGAGGGCACCGTCACGACCGGCATCGTCAGCGCTCTCAACCGGCCGGTGTCGGCCGGTGACTCGTCCGACACCGCGTTCATCAACGCGATCCAGACCGACGCGGCCATCAACCCCGGCAACTCGGGCGGCCCGCTCGTCAACGCAGCAGGCGAGGTCGTCGGCATCAACTCGGCGATCGCCCAGCCGCCCGGGTCGCTGTCGACCGCCGGCGGGAGCATCGGGCTCGGCTTCGCGATCACCTCGAACCAGGCCCGCCGCACGTCCGAGCAGCTCATCGAGACAGGGCACGCGACGTACCCGATCATCGGGGTGCTGCTCGACCAGCGGTACGTCGGCGAGGGCGTCCAGGTGTCGACCGACGACCAGGGCTCGACGGCCGCCGTGTCGCCGGGCGGGCCGGCGGACCGGGCGGGGATCCGTCGGGGGGACGTCATCCTCGCGATCGACGGTCGTCCGGTCACGGAGCCCGACGAGCTGATCGTGGCGATCCGTGCCAAGACCCCGGGCGACGCCGTCGTGCTGCGGGTGCGCACTGCGTCGTCCGAGCGGGATGTGCGCGTGGTCCTCGACGAGTCCGCGACCAGCTGACCACCGGGTAACCTGAAGCCGTGTTCGACATCAACGGCGGCGAGTTCATCATCCTGCTCGTCGTCGCTGTGCTCGTCATCGGCCCCGAGCGTCTGCCGAAGTACGCGGAGCAGCTCGCGCAGCTGGTCAAGCGCGCCAAGGTGTTCCTCCAGGAGACCAAGAGCCGTGTGGACGACGAGCTCGGCGAGGACATCAAGGACGTCGACTGGGCCGCTCTCGACCCGCGCAAGTACGACCCGCGCCGCATCGTCCGGGACGCGCTGCTCGACGACGTGATGCCCGCGGTGACCGGCTTCAAGCGCGCCACGACCTTCGGCACGGCGGCCGCTGCTGGCACCACGGCCGCTGCTGGCACCGCGGCCGCGGCGCCTGCCGGTGCGGCGTCAGCGGCAGCAGGCGGCGGCTCCGTCGAGTCGGGGCAGGCTGCCGCCGGGCAGGCACCCTACGACGACGAGGCGACCTGATCCGCAGCTGGTGTCCGGTCCCGTCCCTCCGCACTGACAGAATGGTCGAATGTCTTCCGTGACGCAGAGAGCACGCATCTTCTCGGGGATGCAGCCCACGTCCGATTCCCTGCACCTGGGGAACTACCTCGGCGCCCTGACGCAGTGGGTCGCGCTCCAGGAGTCCTACGACCCGCTGTACTGCGTCGTGGACATGCACGCGCTCACGGTGTCCCCGGAACCCGCGGTGCTGCGCGAGCGCACCCGGCGCACGGCGGCCCAGTACCTCGCTGCGGGCGTCGACCCCGAGCGGTCGATCCTGTTCGTGCAGTCGCACGTCGCCGAGCATGCCGAGCTGGCCTGGGTCCTGTCGTGCCACACGGGCTTCGGCGAGGCCAGCCGGATGACGCAGTTCAAGGACAAGTCCGGGAAGCAGGGCGCCGAGGGCACGACCGTCGGCCTCTTCACCTACCCGGTCCTCATGGCCGCGGACATCCTGCTCTACGACACCGCGCTCGTCCCTGTCGGCGAGGACCAGCGTCAGCACCTCGAGCTCGCCCGCGACCTCGCGCAGCGGCTGAACGCGCGGTTCGGCCCGGGGACCGTCGTCGTCCCCGACGCGTACATCGTCAAGGCCACCGCGAAGATCTACGACCTGCAGGACCCGACGGCCAAGATGAGCAAGTCCTCGACGAGCCCCAACGGCATCATCGAGCTGCTCGACGACCCCAAGGTGATCGCCAAGCGCATCCGGTCCGCCGTGACGGACGCCCAGCGGGAGATCCGGTTCGACGCCGAGGCCAAGCCTGGCATCGCGAACCTGCTGACGATCTTCTCGGCCCTCTCGGGTCGCGACATCCGCTCGCTCGAGGCGGACTACGAGGGCAAGGGCTACGGCGACCTCAAGAAGGACCTGGCCGACCTGGTCGTCGAGGCGATCACGCCCTTCCAGGAGCGCGCGCACGCCTACCTTGCCGACCCCGAGGCGCTCGACGACGTCCTGGCCGAGGGGCCGAGCGTGCGCGGGACATCGCCCGCGGGACGTTGGCCCGCGTGTACGACCGCAGCGGGTTCCTGCCCCGCCGGGTGCGCGTCCGGGGGGCGGTGTGAACCTGCCGGAGACGTCGGGGGAGCAGCTCCGGATCGGCGTCGCCGTCACGGTGCCCCAGCCGTACTCCGCGACGCTCCAGGCCGCGCGCGGACGGGTCGGCGACCCGGCTGCACCGTCGATCCCTCCGCACATCACGCTCCTCGGGCCGACCGCGGTCGAGCCGGGCGATCTCGCTGCCGTCGAGCGGCACCTCGAAGAGGTCGCGTCGCACCACCGGCCGTTCGTCCTGCGACTGCGGGGCACCGGGACGTTCCGTCCCGTGTCGCCGGTCGTGTTCGTCCAGGTCGTGGAGGGCATCGCGGGCTGCGAGGCGCTCGAGCGCCACATTCGGACCGGTCCGCTCGAGCAGGGCCTGCGCTTCAACTACCACCCGCACGTCACCGTCGCGCACGAGGTGTCGGAGGCGGCCCTCGACCTCGCGTTCGTCGAGCTGAGCCGGTTCGACGCGACCTTCGTCGTCCACGCGTTCCACAGCTACGAGTATGGCGACGACGAGGTGTGGCGCCCGGTCCGGGACTTCCCGCTGACCGGGGCAGCTGACGTCGCGGCGGCTCGTCTGCACGGGTCTCGCGTCGTACCGGGTGCCGGAGTGCCGGGCTCCTCGTAGGGTCGCGGCATGGAGACGCCACGAGCTGATGCCGGAGCAGGTGCGCCGCTCGGGGTGAAGGGCGGCTCGGTGGCACGTGCTCGGGCCGTGCTCGCGTGGTGGCAGCTGACCCGGGCGGGCCGGGCGAACGCTCGTTTCGGTGCCGCCGGTGGTGGCGTGCTGACCGGCGGTATCGCGTACGCGGCGCTCTTCTCGGTCTTCGCCGCCCTGACGATCGCGTACACGGCCTTCGTGGCGGTCATCGGTCGCGACGCCCAGCTCCGCCAGGACGTCCTGCGCACGGTCTCGGCCTCGCTCCCGGGTCTGGTGGACTCCGGGTCGGGCGACGGCCTCGTCAAGCCGGACGAGCTCGTCCTCGGGGCCGGGCTCAACGTCGCGGGACTCGTTGCGGTCGTCGTGCTCCTGCTCAGTGCGACGTCGGCCCTGGCCGCGCTGCGCACGGCCGTCCGGGCGATGTTCGACGAGCGCAGCGCGGGCGGCAACGTGCTGACCGGCAAGCTGCGCGAGGTCGCGGGCCTCGTCGGCGTGGCGCTGGCGTTCCTCGTCTCCGCGGTCCTCGGCCTTGCGGTCACCTCCGCCGCCGGCTGGCTGCTGCGCCTGGTCGGGCTCGGCGCCGGGGTCGGCGTCGCGACGACCGTCCTGGGTTTCGGCGTCGCGCTCGTGGTCGACGCGGCGACGTTCGTGCTGGTGGTGCGCGTGCTTGCCGGCATCCACCCGCCGTGGCCGGACCTGCGGCAGGGCGCGCTGATCTGCGCCGTCGGCGTGGGGGTCGTGCGACTGCTCGGCACGTCGGTCGTGGCGGGCGGCGCCCGGCAGAACGCGGTGCTCGCGTCGTTCGCGGCCGTCGTGACGCTGCTCGTGTGGATCAACCTCATCGCCCGCATCGTGCTGCTCGCCGCCGCATGGACGGCCGACCCTCCTGCCGCGGTGGCAGGGGCGGCTCCGGAGCGTCCCGCAGGCGGCAGCACCGACGTGGGTCCCGCCGTGGTCAGCGAGGCTGCGCTTCGACCGCGGCCCGCAGACGTGGCAGACGCTCGGCATAGGCCGCGACGGCCGCGATGGTGGCGGCGGGCTCCCCGATCCGAGCGAGGTTGAGCATCCCGGTGTCCCCGGCGCGCTGCCCGGCGGCGATCCGAGCGGTCGCGGCCCCCATCCGGACGGGGATGTGGTCGGCGACGTCGGCCGGTGTCGGGAGCGGTCCCGGGCCGGCCCAGCGTGCGGACGACGCGTACCCGTTGGTGATCACGCGCAGCCGCCGGGCGGCCTCGACGGGGTCGACGTGGCGGTAGAACGGGACGCCGCTCCAGGCGAGCATGGCGAGCTCGTCGAGCGGGACGCCCGGCCCGGCCACGTCCCAGTCGATGACGCCGACCACGTCGTCGCGGTGCTCGCCCGTGCCCGCGAGCATGTTGTACGCGGTCGCGTCGTGATGGCAGACGATCTCACCGGGCCGCAGGTCACGGTCCTCGAACCGCCAGCGCAGGCGGCCCGGGCGGAAGTCGCTGACGGCCGCGTGGTAGCGGCCGAGCCAGGCGGCGCCGGACCTGAGCTGACCGTCGGTGACGTGCTCGAGCTCGATGACGACGCCGTCGAGGTAGGTGAGGATCTCGCGTCCCGCGGCGTCCGTGCCGAGCACCCGCGGCACGCCGTCGAGCCCCCGCGAAGCGACGTGCGCGAGCAGGGCGTGCACGGCGGGCGTCCACGGACCGGTCGGCCGCCGCACGGTGTCGCCGACCCGCACCACGCCGCCGACGTTGCCGCCGGGGAGCGGAACCTCGTCGAGTGGCTCGGCCCCGGACGGCACGTCAGATCGCGCGGGTGATCATCGCCCGCTTGACCTCTTGGATGGCCTTGGTGACCTCGATGCCGCGCGGGCACGCCTCGGTGCAGTTGAAGGTCGTCCGGCAGCGCCAGACGCCCTCCTTGTCGTTGAGGATCTCGAGGCGCTGCGACCCGCCCTCGTCACGGCTGTCGAAGATGAACCGGTGCGCGTTGACGATCGCCGCCGGCCCGAAGTACTGCCCGTCGGTCCAGAACACGGGGCACGAGGACGTGCACGCGGCGCACAGGATGCACTTCGTGGTGTCGTCGAACCGCTCGCGCTCCGCGACGGACTGCAGCCGCTCGCGCGTCGGCTCGTGACCGTTCGTCACCAGGAACGGCATGATCTCGCGGTAGGACGCGAAGAACGGCTCCATGTCGACGATGAGGTCCTTGATCACGGGCAGGCCCTTGATCGGCTCGACCGTGATCGGCTTGTCGGGGTTGAGGTCCTTGAGCAGGACCTTGCACGCGAGCCGGTTGCGGCCGTTGATGCGCATCGCGTCGGACCCGCAGACGCCGTGCGCGCACGAGCGCCGGAAGCTCAGGGAGCCGTCGTGCTCCCACTTGATCTTGTGCAGCGCGTCGAGGAGCCGGTCGGTGCCGTACGCAGTGACCGTGAACTCCTCCCAGTACGCCTCGTCCTTGCCGGACTCCGGCAGGAACCGGCGGATGCGCAGGGTCACGTCGAAGCTCGGGACCGCACCGAGCTTGGGCTCCGGCGAGGGCGTGGGGGCTGCGCTGTCGAGAGTGGCAGTCATCAGTACTTACGCTCCATCGGCTGGTAGCGGGTCACGACCACGGGCTTGTACCCGAGCGCGACGTCGAACGTGCCGGGCGTCGCCGCCCCCGGCCGGCTGGTGGCTACCTCGGCCCCGGACCGGCTCGTCGCCGCGACGACGGCCGCCGCCTCGCTGCCGACGGGGGACGACGGTGCGACGGCGCCCGGCGGACGGCGGTACGCCATCGTGTGCCGCATGTACTGGGCGTCGTCACGCTTCGGGAAGTCCTCGCGGAAGTGACCGCCGCGGGACTCCTCGCGGTTGAGGGCGCCGACGACGACGACCTCGGCGATGTCGAGCAGGAATCCGAGCTCGAGGGCCTCGAGGAGGTCGGTGTTGAACGCCCGGCCCTTGTCCTGGACCGAGACGTTGCGGTACCGGGTCTGCAGCGCGCGGATGTCGGCCAGCGCCTGCTGCAGCGACTCCGCCGTGCGGAACACCTGGGCGTTCGTGTCCATCGTCTGCTGCAGGTCGCGGCGAACGTCGGAGACGCGGTCGCCGTCGGCGCGGGTGCGCATCTCCTCGAGCTCGGCGACGACGCCGATCTCGGGGTCGTCCGGCATCTCGACCCACGGGGCACCTGCCGCGTAGGCGGCGGCGGCGATGCCGGCGCGCTTGCCGAACACGTTGATGTCGAGGAGCGAGTTGGTGCCCAGCCGGTTCGAGCCGTGCACCGACACGCAGGCGACCTCGCCCGCTGCGAACAGGCCGTGGACGACCTCGGCGTTGCTGCGCAGCACCTCGGCGTGGATGGTGGTCGGCACGCCGCCCATCGCGTAGTGCGCGGTGGGGTACACGGGGATGGGCTCGGTGTACGGCTCGACGCCCAGGTAGGTGCGCGCGAACTCGGTGATGTCCGGGAGCTTGGCGTCGATGTGGGCCGGCTCGAGGTGCGTGAGGTCGAGCAGCACGTAGTCCTTGTTGGGGCCCGCTCCACGGCCCTCGCGGACCTCGAGCGCGATCGACCGCGCCACGATGTCGCGCGGGGCGAGGTCCTTGATCGTCGGGGCGTACCGCTCCATGAACCGCTCGCCGTCGGCGTTGCGCAGGATCCCGCCCTCGCCGCGTGCGGCCTCCGAGAGCAGGATGCCGAGCCCCGCGAGGCCTGTCGGGTGGAACTGGAAGAACTCCATGTCCTCGAGCGGCACGCCGCGCCGGTAGACGAGCGCCATGCCGTCGCCCGTCAGCGTGTGCGCGTTGGAGGTCGTCTTGAAGATCTTGCCCGCGCCGCCGGTCGCGATGACGACGGACTTGGCGCGGAACAGGTGGATCTCGCCGGTCGCGAGCTCGTAGGCGACGACACCGCTGACGGCGACGTCCTCGCCCTCGGGCACCTCACCCGTCACGAGGTCGTGGCTGAGCAGCACGTCCAGCACGTAGAACTCGTTGAAGAACTCGACGTCGTTCTTGACGCACTGCTGGTACAGCGTCTGCAGGATCATGTGGCCCGTGCGGTCTGCCGCGTAGCAGGCCCGGCGCACGGCGGCCTCGCCGTGGTTGCGCGTGTGCCCGCCGAAGCGCCGCTGGTCGATCTTGCCCTCAGGGGTGCGGTTGAACGGCAGGCCCATCTTCTCCAGGTCGAGCACGGCGTCGATGGCCTCCTTGGCCATGACCTCCGCGGCGTCCTGGTCGACGAGGTAGTCGCCACCCTTGACGGTGTCGAACGTGTGCCACTCCCAGTTGTCCTCCTCGACGTTCGCGAGGGCCGCGCACATGCCGCCCTGCGCGGCGCCCGTGTGCGAGCGCGTCGGGTACAGCTTGGAGATCACGGCCGTGCGCGTGCGCGTCGAGGACTCGAGCGCGGCACGCATGCCCGCTCCGCCGGCGCCGACGATGACGACGTCGTACTGGTGGATCTGCATCGGTGGCGATGCCTCCTCGAGGCGGTTCGGGGTTGTCAGGCGGAGCAGAACGAGGGCAGCAGGTCGGTCGGGCTGCCCGCGGGGCACGGGTCGAACGTGAAGATGACGAGCGTGCCGAGGACGACCGTGATCAGGAACGCCGCGACGAGGACGACCTTCAGCACGAGGCGGGTGTGGTCACGCTCGGCGTAGTCGTTGATGATCGTGCGCACGCCGTTGCTGCCGTGGATCATCGCGAGCCAGAGCATGAGCAGGTCCCAGACCTGCCACAGCGGCGACGCCCACTTGCCGGCGACGAACCCGAAGTCGACGGCCTTGATGCCCTGGCCGGCGATCAGGTTCGTGAAGAGGTGGCCGAAGATCAGCACGACGAGCACGACGCCCGAGACGCGCATGAAGATCCAGCCGTACAGCTCGGCGTTGCCGCGCGTGGTGCGCCGGGTCGTGCGCACCCGGGGCGAGCGCGGGGCGGGGATCGAGGTGGTCGTCATCACTCGCCTCCGAACACGTTCATCAGGTGCCGGGGCAGGAAGCCCGCCATCGTCACCACGAACAGGCCGATGACGACCCAGAGCATGACCCGCTGGTACTTGGGGCCCTTGGCCCAGAAGTCCACGAGGATGATCCGGATGCCGTTGAAGGCGTGGAACACGATGGCGGCGACGAGGCCGGCCTCACCGAGGCCCATCACCGGGTTCTTGTACGTGCCGATCACCGCGTTGTACGCCTCGGGGGAGACGCGCACGAGGGACGTGTCGAGCACGTGGACGAGCAGGAAGAAGAAGATCAGGACGCCGGTCACGCGATGCGCGACCCACGACCACATGCCTTCACGCCCTCGATAGAGCGTGCCGGCCGGCGCGGTGGGCACGGAAAGGCCTCCTGGCGAGTCGAAGTGCGAGCCGATGTCGAGTCGGAGAAGGGACGACGACGTCCGCTTCCCGACGAGTGTAGTGAACACGGCGCCGCGTCATGTGCTGCGGCGCACGTCCTGACGAGGTGTCACCTTACGTCGTGGCCCGGGCGGCGTGGCACGGGGTCCCACGGCTCCTCGCTACCCTGGCCCGCATGACCTCACCGATCCCCGGCTTCCACGCCGTCGTCCCGGCGGGCGGTGCCGGCACGCGGCTGTGGCCGCTGTCACGCGCCGGCGAGCCGAAGTTCCTGCGCGACCTCACGGGCACGGGCCGGACCCTGCTCCAGGGCACCGTCGACCGGCTCCTGCCGTTGACCGGCCCCGGCGGGGTCCTCGTGGTGACCGGTGTGCGGCACGCGCGGGCCGTCGCGGCGCAGCTCCCCGAGCTGGCGGCGAGCGACGTGCTCGCCGAGCCGTCCCCGCGCGACTCCATGGCGGCGATCGGTCTGGCGGCCGCGCTGCTCGAGGCGCGCCACGGCGACGTCGTGCTCGGCTCGTTCGCCGCCGACCACGTGATCGAGGGCGCTGACGCCTTCGCCGAGACGGTGCGCCAGGGTGTCGAAGCGGCGCGGGCCGGGTACCTCGTGACCGTCGGGATCGCCGCGACCGAGCCGTCGACGGCCTTCGGGTACGTGCGGTCGGGCGAACCGCTCGGGATCGAGGGCGCGCCGGACGTCCGCCACGCCGCGGGGTTCACCGAGAAGCCCGACGAGGAGACTGCGACCGCCTACCTCGCGACGGGCGAGTACCGCTGGAACGCGGGCATGTTCATCGTGCGGGCGCGCGTGCTGCTCGACCACCTCGCGGCCCAGCTCCCGACGCTCCACGACGGGCTCCGCGAGATCGCCGGAGCCTGGGACGGCCCCGACCGCGAGCCGGTGCTGGCACGCGTGTGGCCCGGGCTGACGAAGATCGCGATCGACCACGCCATCGCCGAGCCGGTCGCCGCCGCGGGCGGGGTCGCCGTCGTCCCGGGCGACTTCACCTGGGACGACGTCGGTGACTTCGAGTCGCTCGGGGGCCTGCTGGCCGTGCGCGCAGGCTCGGTCACGACCGGGTCGAGCACGCTCGGGGACGACGCGCTCGTGCTGCGGATCGACGCGGACGGCTCGCTCGTCGTGCCCGGCTCTGGCCGCACCGTGACGGTGCTCGGCGTGCCGGGGGCGGTCGTCGTCGACACGCCCGACGCGGTGCTCGTGACGACGCGTGAGCACGCGCAGCAGGTCAAGGCAGCCGTCGACGGTTGGCGCGCCCGCGGACGCGACGACCTGCTCTGACCCGCGCGACTACCCTCGGAGCGTGCCCTCCGACGCTGCCAGCCTGATCCCTCGCGTCGATGCGCTCCGTGCGGAGCTCGTCGCGATCCGCCGCGACCTGCACGCGCACCCCGAGCTCGCGCGCACCGAGACCCGCACCACGAGGGTCGTCGCCGACCGGCTGCGGGCGGCCGGGCTCTCACCGCACCTGCTGCCCGGGTCGGGGCTCGTGTGCGACATCGGGCCGACCCCGGTCGCCACGGGACGTCGCCGGGTCGCGCTGCGGGCCGACCTCGACGCGCTGCCCCTCCAGGACACGACCGGTCTCGCGTGGTCCTCGACCGTGCCGGGCGTCGCGCACGCCTGCGGTCACGACGTCCACACCGTCGGCGTGCTGGGTGCGGGCCTCGTGCTCGCCGAGCTCGCCGCCGCGGGTGAGCTCGCGACCGGGGTGCGGCTCATCTTCCAGCCGGCCGAGGAGGTCCAGCCGGGCGGCTCGCTCGACGTGATCGCCGCGGGGGCGCTGGACGGCGTCAGCCAGATCTTCGCGGTGCACTGCGACCCGAAGGTCGACGTCGGCCAGGTCGGCACCCGCATCGGTCCCATCACGTCGGCGTCCGACGAGGTCGCCGTGACCCTGACCGGTCCCGGCGGGCACACCTCGCGTCCCCACCTGACGGGCGACGTGGTGTTCGCGCTCGGACAGGTCGTCACCCAGGTCCCGGCGATCCTCGGGCGCCGGCTCGACCCGCGCTCGGGGGTCAACCTGACCTGGGGCGAGATCCACGCCGGGACGGCACACAACGCGATCCCCGCCCGGGGGACGGTGCGCGGCACGCTGCGGTGCCTCGACGTCCGGGCGTGGGAGAAGGCGTCGGAGGTCTTCCACGACGCGGTCCGGCAGGTCGTCGAGCCGTACGAGGTCGAGGCCGAGGTGACCCACCAGCGCGGGGTCCCGCCGGTCGAGAACGGCGAGCGGGCGACCGCCGTGCTCGAGGCCGCGGCCCGCGACGTCCTGGGGGAGTCCTCGGTGCTGCTGACCGAGCAGTCACTCGGCGGCGAGGACTTCGCGTGGTACCTGACCAAGGTCCCCGGGTCCATGGCCCGGCTCGGCACCCGCAGGCCGGGGGGGCGCTCGTACGACATCCACCAGGGCGACCTGCGGATCGACGAGCGGGCGATCGACGCCGCGGTCCTGCTTCTCGCCCGCGTGGCCATGCTCGCCGGGCGCGCCTGAGGCGTCTGAGGCGCCTGACACGCCTGACCTGCGCGATCGTCCCGAAGGTCGGGACGCCTCGTCCCATCCCGTGGCCGATTGTTCCAAGTGGATAACGGAAGCCCGCGGCTACCGCCCGGTAACCGTCCCGTAACGCCCGGCTCACTACAGTGCGGGGCATGGACGCCGGGCGGCTCCGTCCGTGTCTGGTGCAGCGTTGCTCCGGGCACGGACGGCTCACGTCGCGACGAATGACGACAACGGGGAGTTTCGCGTGAAGAAGATCATCCAGGTGGCCGCGCTCGGCGCAGCCACCGCGCTCGTGCTGACCGCGTGTGCCAGCGCGCCCACGGCCACGACCACCACCGCACCGAGCGCAGGCGCGACGACCGCGGCTGCCGTCAGCTACAAGGCCTGCATGGTCTCGGACGCCGGCGGGTTCGAGGACAAGTCCTTCAACCAGTCGGGTGCAGAGGGCCTTGACAAGGCCAAGGCCGACCTCGGCATCGAGGAGGTCAAGGTCGAGTCCACCGCGGACACCGACTTCACGCCCAACGTCGACAACCTCGTGTCGCAGGACTGCAACCTGATCATCGGCGTCGGCTTCAACCTCGCCGGCGCGATCCAGACCGCGGCCAACGCGAACAAGACCATCGACTTCGCGCTCGTCGACAGCGCCTTCTCCGACGCGGACTTCAAGCCCGTCACGCTGGAGAACGGCAAGCCGCTGCTCTTCAACACGCAGGAGGCCGCATTCCTCGCCGGCTACGTCGCCGCGGGCACCTCGAAGACCGGCAAGGTTGCCACGTTCGGCGGCATGCAGCTCCCGTCCGTCTCGATCTTCATGGACGGCTTCTCCGACGGCGTCGCGAAGTACAACGCGGACTTCGGCAAGACCGTCGCGGTCCTCGGCTGGGACAAGGCCGCGCAGACCGGCTCGTTCACCGGTGACTTCGACAACCAGGCCAACGGGCAGAACCTCGCCAAGGGCTTCATCGACCAGGGCGCGGACGTCATCATGCCCGTCGCCGGTCCGGTCGGGCTCGGCGCCGCTGCGGCTGCCAAGGCCGCCGGCAACGTCATGATCGTCGGAGTGGACGCCGACTGGTACAACACGGCGCCCGAGTACAAGTCGATCATCCTGACCTCGGTCATCAAGGAGATCGGCCAGTCCGTCTACGACACCGTCAAGCAGGGTGCCGACGGCCAGTACACCTCGGAGCCGTACGTCGGCACGCTCGCGAACAAGGGCATCGACATCGCCCCGTTCCACGACCTCGATGCGCAGGTCCCCGCGGACGTCAAGACCAAGGTCACCGCGCTCAAGGCCTCGATCATCGACGGCAGCCTCAAGGTCGACTCGCCGAGCGCCAACTGACGCTCTGAACGTGCACCGAGCACCTCGCGTGCACTGAGCACTGCAGCATGAACCGATGGCCCGGGCAGGTCGCCTGCTCGGGCCATCGGCGCGTGTGCCCGCCGCTCGCAGCGGCGTCGCGCGCGCCACTAGGGTGCAAGAACCACCATGACGAAGGAGCCATGTCACGTGAAGCTGGAACTGCGGGGGATCACCAAGCGCTTCGGCAGCCTCGTGGCCAACGACCACATCGACCTTGTGGTCGCCCCTGGCGAGATCCATGCGCTCCTCGGGGAGAACGGGGCCGGCAAGAGCACCTTGATGAACGTGCTCTACGGCCTCTACGACCCGGACGACGGTGAGGTCCTGATCGACGACGCGCCGGTCAGGTTCGCCGGCCCGGGCGACGCCATGGCCGCGGGCATCGGCATGGTCCACCAGCACTTCATGCTGATCCCGGTGTTCACGGTCGCGGAGAACGTCGTCCTCGGGCACGAGCCCGTCCGCGGTGCCGGCGGCGTCATCGACCTGGCTGGTGCGCGCAAGCTCGTCCGCGAGATCTCCGACCGGTTCGGGTTCGACGTCGACCCCGACGCCCTCGTCGAGAACCTCACCGTCGGTGCCCAGCAGCGCGTCGAGATCATCAAGGCGCTGTCGCGCAACGCCAACATCCTCATCCTCGACGAGCCCACCGCGGTGCTGACCCCGCAGGAGACCGACGAGCTCATCGGCATCATGCGCCAGCTCAAGGCGGCCGGGACGTCGATCGTCTTCATCACCCACAAGCTCCGCGAGGTGCGCGCCGTCGCCGACGTCATCACCGTCATCCGCCGCGGCAAGGTCGTCGGGAGCGCGCCACCGACCGCGCCCGAGACCGAGCTGGCCTCGCTCATGGTCGGCCGCGCGGTCGACCTCGGCGTCGCCAAGACGCCGGCCGAGCCGGGTGAGGTGGCCCTGAAGGTCACCGGCCTGTCGGTGATCGACCACGCGGGGGTGCTCCAGCTCGACGACGTGTCCTTCGAGGTCGCGCGCGGCGAGATCCTGGCGGTCGCGGGCGTCCAGGGCAACGGGCAGACCGAGCTCGCCGAGGCGATCCTCGGGCTGCAGAAGCCCGTGGCAGGGTCGATCCTCCTCGACGGCGACGAGCTGGTCGGGGCAGGCGTCCGGGACACGCTGCACGCCGGGGTGGGCTTCGTCCCTGAGGACCGCTCGACCGACGGCATCATCGAGCCGTTCTCGGTCGCGGAGAACCTCATCCTCGACCTGCACGACCAGCCCCCGTTCGCGACCGGGATCTCGCTCGACCCCACGAAGGTCGCCGCGAACGCCACGCAGCGTGCCGACGAGTTCGACGTGCGGCTGACCTCGGTCCAGGACCCGATCAAGACCCTCTCGGGCGGCAACCAGCAGAAGGTCGTGCTCGCCCGGGAGATGTCCCGCCCGCTGCGGCTGCTGATCGCGTCGCAGCCCACGCGCGGCCTGGACGTCGGCTCGATCGAGTTCGTCCACAAGCGGATCATCGCCGAGCGCGACAACGGGACGCCGGTGCTCATCATCTCGACCGAGCTCGACGAGGTCCTCGCCCTGGGGGACCGCATCCTGGTCCTCTACCGCGGCCGCATCGTCGGCATCGTGGGCCCGGGAACCCATCGTGACGTGCTCGGGCTCATGCTGGCGGGCGTGCCGCTCGACGAGGCCGAGGCCCACGCAGCCGAACACCACACGGTCCTCGGCGAAGCCGACCTCCGTGCCGCCGAGGAGGAGAACTCGTGAGCCACTCTGCAGCCGCACCGGCACCCACGCCCGCGCCGGCTCCCGCACCTGAGGTGGCCGCGCCGGAGCCCTCGCGCAGCGAGACGCTCCTGCGCGAGATGCTCCAGAGCAGCTGGCTGGTCACGACCCTCGCGATCGTTCTCGCCCTCGTGATCTCCGGTGTCCTCATCGCGGCCGCCGACGAGGCGGTCCAGTCGAGCGCCACGTACCTGTTCGCCCGGCCGGGAGACTTCCTGTCCGCAGCCTGGCACGCGGTGTCCAACGCGTACGTCGCCCTGTTCCAGGGATCCATCTTCGACACCGGCGCTCCGACGTTCGTCCGCGCGATCAGGCCGATCACCGAGACGATGACCGTGGCGGTCCCGCTCATCCTCGCGGGCCTCGGCCTCGGGATCGGCTTCCGGGCCGGCATGTTCAACATCGGCGCGCAGGGCCAGATCATCCTCGGCGGGATCTTCGGCGGCTACGTCGGGTTCACGTTCAACCTCCCCGTCGGGCTGCACGTCCTGGTCGCGGCGCTCGGTGCCGCGATCGGCGGCGGCCTCTGGGCCGGCATCGCGGGCTTCCTCAAGGCGCGCACGGGTGCCAACGAGGTGATCGTCACGATCATGCTCAACAACATCGCCGTGTATCTCGTCGGCTACCTGCTCACCACGTCGGCGTTCCAACGACCGGGCAGCAACAACCCCATCTCGCCGCCGCTGAAGTCCAGCGCGCTGTACCCGCTGCTGCTGGGCGGGCAGTTCCGGCTGCACGCCGGGTTCTTCGTGGCGATCGCTGCCTCGGTGGGCGTGTGGTGGCTCATGGACCGGTCGACGATCGGCTTCCGCTTCCGGGCGGTCGGGGCGAACTCGAAGGCCGCGCGGACCGCCGGGATCTCGGTCAACGCGAACTACGTCTGGGTCATGGTCGTCGCGGGTGCGCTCGCCGGCCTGGCCGGCTCGGCGCAGGTGCTCGGGACCGAGAAGGTGCTGACAGCCGGCGTCGCCGCGAGCTTCGGGTTCGACGCGATCACCGTCGCGCTGCTCGGCCGGTCGAAGCCGCTCGGCACGTTCCTCGCCGGGCTCCTGTTCGGTGCGCTGCGGGCCGGCGGGTTCGCGATGCAGGCCCGGACCGGCACGCCGATCGACATCGTGCTCGTCGTGCAGTCCCTGATCGTGCTGTTCATCGCGGCGCCGCCGCTCGTCAGATCCGTGTTCCGGCTCTCGACCCCCGGGTTGTCCCGTCGGGCCAGCCGCACCGTCAAGGAGGTCGCCGCGTGAGCACCGTGACCGCACCGCCGCGGGGAACCGCGGCCGCACCCGGGCCGTCGTCCCGCGCTCTGGCGCTCCAGCCGATCAAGTGGCGCACGCCCGCCCTGTACGGGGGCATCGCCGTCGTATCGCTCGTGCTGTTCGGCCTGCTGCCCGCCAGCGGGAAGTCGACCACGTTCACGTTCGCGACCGGGACGGACTTCTTCAAGATCGCCCCCGTGGAGGTGCACTCGAAGACCACGGCGATCGCCCTGACCCTGGTGGCTCTCGCGTGCGCGGTCGTCTCGTTGCTGGCGACCCGGACCCGTCGGCACGTCGGGCCATGGCTCCCGATCGTGTTCGGCCTGGCCGAGGTGTTCGCGTTCCTCACCTGGGCGGTCGCCGACAAGGTCAACCCGCTCCCGGTCACCGGGCTCCTCGCCGGTTCGCTCTTCCTCGCCACCCCGCTCGTCTTCGGGTCGCTCTCCGGGCTGCTGTGCGAGCACTCGGGCATCATCAACATCGCGATCGAGGGTCAGCTGCTGGCGGGGGCGTTCATGGCCGCCGTCGTGGCCACGCTCACGCAGAACGCGTACCTCGGTCTCCTCGCGGCCCCCGTCGCGGGCGTCCTCGTCGGGCTCCTCCTGGTCCTGTTCTCGATCAAGTACCGGGTCGACCAGATCATCGTCGGCGTCGTGCTCAACGTGCTTGTGGTCGGCGTCACCAGCTACCTGTTCTCGACGGTGCTCAAGGTCAACGCCGCGACGTGGAACTCCCCGCCGCGGCTGCCCATCCTGTCGATCCCCGGGCTCTCGAAGATCCCGATCATCGGCCCGGTGCTGTTCCAGCAGACCGCCCTGGTCTACGTCATGTACATCGTGGTCGCGGTGCTGCAGCTCATGCTCTTCCGGAGCCGGTGGGGACTGCGGATGCGGGCGGTCGGCGAGCACCCCAAGGCGGCCGACACGGTCGGCATCAAGGTCAACCGCACGCGCATGCGCAACACGTTGCTCGGCGGGGCCGTGGCCGGCCTCGGTGGGGCGTTCTTCACGGTGGCTGCCGGGCTGGCGTTCGGCAAGGAGATGACGGGCGGCAAGGGGTTCATCGCCCTGGCCGCCATGATCCTCGGCCGGTGGAGCCCCAAGGGTGCTCTCGCAGCCGCCCTGCTGTTCGGGTTCGCCGACAACCTGCAGGTCGTGCTCGGCATCATCGGCACCCCGATCCCCAGCCAGATCATGCTGATGACGCCGTACGCCGTGACGATCTTCGCCGTCGCCGGCCTGGTCGGACGCGTCCGCGCACCGGCCGCCGAGGGCATCCCCTACGTGAAGTGAGGCGGCGTCGATGACCATCGAGATCGACTGGGAGGCCCTGCGGGCCGCCGCACGTGACGTGATGTCGCACGCGTACGCCCCGTACTCGCACTTCCCGGTGGGTGCCGCGGCGCTCGTGGACGACGGGCGGATCGTCGTCGGCTGCAACGTCGAGAACGCGTCGTACGGCCTGACGCTGTGCGCCGAGTGCGCCCTCGTGTCGGCGCTGCACGTCAGCGGTGGCGGCCGGCTCGTCGCGTTCGCGTGCGTCGACGCCCACGGCACCGCGCTCATGCCGTGCGGGCGTTGCCGCCAGCTCCTGTGGGAGCACGGCGGGCCCGGCCTGCTCGTCGAGACGGTGAGCGGGATCAAGCCGATGACCGAGGTGCTGCCCGACGCGTTCGGGCCGGACGACCTGGTGGAACGAGGGAACTCATGAGCGAGCAGTTCGACGCGGTCGACGTGATCCGCACCAAGCGGGACGGCGGTCGCCTCTCCGACGGTCAGATCGACTGGGTCCTCGACGCGTACACGCGCGGTGCCGTGGCCGAGGAGCAGATGTCGGCGCTGGCCATGGCCATCCTGCTCAACGGGATGGACCGGGCCGAGATCGCTCGCTGGACCGCGGCGATGATCGCGAGCGGCGAGCGCCTGGACTTCTCCGGGCTGTCGCGCCCGACGGCCGACAAGCACTCCACGGGCGGCGTCGGCGACAAGATCACACTGCCGCTCGCACCGCTCGTCGCCGTGTTCGGCGTCGCCGTGCCGCAGCTGTCCGGACGCGGTCTGGGCCACACCGGTGGGACGCTCGACAAGCTCGAGTCCATCCCCGGCTGGCGTGCCGCGCTGACGAACGACGAGATGATGGCGCAGCTCGAGGACGTCGGTGCCGTCATCTGCCAGGCGGGGTCGGGGCTCGCACCCGCGGACCGCAAGCTGTACGCGCTGCGGGACGTGACAGGCACGGTCGAGGCGATCCCGCTCATCGCGAGCTCGATCATGAGCAAGAAGATCGCCGAGGGCACGGGCTCCCTCGTGCTCGACGTGAAGGTCGGGTCGGGGGCCTTCATGAAGGACGCGACGCGGGCCCGCGAGCTCGCGCGCACGATGGTCGAGCTCGGGACCGACGCGGGCGTCCTGACGGTCGCGCTGCTCACCGACATGTCGACACCGCTCGGGCTCACGGCCGGGAACGCGCTCGAGGTGCGGGAATCGGTCGAGGTGCTCGCCGGTGGGGGACCGTCCGACGTGGTCGAGCTGACGGTGGCGCTGGCGCGCGAGATGCTCTCGGCGGCGGGGCGTCCGGACGTGGACCCGGCTGCGGCGCTGGCCGACGGTCGCGCGATGGACGTCTGGCGCCGGATGATCGCGGCCCAGGGCGGGGACCCGGACGCGACCCTGCCGGTCGCGCGCGAGAGCGAGCAGGTGCTCGCTGAGGCCGACGGCGTGCTCGACTCGCTCGACGCGCTGGCCGTCGGGGTCGCCGCGTGGCGGCTCGGTGCCGGCCGGGCGCGCAAGGAGGACCCGGTGCAGGCGGGCGCCGGCGTCGAGCTGCATGCGAAGCCGGGCGACCGGGTGCGCGCGGGCCAGCCGCTCCTCACGTTGCACACGGACACCCCGGAGCGGTTCGCGCGCGCCCGGGAAGCGCTCGAGGGCGCGATCGGGATCAGCGCCGCCGGTTCGGTGGCTGCCGCGTCGCCCCGTGCGCTCGTGCTGGACCGGATCGCGGCGTCGTAGCGCGCACCGGCCCGGCCCGCCGGTCCGGCTGTTGCGCGTCGGTCGTTGCGCGTCGGACGTGCGGCAGACTGGTCCGATGCCCCTCCTCGGACACCTCCAGCTGACGTCGGTGCTCCGAGGGCTGCGGGGTCCGACGCTGCCTGCCGAGCAGGCTGATCAGCCTGCGCCGGTCCTCCCCGTGGGCATCGTCGACCGGGTCCCGGCTGACCTGCACGCCCGAGCGTTGCTCGCCGGGGCGCCGGCGAAGTCGGCGGACGCGCTGGTCGATGCGGTGAGCGAGCTGGACGCGCGCGAGCGTGCCCAGGTCACCCACCCCCTGCGTCCGGCTCCTGGCACGGACATGCTGCGGCTCGGGACGGCGGCTGCCCGGCAGACCGACGGCACGACGTGCGGCTCGTCCGTGCTCGCGATGCTCGCAGCTGCCGGTGACCCGCCCCTCGCGTACTGGCTCGTGACCGGACGCACCCTGGCGGGGTACCGGCCCGCCGAGCTCGACGGCGTCGACGACGCCGCAGGCCCGGCCGTGCGGTTCGGCGATCTCCAGCAGGCGCTCAAGGCTCGTAGCACCGCTCGCGCGGTGCTCGGCCTGCTCCCGTGGCCCCGGGCGCTCGGCACGCCCCCGTGGGGGGCTGCCCGGGTCGCGCGGTTCCCCGGCGTCGCCTACCGCTCGGTCCTCGTCGACGACACCCGGTCCGACGAGGTGGCCGTCGTGCTCGCGCGCGCCGCACGGGCGCTCGACCGGGGGGTGCCGGTGCCGTTGTACACCGGCGGCGACCTGTCCATGGGGCTCGCCACCGCGATCCCGCGGCACGTCGTGCTCCTCACGGCCCGCACCGCCGACGGCTTCACCGTGTACGAGCCGTCGAGCGGCCGCCTCCTGCCCCTGACGACCGACGAGGTGACGAGCCCCGGGGGCCCGGTCCCGGCGCTCGGCGGCTGGTCGCACGCGTGCTGGGCGCTCCTCCCGGTCCGGCCGTAGCCGGCGAGGTCGGCGGGGCCGGTGGGAGTGGCGGGGCCGGTGGGAGTGGCGGTCGGCGACCAGCCGGGCCACGATGGATGGACGCGGTGCCGGGTGCTCGAACGACACAGGAGGACTCATGACCACTGTTCCAGAGGTCCCCGACGAGGTCGACGAACCCGACCTGACGGACGTCCCGGACGAGCCGGAGGAGTACGAGCCGTCGGACGCGCGACCTGACGAGCGTGACGACGCCAACGAGGCGGACGTCGTCGAACAAGTCCTCGACATCCCGGACGACGATGCGGACGACTACCGCTGACCGTGCCCGCTACGGTGGCTCCATGATGTCTGCGCCCGGGCTGTTCGCCGGCTTTCCCAAGGTGCTGCTCCACGACCACCTCGACGGCGGGCTGCGACCCGCCACGATCCTCGAGCTGGCCGCTGAGATCGGCCACGACCTACCCGCGAGCGACCCGACCGAGCTCGCTGACTGGTTCGTCACGGCCGCCAGCGCCGGGTCGCTCCAGGAGTACCTCGACACGTTCTCGCACACCCTCGCCGTCATGCAGACGGTCGGGAACCTCCACAGGGTGGCTCGCGAGGCGGCGATCGACCTTGCGGCGGACGGCGTCGTGTACGCCGAGCAGCGGTACGCGCCCGAGCAGCACCAGCGGCGCGGGCTGTCCCTGCAGCAGGTCGTCGACGCCGTCCAGGAGGGCTTCGAGGAAGGCGTCGCCGAGGCCGCGCTGCACGGGCGCACGATCCGCATCGGAACGATCATCACGGCGATGCGACACGCGGACCGCGGAGACGAGCTCGCAGCGCTCGCCATCGCCAACCGGTACAACGGCGTCGTCGGTTTCGACATCGCCGGAGCAGAGTCGGGGTTCCTGCCGTCCCGTCACGCGTCGGCCTTCCAGACGCTTCGCGACGCGAGCTTCCCGACGACGGTCCACGCTGGCGAGGCCGGGGGGCTCGAGTCGATCGCGGAGGCGGTTCACCTCGCCGGGACGCAGCGGCTCGGGCACGGCGTGCGGATCATGGACGACGTCCAGCTGCTCGACGCGGGCACGCCGGGCGTGCAGGCCCGGGGACGGTTCGGGCTGCTCGCGCACTGGGTGCGGGACCGGCGGATCCCGCTCGAGATCTGCCCGTCGTCCAACGTCCAGACCGGGGCCGCCGCGTCGATCGCCCGGCACCCCGCGACCCTGCTCAAGCGGCTCGGCTTCGCCGTGACGATCAACACCGACAACCGGCTGCAGTCGGGGACGTCCCTCACGCGCGAGCTGACGCTCCTCGCCGAGCAGGCCGCCTGGACCGTCGCCGACGTGTGCGACGTCACGGTGACGGCCGCGCAGCACGCATTCCTCCACCACGACGAGCGCGAGGACCTCATCGACCGGGTCATTCTCCCGGCCTTCGCAGCAGACACCATCGGAAGGCACCGCGCATGAGCAATCCGCTCGACTCGCTCGCACTGGCTCAGTTCGTCGACCACACCCTCCTCAAGCCCGAGGCCACTGCGGCCGACGTCCGCGCGCTCGTCGCGGAGGGCGTCCGGCTCGGCGTGTACGCGGTCTGCGTCTCGCCGTCGTTCTTGCCGATCGACGCCCACGGTCTCAAGGTCGCGACCGTCGTCGGCTTCCCGTCCGGCAAGCACCGCAGCGCCATCAAGGCTGCCGAGGCAGCCCGGGCCGTCGCGGACGGCGCCGACGAGGTCGACATGGTCATCGACATCGGGGCCGCCAAGGCGCGGGACTTCGAGTCGATCCGCGAGGACATCGCCATGGTCCGCGCCGCCGCCCCCGCACCGACGGTGCTCAAGGTCATCATCGAGTCTGCGGCGCTGAGCGACCACGAGATCGTCGAGACCAGCCGCGCGGCCGAGGCCGCAGGTGCGGACTTCGTCAAGACGTCGACGGGCTTCCACCCCGCGGGGGGAGCGACGGCACGTGCCGTCGAGATCATCTCCGCGACGGTCGGTGGCAGGCTCGGCATCAAGGCGTCGGGCGGCATCCGCACGACGGCGGACGCCCTCGCGATGGTCCAGGCAGGCGCGACCCGGCTGGGACTGTCGGGCACGGCGGCCATCCTCGACGGTTTCCCGGTGGGCACCCGCCCCGGGAGCGACTGACCGTTTGCGGGTGAAGTGTGCGGTTCCCGGTGGGTGGGCTTTGACGACCCACTGGGGGTCCGCCACTGTCAGGGCCAGCGCGGGCGACCGGCGCGTGCGTCGGGGCCGGTCTGAGCCGTTCAGGCTCCGCGCACGGCCGTCCGTCGACCCAGGACGATGACCGGGGCGACCGGACGATGCAGGAGCGGGCGCCGCCGCGATCGACGGGTGGAAGGTCTCCTGGACGATGGCGGACGGGCAAACGTTCGGGACCATGTGGGGAGCGGCTCCGACCACGGACGGCCGGTCGGTGACCGCGGCGAGCCTGTCGTGGAACGCCCAGCTGGAGCCGGGTGCGTCGGCGACGTTCGGCGTCGCGGGGTCCACGACGGCCGACCCGACGACGCTCACCGCGTCGTGCGGGCGGAGCAGCTGACCGGAACCGGCCGGCACGAGCTCCAGGGGTCTCGGCCCTGCGGTCAGGGGCCCCGCGGTCAGAGGCCCAGCGCGCTCACCATGTCGGCGCGGACGGCGTCGAGGCGCGCGTGCGCCGTCGTGCGAGCCGCCGTGATCTCGTCGTCGGTCGCGGCGGACGCCACCGGGACGATGACCTCGAGGTAGCTCTTGACCTTTGGCTCGGTGCCGCTCGGGCGGACGATCACGCGGGTGCCGTCCTCGGCGAGCAGCCGGACACCCTCCGTCGGCGGCAGCCCGTCCCGCTCCGCCTCGGTACCCGACTCGAGGTCGACGACCTCCACGACGCGCGACCCGTCGAGGCTCGTCGGGGGCGCGGCCCGCAGCCGGCCCATCGCCGCGACGATGCCGGCAGGGTCCTCGAAGCGGCCGGCGAGCTGCGAGCTCAGATACAGGCCGTGGGCCCGTGCGAGGTCGTCCAGCGCGTCGAGGAGCGTGCGACCCGAGGCCTTGAGCTCGGCGGCAAGGCCTGCGACGAGCAGCGCCGCGGAGATGCCGTCCTTGTCGCGCACGTGCGCGGGGTCGACGCAGTAGCCGATGGCCTCCTCGTACCCGTACACGAGCCCCTCGACGCGGGAGATCCACTTGAAGCCCGTGAGGGTCTGGACGTGACGCAGGCCCGCCGACGCGGCGATCTGCGCGAGCTGGCGCGAGGACACGATCGAGCTGGCCAGCGCCATCCCGTCGGCGCCGGCGGGTGAGCGCAGCGCCCGGTCGGCGGCGAGCCGGCCCAGCAGCGCGCCGACCTCGTCGCCGTGCAGCATGCGCCAGCCCTCGGCGGCAGCGGTGTCGGGACCGCGGTACGAGCGGGCGCGGGGGTCGCGGACGGCGACACCGCACCGGTCGGCGTCGGGGTCGAGCGCGATGACCACGTCGGCGCGGAGGTCGCCCGCGAGCGCGGTCGCGAGGTCGATCGCGCCGGCCTCCTCGGGGTTCGGGAACGGGATCGACGGGAAGTCGCCGTCGGGCTCGGCCTGCTCGGGGACGATGTGCACGTCGGTGAACCCGGCCGTCGCCAGGACACGCTGGCCTGTGACGCCGCCCACCCCGTGCATCGGGGTGAGCACGATGCGGACGCGTCCCGCGCGGGCTCGTGCCTCGTCCGTGGGGTCGGCGAGGGACGTGACCGAGGCCACGTAGGCGTCGAGCACCTCGGGGCCCAGGACGGTCCAGCCGGACTCGGCGCGGGGCACCGCGGCGACGGACGGGACCCGGGCGATCTCCGCGGCGATCGCGGCGTCGGCGGGCGGGACGATCTGCGAGCCCTGACCGGACCCCGTCACGACGCGGCCGCCGAGGTACACCTTGTAGCCGTTGTCCTGCGGCGGGTTGTGGCTCGCGGTGACCATCACGCCCGCGTCCGCGTCGAGGTGGCGGACGGCGAACGCGAGGACCGGCGTGGGCAACGCCGAGGGCAGGACGAGCACCTCGAGGCCGACGGCCGTGAGCACCGCCGCGGTGTCGAGCGCGAAGTCGGACGAGCGGTGCCGGGCGTCGTAGCCGACGACGACGCGCGGGGCCGGGGTCAGCCCGTCGAGCTCACCGAGCAGGTAGTCCGCGAGCCCCGACGCGGCGCGGATGACGACCGCGCGGTTCATGCGGTGCGGTCCGCCGCCGAGCTCACCGCGCAGCCCCGCGGTGCCGAACTGGAGCAGGCCGGAGAACCGGTCGGCGAGGTCGGCACGTGCGCCGGCGACGTCCTGGACCAGCGACTCCTCGCGCGGGGTGCGCGCCGAGCCGTCGCGGTGCGCACCGACGTCCGTGAGCGGCTGGCTGGCCGTCGCGAGCAGCGCGCTCAGCTGGGCGCTGGTCTGGGCGTCCGGATCGTCCTCGATCCACGCGGCGACGCGCTGGGCGAGCAGTTCCCACGGTTCCGGCTGCACGATCGACATGCCCACAACCTACCGACCCCGGCCCCACCGGGCAGCACCGGGCTGCGACGGGCGCCACCGCCGGGGCGGACGAGCCGTCGCGCCAGAGGGTCAGAGCGCCTGGACGATCTTGGCCAGCAGGGCGCTGATCCGCGGACCGGCCTCGCGCCCCGCCTCGATGACCTCGCCGTGGGAGAGCGGCTCGCCGGTGATGCCGGCCGCCAGGTTCGTGACGAGCGAGAGCCCCAGCACCTCGAGCCCCGCGTGCCGCGCCGCGATCGCCTCCAGCGTCGTCGACATGCCCACGAGGTCGCCGCCCAGGCGACCGGCCATCCGGACCTCGGCCGGGGTCTCGTAGTGCGGGCCGCGGAACTGCACGTACACGCCTTCGTCCAGGCTCGGGTCGACCGTGCGTGCCAGGTCCCGCAGGCGCGGCGAGTACAGGTCGGTGAGGTCGACGAACGTGGCGCCCTCGAGCGGTGACGTTGCCGTGAGGTTGATGTGGTCGCGGATGAGGACCGGCGTGCCCGGGCCCCAGGCGGGGTTCAGGCCGCCGCACCCGTTCGTCAGGACAACGGTGCGGGCTCCCGCGACGGCGGCCGTGCGGACGCCGTGCACGACCGGTCGCACGCCCTTGCCCTCGTACAGGTGGGTCCTGGACCCCAGGACCAGTGCGTGGCGCGCGGGTGCGTCCGGCGCCGCGTCGGGAGCCGCGATGCGGATCGAGCGGATCGTCCCGACGTGGCCCACGACGGCGGGTGCCATGAACCCCGGCACCTCGTGGCTCGGGACCTCCGCGACCGTCTCGCCCAGCAGGTCGGCAGCGCCGCCCCAGCCCGACCCGAGCACGAGCGCGACGTCGTGCTGCGCGACGCCCGTCACCTCCGCCAGGTACTGCGCCGCGAGTCGCGCCACGTCGAAGGGATCGGTCATCGGGTCGTCGAGGTCGGCCATGGCGGTCAGGTTATCGGCCCTGACCGGTCCTGCGCGCGCATCGGGCGGGCACCGCACGGCCGGGTGGGCACGCGCCGGGCAGAATGGCGACGTGGGCACACCCGATCAGGACCTCCAGTCGAGCCGCGTCGTCATCCTGGGAGGCGGACCCGGCGGGTACGAGTCGGCGCTCGTCGCGCGTCGGCTCGGCGCTGACGTCACCGTGGTCGAGCGGCACGGGCTGGGCGGGGCGGCCGTCCTCACCGACGTGGTGCCGTCGAAGACGCTCATCGCGACGGCCGAGTGGATGACGATCGCCGATCGCGCCCCCGACCTGGGCATCCACCTCGACGCCCCCGCGGCCACGCACGCGCGCCTCGACCGGACCCGGGCGATCAGGGAGTCGGAGCAGCATCGGGTCGACCTCGGTGAGGTCAACGTCCGGGTCAAGGCGCTCGCGGCCGCGCAGTCGGCTGACGTGCACGCACGGCTCGAGCGCGAGGGTGTCCGGATGGTGATCGGCTCGGGTCGGCTCGACGGGCCGCGCCGTGTCGTGGCCACGGAGGCGGGCGGGCGCGAGCACGCGCTGGACGCCGACGTCGTGCTCGTCTCGACCGGCGCCGTCCCACGCGTGCTTCCGGGCGGCGAGCCCGACGGTGAGCGGATCCTCACGTGGACGCAGCTGTACGAGCTGACGAGCCTGCCCGAGCGGCTCATCGTCGTCGGGTCCGGCGTCACGGGTGCGGAGTTCGCCGGGGCGTACCTCGCGCTCGGCTCCGAGGTCGTGCTCGTCTCGAGCCGCGACCGCGTCCTGCCGGGTGAGGACGCCGACGCGGCCGACGTCATCGAGGAGGTGTTCCGCGGCCAGGGCATGACGCTCATGGCGCGCTCGCGCGCGCAGTCCGCGACGCGCACGGCCGACGGGGTCGTCGTGACACTGACCGACGGACGCACCGTCGAGGGGTCCCACGTGCTCATGGCGGTCGGCTCGGTGCCCAGCACGTCGGGCATCGGTCTGGTCGAGGCGGGCGTGCGGCTCAGCGCGTCGGGCCACGTCGAGGTCGACAAGGTCTCCCGCACGTCGGTGCGCGGCGTGTACGCGGCGGGGGACTGCACGGGCGTGCTGCCGTTGGCGTCGGTGGCCGCGATGCAGGGCCGCATCGCGATGTCCCATGCGCTCGGAGACTCGGTCATGCCCCTGTCGCTGCGGACCGTCGCCGCGAACATCTTCACCGAGCCGGAGATCGCGACCGTCGGCTACGGCGAGGCGCAGCTCAAGGCGGCCGGCTCCCGCTACGTCACGAGCACGCTGGCGCTGGCCCAGAACCCGCGCGCCAAGATGCTCGGCATGCGCCACGGGTTCGTCAAGCTGTTCGCGCACCCGACCGGGCAGGTGCTCGGGGGCGTCGTCGTCGCACCGAACGCCAGCGAGCTCATCTTCCCGATCACGCTCGCGGTCTCGCACCGGCTCACCGCCGACGAGGTCGCGAGCTCGTTCACCGTCTACCCGTCGGTCTCGGGGTCGATCGCCGAGGTCGCCCGGATGCTGCACCAGCGTCAGGACGACTGACCCGCGGCTCGCTCCTCGCGCGGCGTCCGATCGGGCGCCCGGCCGGGTGGTCGGTCGGTCGTCAGGTCGGGCAGGTCCTCAGCCGATCGGCCGCAGCGTCACGACGACCGGCAGGTGGTCGGACGAGCGCGGGGTCGTCGGCACGTCGGCGTGCGTCGCCTGCAGGCCCTGCGCGAGCACCACGTCGACCGCGCTCTGCGGGTGGTCGCTCGGGTAGGTCGGGGCGGGGGCGCCGGAAGGGTCGACCGCGCTCGTCCAGCCTGCCCCCTCGAGCACGTCGGCCTCGGGCGAGCCCGTCTCGGCGAACACGTCGCCCGCCAGGACCGCCGGTCCGTCTGCCTCCAACGCTGCGAGGAGCGCGTGCAGCTCGTCGAGGCTCGGGGCGTCGTCGTCAGCACGATCCTGCAGCTGGACGGAGGTCACGCGGACCGCTGTCCCGCTCGCGAGCGTCACGGTGGCCGACACCGCCGAGGCCCGCTGCGGCAGCGCACCGGTCGGCCGCGGTGTCACGACGGGGTCGGTGAGCGCCGACCGGGCGAGGATCGCGGTCCCGCGCCGGCGGTCGTCGGCGGGGGCGACGACGACCTGCATCCCCAACCGGTGGGACAGCCAGGTCGTGAGGTCGAGACCGCCGCCGAGAACCGACCCGCGGGAGACGTCCTGGAGCGTGACGACGTCGGGGTCGTGCGCCTCGATCGTGCGCGCGATGAGCTCCGGGTCGACGTCGGCCGCGGGCGCGACGCCGTGGTGCAGGTTCCAGTCGACGACGACGAGCGAGTCGCCGCGGGCGAGCGCCGGGGCCGGCGCGGCCGCCGAGCTGGGCCACCAGCCCACGACGGCGAGCACGACCGCGGGAGTGACGAGCATGCGGATCGCGTTCGACCGGAACGGCTGAGCAGGCTCGGCCGGCGTCATGGGCAGGTCCGTCGACCCGGCCGTGACCGGCGCCGCGGGAACCCGACGACGCAGCCCGGCGACGGTGAGCGCGAGCCCTGCCGCGAGCGCGACGACCTGGTCGGGCAGGCCGAGCGGGACGTCGAGGTCAGCGAGGGCGACGAGCAACGGGACGGCGACCCCGAGGCCGACGACGCCGACCGCGAGCGCCGTGCCCGGAACGCCGAGTGGAGCGACGCGGTGCGTCGTCAGCCCGGTGGCGAGGGCGACGCCGACGGCGAGCTGCAGCACGACGACAGCAACGAGCTCCACGCCGCCCGTCAGGACGAGAGCGCCGAGGGCGGCGACGGGGACGGCGAGCGCCGCCGCGATGCGCACGGTCCCGGTCAGCAGGTGGGGGCTGAGCAGCAGCCAGACCGTGACGACGTGCGCGACCACGAGCACCGGCCCGACGTCACGCAGCGGCTCGCCGGTCTGGGCGGCGACGAACGCCGGGTTGGCGACGACCGTCGTCGCGAGGGCAAGGCACGGGCCGAGCATCCACAGCCGGCGCGGGCGCCCGGTGGAGCCGTCGACCCGCAGCACGCGCGCGAGGGCCACGGCACCGACCGTCAGCACGCTGACGACGACCCAGCCCACGGGCCCGTGGCGCCAGAAGGCGTCCCACGTCCCGAGGCTCAGCGCAAGCCCCGTCGCGAGCCCTGAGCCGAGCACGAGACCGAGCGCGGCCTGCCGGCCACCTGTGGCTCGGCCGGCGACGAACGCCACGGTGAGCGTCAGGACACCCACCGTGAGTGCGAGAGCCACGAGCCCGACGACGACGCGGGCCTCACCGTCGAGCCCCTGGGCGACGAGCCGGGCGACCGCCGCGGCAACCGTTCCAGCGAGCACCGTGCGGCCGTCCGGCGACCCGGTGACGCGCCGGCCGGTCGCGAGAAGCAGCACGGCTGCTGCCACGCCGGCCAGGAGGTACGCGCCGACCGTCGTCGCGCCGGCGGAGCCGCCCATCGGGGCGCTGTCGACCAGCGGGCCGCCGGCTCGCACCATCTCCAAGGTCAGCACCGTGAGGACGGCGACGAGGCTCACGCGGGTCGCCGTGCCGGCGTCGGGGGTGTGGTGGGGTCGGTCCGGGCCGCACGGGCGCGGGCCGCGGCACGGGCGAGCGCGCGGGTCCGCGCGGACAGCGGGGTGCGCGGCGGGGCCGGCGGCCGGGTCGAGCCGTCAGGCATGGAGGTCACGGCGGTCACCGTACCGCGCGGCCGGGACGGCGGCGCCGTGGCCGTCAGGCGAACAGCGCCTGGCCCACGTACGGCGCGTCGGGTCCGGTACGCGGTGACCCGTCGGCCGTGAGCAGCTCCGCCGGCAGGCCCGGCGGCACGGCGAACAGCCCGGAGCCGGTGTGCAGGAGGTACTCCATGAGGGCGTCGTCCCGCGAGAGCGTCGTCTGCATCGGGATGTAGTGCGTGCGCGGGTCGCGGACGTAGGCGATGAAGAACAGCCCTGCGTCGAGACGGCCGAGCGAGTCGTTGCCGTCAGTGAAGTTGTAGCCGCGTCGGAGCATCCGTACGCCGTTGTTGGTGCTCGGGTGCGCGAGCCGGACGTGCGAGGTCGCGGCGATGAGCGGCGCGTCGCCACGGCCCGTCGCCGCGAGATCGGGCTCGGTGAGCTCGGTGCCGCCGGACAGCGGGGCGCCCTCGCCCTTCGTGCGGCCGATCAGCGTCTCCTGCTCGCGCAGCGACGTCCGGTCCCAGGTCTCGATGACCATGCGGATGCGGCGCGCGACGAGGTAGGAGCCGCCGGTCATCCAGGCGGAGTCCGTGCCGGGGTCGCTCGCGTCGGCGGTGGCGTCGGCGGCCGGCACCCAGACGTGCTCCTCGACCGCCGCGGGCTCCTCGGCCTTGAGGTTGGCGGTGCCGTCCTTGAAGCCGAACAGGTTGCGGGGCGTGGCCTGCGCGGTCGACGTCGAGGACGTGCGGCCGTAGCCGAGCTGGGTCCACCGGATCGCCGCGGTCCCGAACGCGGCGCGGGAGAGGTTGCGGATCGCGTGGACCGCCACCTGAGGGTCGTCGGCGCACGCCTGCACGACGAGGTCCCCGTCGCTGCGTGCGGGGTCCAGCGTGTCCTTCGGGAAGTGCGGCAGCTCGACGAGCCCGCCGGGCAGCCGGTGCGCGAGGCCGAACCGGTCCACGCCGGGCGTGCCGTCCGGTGCCGGTGTGCCGACGAAGAGCGATCGTCCGAACCCGAACGTGATCGTCAGGCCCGCGGGCGGCAGGTCGGCCGCCTCACCCGTGTCGTCGGGCGGCGCGTCGTACGGGCCGGACGCCGGGCCGAACGGACCCGCGGGGTGCCCCTGCGTGAGTCGCGCTGCCATGGCGGTCCAGGTGCGCAGCAGCGCGACGAGCTCGTCGCGCGAGGTGGTCGTGAGGTCGAACGCCGCGATGTACATGCGGTCCTGGGCCGGGGTGACGATGCCGGCCTGGTGCGTGCCCGTGAACGGATAGGTCGTCGTGGCGCCCGCGTGCTGCCCTGACGCGGTCTGTCCGGCGCGCTCGCGGCCCGCCGCGAACCCTCCGGCTGCGGCCACGCCGATCGCCGCGAGCCCGCCCCCGGCGAACCCGATCAGGGCGCGCCGCGACACGCTGTGCCTCTCGACGGCTGGCCCCTCGACGGCGTGCCCCTCGACCGGATGGCGCTCGTCGGCGTCGACGGCGGTCCGCTCCTCGCGCGGCTGCCCGGTCAGGACGCGCTCGTCACGGTGGCGGTCAGGCGCGAGAGCGGCTCGCTCACGGCGTCGACCGCGGCGGCGATCTGCTTGACCTGGTCGGTGCTCAGCGCGTCGTACGACGTGAACCCGGTCTCGGCCGACCCCTGCGCGGACACGAGCGCGGCGAGGTCGGTGAAGCGCGCGTCGAGGGTCTTGACGAGCTCGGGGTCGGCGGCGTCGGCGACGTCGCGCAGCACCTCGAACGCGACGCGGGCACCGTCGAGGTTGGCCTGGACGTCCCACAGGTCGGTGTGCGACCAGATCTCCTCCTCGCCGGTGATCTTGCCCGTGGCGACCTCGTCGAGCAGGGCCTTCGCGCCGTTGGCGATCTGGAACGCCTCGAAGGTGAAGCCGGGCGCGTTGACGGCGTCGACGACGGCCTGGGTGTTCGCGACGAGGCCCGCGGCCGCCGCCTCCCGCTGGGTCTGCGTGAGCGGGGTGTACGCCACGCCGCCGTTCGCGTCGGCAGCCGGGGCCCACAGGTCCTTCTCGATGAGGTGCCAGCCGGTCCACGCCTGGCCCGCCTCGAGGTCGGCCTCGCGCAGGTCGAGGAACGGGTCGAGGTCGCCGAACGACTCGGCGACGGGCTCGATGCGCTCCCAGTGCAGGCGGGTCGCGGCGTAGAGGTCGCGTGCCGTGGCGTCGTCCCCGGCCACGTAGGCGGCGGCGAACTCCTGGGTTCCGGAGATCAGGGTGCCCACCTGGTCCTTGACGTAGGAGACGTAGGACTCCTCGGCCTCGGCGAGCTGGGTGGCCGTGTCGCCCGTCGGCCCGACCGTCGTGCCGGAGTCCGTCACGGTGAAGTCCGACCTGATGCCCTCGCCGACCATGCCGGGCTTGCACTGCGTCACGTAGGTGCCGGGCCGGGCCTGCACGACGAGGTCCCGGGTCAGGCCGGGACCGAGGTTCTCGACCTCCGCGACGACCCGCAGACCGTCCGCCGCGAGCACGTAGAACTCGGTCACGTCGGTGCCCGAGTTCGTCACCGAGAACGTCAGGGTGCCGGACGGTGCCGTGGCGGCCGAGAGCGTGCACGCGGTCGCCGACGAGTCGACCGTCACCGCGCCCGACCCGGCCGCGGACGTACTCGCAGGCGTGTTCGCGACGCAGCCCGCCGCGAACGGCAGGACGAGCGCGGCGCAGGCTGCTGCGGACAGGGCGGAGCGGGGCATGGGTGTCCTCCGGGACGGCAGGGCTGGCGGTGCGGGGGGGAGGTCAGGCGGGGACGCCGGCCGGTACAGCGGCGGGGCGGGATGCGCGGGTCGGTGTGCCCCAGGTCGTGCGGATGAAGACGGTCGCGGTCGGGACGAGGTAGGCGACCCACGCCGCGAGCTGGATCCACGTGGTCGCGGGGGAGAAGTTGAAGACGCCCTTGAGGAGCGTGCCGTACCAGCTCGTCGGGGGGATCGACGTCGAGACGTCGAACGCGAGCGCGTGCAGCCCGGGCAGGATGCCGGCCTCCTGCAGGTCGTGCACCCCGTAGGAGAGCACCCCGGCGGCGACGACGACGAGGAACAGCCCGGTCCACGCGAAGAAGACCCGCAGGTCCAGGCGCACGGCCCCGCGGTACACGAGCCAGCCGAGCGCGATCGCTGCGGCGAGCCCGAGTGCTGCACCGAGCAGCGGCGACGTCGACGTGCCGGTCGCCTTGGCGCCGGCCCACAGGAAGAGCGCGGTCTCGAGGCCCTCGCGCCCGACGGCCAACAGCGCCATCACGACGACGGCCCGCTTGCCGGCGGCGATGGCGGCGTCGAGGCCGTGCTGCAGGTTGGACTTGAGGAAGCGCGCGGTGCGCGCCATCCAGAAGATCATCCAGGTGACGAGGCCGACCGCGGCGATGGACAGCCACCCGCCGATGGCCTCCTGCGCCTCGAACGACAGGCCCTGCGGCCCGAACGTGAGGACCGCGCCGAAGGCGAGCGAGACGGTCACGGCGACGGCGACACCGGCCCGCACCGCGGGGAGCAGGTCGCGCCGGCCGGTCTTGACGACGTAGGCGACGAGGATGCCGACGACGAGCGCGGCCTCGAGGCCTTCGCGCAGGCCGATGAGGAAGTTGGCGAGCATGGCAGCTTTCCGCAGGGGTCTCAGGAGTCACGAGTGAGGCTTGGCTAAGTGAGGAGTGCCTTACCTTACGTCGACTGTACGGCATGGCTGCCGAGCCGGGCGAGGCCGTCCGCGATGCGCGCGCTGTGAGGGTCGTCACAACCTCGGTGGCTCACGCGACGGGCGCTGAGCCCTCCACCTGAGCGCGCAGCCCGGGCCACGCGGCGGCGAACGCCGTCAGCAGAGGGCGGTCGGCCACGGCGTGGGTCGCGACCCACGCGATCTCGAGGCTCTCGGCATCGGTCGGGCGAGGCTCGAGCGGGCCGACGGCCTCGGCGCGGACGGTCGTGTAGCTCCAGCTCCCGTGGTCGAGCACCTGGGAGCCGAGCACGCGGACCGACCCCGGATCGATGCCCGCCTCCTCGCCGGCCTCCCGCAGCGCAGCCTCGACCGCGGACTCGCCCGGTGCCCGGGCTCCGCCAGGGATGCCCCACGTGCCGCCCTGGTCGCTCCACAGGGCCCGGTGCTGCAGCACGACGTCCCACCCGGACCCCTCGGGCGAGCGCCGCGCCAGGAGGAGGCCCGCCGCTCCGTGCAGACCCCAGTGCCGGCGACCGCACGCGCACTCCACCCAGCCGTCGCCAGGTGACGGGTGCCGGGGGGCACCCTGCGGCGCTGACGCCATGCTCAGACGACGATGTCGCAGATCGTGGTCCCGGCGCCCACGCTCGAGCCCACCGCGGCCACGAGCCCCGTGACGCGACCCGCGCGGTGGGCGAGCAGCGGCTGCTCCATCTTCATGGCCTCGAGGACGACGATGAGGTCACCCTCGGCCACCTCCGCGCCGTCGACGACCGCCACCTTCACGATCGTGCCCTGCATCGGCGACGAGAGCGTGGCGCCGTTCGTGCTCGCGACCGATCTCACGGGTTGGCGGCGCACGGGGCGACGAGCCTGGTTGCCGGGACGTCCGCGGCCGAAGCCGAGAGCGGCCGGCAGGACGACCTCGAGCCGCTTCCCGCCGACCTCGACGATGACCCGCTCGAGCGCGATCGGTTCGTCCTCGTCCTCGTCGGTGGCGTCCCCCGCCCCGCTGGAACCCGCGGTGGTCTCGTGGGTCGGAGCGACGAGCGACGCGAGCCGGTCCCCGAACTCCGTCTCGATCCACAGCGTGTGCACACGGAACGGCTCTGCGGGGTCGGCCGGCACGAAGTCGGCCTCCTCGAGCACCGCGCGGTGGAACGGCATGACGGTCGGGATCCCCTCGACCTCGAGCTCGGAGAGCGCGCGCCGGGCCCGCTCGACCGCCTGCGCGCGCGTGGATCCCGTGACGATGACCTTCGCGATCATCGAGTCGAACAGCCCCGAGACCGTGTCGCCCTCGACGACACCCGAGTCGACCCGCACGCCGGGCCCGGCGGGGAACCGCAGGCGCGTGATGCGTCCGGGCGCCGGCAGGAACCCCGCGGCGGGGTCCTCGCCGTTGATGCGGAACTCGAACGAGTGCCCACGGGTCGCGACGTGGTCGTAGCCGAGCGGCTCGCCCGCCGCGATCCGCAGCTGCTCGCGCACGAGGTCGATCCCGCTGACCTCCTCGGTCACGGGGTGCTCGACCTGCAGCCGCGTGTTGACCTCGAGGAACGAGATGGTCCCGTCGGCCCCGACGAGGAACTCGCACGTGCCCGCCCCGACGTACCCGGCCTCACGCAGGATCGCGACGGACGAGCTCACGAGCTCGGCGTTCTGCGCGTCCGTGAGGAACGGCGCGGGCGCCTCCTCGACGAGCTTCTGGTGCCGGCGCTGGAGCGAGCAGTCGCGCGTCGAGACCACGACGACCGTGCCGTGGGCGTCCGCGAGGCACTGCGTCTCGACGTGCCGTGGCCGGTCGAGGAACCGCTCGACGAAGCACTCGCCGCGACCGAACGCCGCGGTGGCCTCGCGGACCGCCGACTCGAACTGCTCGTCGATCTCGTCGAACGTGCGCGCGACCTTCAGCCCGCGCCCGCCGCCGCCGAAGGCCGCCTTGATCGCGACCGGGAGGCCGTGCTCGGCCGCGAAGGCATGGATCTCGGCGGTGCCCGTCACCGGGTCGGGCGTGCCGGCGACGAGCGGTGCGCCCGCGCGGGCGGCGATGTGCCGGGCGCTGACCTTGTCGCCGAGCGCCTCGATCGCCGCCGGGGGCGGTCCGATCCACACGAGGCCCGCCTCGATGACGGCCCGCGCGAAGTCCGCGTTCTCGGCGAGGAAGCCGTAGCCCGGGTGGACGGCGTCGGCTCCGGAGCGGCGCGCGACGTCGAGCAGCTTGGCGATGTCGAGGTACGTCTCCTGAGCCCGCGCACCGGACAGCGCGAACGCCTCGTCCGCCACGCGCACGTGCAGCGCCTCGCGGTCGGTGTCGGCATAGACCGCGACGGAGCCGATCCGGGCGTCGCGGCAGGCACGGGCGATGCGGACAGCGATCTCGCCGCGGTTCGCGATGAGGACCTTGGAGATGGCGGGCACGGCTCACCGTAACGCGGGCGGCCCGGACATCTCACCCGCACCGCGGTCGCGCCGCGAAGATTGGTGGACCGCCTATGCGTGGACGCGTCGCCTTTGGAGGTATCCGACGACGACGCGCCGCCACCGTTGGTCCGGGCGCGCTCGGTTTGTGCGGAGGTGACAACTGGCGCCCAGCGGGCCGGCAGTCGTCAGTGTCGCCAGAGGTCCGGAACCAGGACGCCGACCTCGCCGAGCAGCTCGCGCAGCAGCGGCAGGCTCACCCCGACGACACCGTGGTGGTCTCCCTCGATCGCCGTGACGAACGCTCCGCCGAGGCCGTCGATCGTGAAGGCGCCCGCGACCACGAGCGGCTCGCCCGTCGCGACGTACGCGTCGATCTCGGCGTCCGACAGGTCCGCGAAGTGCACCACCGTGGACGAGGTCGCGCCGAGGGTCCCCGCCGTCCCCTGGCCGCCGTCGCTCACCGGCAGGCGGTCGTCGATGATCCAGTGCCCCGTGTGGAGCACGCCGCTGCGGCCTCGCATCGCCCGCCACCGCGCGGTCGCGTCGGCGGCATCGAGAGGCTTGCCCACGATCTCGCCGTGGATCTCGAGCATCGAGTCGCAGCCGAGGAAGATCAGGTCGTCGGCGTCGGCGAGGTCGGGCGCGAGGTCGGCGATCGAGTGCGCGACGTCCTCGACCTTGGCCTGCGCGAGCAGCAGCACCGCGTCGGCGGGCTCGATCGCGCCGAACCGCTCACGCGCGGCCGCGAGCGCTGCGTCCTCGTCGACGCGCGAGACCGCGACGATCGCGTCGATGCCGGCGGACTGCAGGGTCGCGAGGCGGGCGGGGGAGGCGGAGGCGAGGACGATTCGGGTCACGGCGAGCGAGCCTACCGAGGCCGGGGACGTTGGGCCCTCGACCCGCGGCCTGGTTCTGGGCGATGATGCGGTGGCACGTGCGTCCGCGCCGCCGCCCCGGCCGACCCGAGCCGGCACCAGCACCCGACCTGAGGACCGAACAGCGATGATCGACGTGAGCGACGTGAGCGACCCGGAGGCACTGCCGGAGTCGAGAAGCCGGTTCCACGAGCTCCGCCAGTCCCGGCGCTGGATCTTCGGCACGATGCTCTTCTCGGCGCTCGTCAGCCTGACGGCCTCGTTCGTGCTGTCGGTCGATGCGATCGCCCTGGCCAGGGACCCCGCCGCGACGCTGGCGTGCAACATCAACTCGGTCATCAGCTGCGGCACCGTCGGGCTCTCGTGGCAGGCGAGCCTGCTCGGCTTCCCCAATGCGTTCCTCGGGCTGATCGCAGAGCCGGTCGTGATCACGATCGCGGTCGCGAGCCTCGGCGGCGCACGGTTCCCCCGCTGGTTCATGATGTCCGCGCAGGTCGTCTACACGATCGGCGTGCTGTTCGCGTACTGGCTCTTCCAGCAGTCGATGATGGTCATCCACGCGCTGTGCCCCTGGTGCCTGCTCGTGACGCTCTCGACGACCCTCGTGTTCTCGACGCTCACGCACTTCAACATCCGCGAGGGCAACCTGTGGATGCCCAAGCGGATCGAGCGGTCCGTCCGGGAGTTCGTCGATGCCGACAACGACCTGTTCGTCGTTGCCGCGGTGCTCATCGTGCTCGTCGCGCTGATCCTGCTGAAGTACGGCGCGGCCGTCTTCGGCTGACCGTCTCGGCCGGGCCAGCTGCTGGCCCGGCCGATCGCCGGGTTGGTCAGGCGAGTGCCGAGCGCAGGATGTCCAGCGGGAGCGAACCCAGGTTCAGCGCCCGCGCGTGGAAGTCCCGCAGGTCGAACGCCTCGCCGCGAGCGCGGGTCGCGGCAGCCGCGTCGTCGCGTGCCTGCTCCCACAGTCGCTGGCCGATCTTGTACGAGGGCGCCTGTCCAGGCCACCCGAGGTAACGGTGCAGCTCGAAGCGCACGAACGCCTCGGGCATGTTGACGTTGGCGCGCAGGAAGGTCCACGCCTTGTCCGCGTCCCAGATCCCGCCACCCCACCGCTCAGGCGCCCGCAGGCCGAGGTGCACGCCGAGGTCGAGGACGACGCGCGCGGCCCTCATGCGCTGGCCGTCGAGCATCCCGAGCCGGTCGCCGGGGTTGTCGAGGAACCCGAGGTCGGCCATGAGCCGCTCGGCGTAGAGCGCCCAGCCCTCGCCGTGCCCCGAGGTCCAGCTCGCGAGCCGGCGCCACGTGTTGAGGGTGTCGCGCTGGTGCACGGCCTGCCCGACCTGCAGGTGGTGGCCCGGGACGCCCTCGTGGTAGACGGTCGTCTTCTCGCGCCACGTGTTGAACGTCGTGACCGACGGCGGCACCGACCACCACATGCGGCCGGGGCGGCTGAAGTCGTCGCTCGGGCTGGTGTAGTAGATGCCGCCGTTGTGCGTCGGCGCGATCAGGCACTCGAGGGTCTGCACGGGCACGGGGATGTCGAAGTGCGTGCCGTTGAGGGCGGCGATCGCCGCGTCCGACGTCTCCTGCATCCATGCCCGCAGCTCGGCCGTGCCGTGCAGGATCAGCGCGGGGTCGGCGTCGAGCACCGCGACGGCCTGGTCGACCGTGGCCCCCGGGCCGGCGATCTGCTCCGCGACCCGCTCCTGCTCGTCGACGACGCGGGCGAGCTCCTCGAGGCCCCACTGGTAGGTCTCCTCGAGGTCGACCGTCGCACCGAGGAAGTAGCGGGACCACAGCTCGTAGCGGTCACGGCCCGCGGCATCGGCCTCGGGAGCCTGCGGGGCGAGCTCGTCGCGCAGGAACGCCGTCAGCGTCGCGTAGGCGGCGCGGGCGGCGGTCGCGCCACGCTCGAGCTCGGCGCGCACGAGCGAGCACGAGGACGAGTCGTCGAGCACGAGGTCCGCCGCGGGACCGTGCACGAACGACGTGAAGAACGACGACGTGGGGTCGGCGAGCTCGCCCGCCTGCGCGATCGCATCCGTGACCTGGCGGATCGCGGCGACGCGACCGCGCGACGCCGACTCGCGCAGGGACTCGACGTACCCGTCCACAGCGACGGGGAGGGCATTGAGGCGCGCGGCGATGTTCTCCCAGCCCTCGATCGACCCGGTCGGCATGAGGTCGAACACGTCGCGCAGCCCCTGGACGGGTGAGGCGATGTTGTTGAGGTCGGCGAGGAGCTCGCCGGAGGCGTGGAGCTCGAGCTCGAGGCCGAGGCGCTCCTGCATCGCGGCCAGGGTGACCTCGTCGGTCGAGTCGCTCGGGGCGTGCGCGTCGAGGGCGACGAGCGTGCCGCGGGCCGCGTCGGCGCGGGCGGCGTGGCCCGCCGGGGACAGGTCGGTCATCTCGTGGTCGTGGCCCGAGATCCCCATCGCGGTCGCCGCCAGCGGGTCGAGAGCCGCCGAGGTGGCGACGTAGGCGTCGGCGATCGCGTCGATGGGAGAAGCGTCGCGGTGCCGTGTCGCGCCCAGTCCTGAGGTGATCGTGGTCATTGCTTGACCATATCGTCAGGCTGCGCGACCCCCTCTCACTTTGACGAGTCGGCGTCCGAGGAGCCCGTGTCGGTCGCCTCGTCCTGCACCTTGCGCGCCCGCGCCTCGAGCAGGTTCGTGATCGGCTCTTGCGCGATGCCGAAGACCACGGCGGCGATGAGGAGCTCCGCCTGTGACGTGATCGGCTCGATCCCGATCTTCGTCGCGCCCTGGGCGAGGAGCAGGCCGACGACCGCGGTGATCCCGCCGAGCGGCAGCCTCAGCGCGGTGAGCGCCGGCGTCAGGCGGTAGGTGGAGGTGGTCGGGGAGCCCTTGCGGATCGAAGCGATCGCGACGAGAACGGCTCCGACCAGGCCGGCGACGACCACGACGAGCACGTCCCGCGACGTCGGGGCGGTTCCGGCGACCTGCAGACCTGTGGGGCACAGCGGGACGGTGGCCGGTGCTGTCCCGTCCGCGGGGACGGTGCCGGTCGCCTGCTCGAAGCACAGCGGCACGACGGCCGGCCAGTGCGTGAGGGCGAGACAGAGGCCCGCGAGCGCCGCGACGGCCCAGGGCGGTGAGGTAGAGCCGGTTGCGCCACGCCCGCAGCGCGATGTACCGCTCGTCGGCCCGCTCGTACGCGCCGCGGATCGTGTCGGAGATGAGCCAGCGGTCACCGTCGTGCGGATCGCCTAGGGCGAGTCGCGACCCGAGGGCGTCGGCCTCGATCGCGACGCGCCGTCCGTCGGTCCTCGACAGGCCCGCAGCGGCCGCGTCCTTCGCGAACGTGCGAAGCCGGGGGAGCTCGCTCGCCGGTGCGATCACCGGCATGAGCGCCCGGGCCTCGTGGACGCGCTGCCAGGCGCGCTCGACGCGGCACCCCGACCAGCCCTCGCTCAGGGTCGACGGTCGCGTCCCGCAGGCGGTCTTCGCAGCGTCGAGCGTCGCGCGCAGCCGCAGCCCGGTGGCGCCGGTCACGAGCTGTTGCTCGTAGATCTCGAGCTCGGCCTCCATGGCCTCCACGCGGCGCAGCACGCCGAGGCGCCACCCGACCGTCGGCGGGAACGGCTCTGTCGACCACGGCTGTGGGCGCGGCACCGTCGACGGCGGCCGCGCTGCCGACACGGTCGACGACGGGCCCGGGGGCGGCCCGCCGGTCGCGGCGGGTCTGGCCACCGCCCGTGTCCGCCCGGTGCGGCTCGAGACCATGGCGCTCGGCGACGTCCGCCGCTGGAAGACGGTGACCCGATGCATGACGCGCATGACGACCCCCCTCGCTGCCCCGCGAGAACACTCCACGTCTTACCACCGGGCACCGGTGCGGGCGACCCGAGTCGACCGGCTCTGCGTCAGGTCGACCGAGCGTCTGCTGGGCTCTGCGTCAGCCCGGCTGTGCCCGGTGCGGTGACGTGCTGACCGAGCCGCTCACCGGTACGCCGCCGCCTGAAGGTCGAACAGCTCGGCGTACAGCCCGCCGAGCGCGACGAGCTCGTCGTGCGAGCCGGACTCGCTGACCCGACCGTCCGCGACGACGACGATGAGGTCGGCCATCCGCACCGTCGAGAACCGGTGCGACACGAGCAGGGTGATCGCACCCGTGAGTCCGCCGACGCGGCGCGCGTTGAGCGCGTACTGCTCGAACAGCTCGTGCTCGGCCTGCGCGTCGAGGGCCGAGGTCGGCTCGTCGAGGACGAGCAGGAGCGGAGCCTCGCGCATCATGGCGCGGCCGAGGGCGAGCTTCTGCCACTGGCCGCCGGAGAGCTGGGCACCGTCGGTGTGGGTCGTGCCGAGCTGCGTGTCGAGACCGTCGTCGAGCCGGTCGAGCACGCCCTCGGCGCGCGCGCGCCGCAGCCCCGCGAGCACGGCGGTGTCCGACGCGATGTCCGGGAGGTTCCCGACGCCCACGTTCTCGCGGGCGAGCAGCTCGAAGCGCGAGAAGTCCTGGAACCCGGCGGCGATGCGGGTGCGCCACTCGGCGGTGTCGATGTCGCGCAGGTCGATCCCGTCGACGCGCACCGTCCCCGCGGTCGCGTCGTAGAAGCGGCACAGCAGCTTGACGAGGGTCGTCTTGCCCGCGCCGTTCTCGCCGACGACGGCGACGGTGGAGCCCGCCGGGAGCACCAGGTCGACGCCCTCGAGGACGGGCCGATCGGTTCCCGGGTACGTGAACGCGACCTGCTCGAACGCGATCCCGGTGCGGATCTCGTCGGGTGCGGGGACTGTCGGTCCGCCACCGGGCGTCGGTCCGCGGCGCGGGCGCACGACGCTGCGAACCCAGGCGAGGTCGGCCATCGTGCGGGCCGTGCGCTGGAGCTGCTGCAGGATCGTGACCGCCGACGTGACCTGCCAGTTGACCTGCGCGGCGAGCGTGATCACCAGGATGACGTCGCCGACCGACCGGCGGCCGGCGACCGCGTCGCGCACGACGAGCAGGGTCGCACCGACGTAGGCGAGCGCGAAGGCGAGCTGACCGGCGACGCGCAGCACGCTCGCGCGCACCTCACCCCGCCAGAGGGTGTCCGTCGCGCTGTCCCACGCGTGCAGGTGCCGGGACCTGACCTCCTCGGTCAGCCCGCACACGCGCAGCTCCTTGGCCGGGCCGGCGTCGGTGGCGAGCGCGAACAGGTGGCGCGCGCGCCGGTTGTCCAGGGCTGCGCGCTCCCGTGCGTCGGCGACTGCAGCCTCCGCGCGACGCCCGAGCAGGAGGGGTGGGACTGCAGCCACGGGCAGCGTGAGCAGCCAGGGGTTCAGACCCGCGAGCAGGACGCCCGTGATGACGATCGCCAGGCCGAGCCCCACGCTGGAGAGCAGCGCCTGCATCGAGCCCCAGCCGGACCGGGCCAGCTCCGTCCGCAGCACCTGGATCTTGTCGGCGTAGTCGGGTCGCTCGTGGTGCTCGATGCCCGGCGAGGCGTTCGACAGGTCGATGAGCTCGCGCTCGAGGCGCATGACCGCGAGGTCGCCGAGCTCGAAGTAGAAGATGTGCGCGAAGTGCCCGGCGGTCAGCGAGGCGATCACCATGGCGGCTACCAGAACCGCCGCGAGGCTCGCGCCGCCCGTGTCGTGGTCGACTGCGGCATCGGTCACTGCGGCCAGCGCGGGCGCGGCGAGCGGCAGTGCGGACGACTGCAGCAGCATGAGCGCGAGCGCCACGAGCAGACGGCGCCGGTCCAGGCGGTACGCGAGCCGCATGAGCTCGAACGAGCCGCGAAGCGTCTGCTTCATGACCGGTCCTCCGTCGTCGTGGCACCGGCCGTGGCCCGATCCGGTGCTGCGAGGGCGGTGTCGTCCTCGTCACCGGGGCGGCCGTCCGCGTCGAGCCCCGCGGCGAAGCGCTCGGCCTGGAGCCGGAACAGCCGCGCGTAGTGCCCGTCCGAGCGCATCAGCTCGTCGTGGGAGCCCTGCTCGACGACTCGGCCGGCGTCGATGACGACGATGTGGTCGGCGCGTCGCACGCTCGAGAAGCGGTGCGAGATCAGCACGGTCGTCACCCCGTGCGTGAGCTCGACGAACTGGTCGAAGAACGCCGCCTCGGCGCGCACGTCGAGAGCCGCGGTCGGCTCGTCGAGGACGAGCACCCGTGCCCCGGCTGCGAGCGCGTAGAGCGAGCGGGCGATCGCGACCCGCTGCCACTGACCTCCGGACAGGTCGGTGCCGTCCGTGTAGGCGCGCGACAGGGGAGTGGCCAGGCCCAGCGGCAGCGGGTCGAGCGCCTCGAGGATCCCCGCACGGTCCGCCGCGACGCGCACGGCCGCCTCGTCGCGCGGGACGTGGACCGCGCCGAGCGCGATGTTGTCCGCCGCCGACAGCTCGTAGCGCACGAAGTCCTGGAAGATCACGCTGACCTGCCGCCGCCAGGCCGCGACGTCGAGGTCGGCGAGGTCGACCCCGTCGGACGTGATCGAGCCCGAGGTCGGCTCGTACAGGCGGGTGAGGAGCTTGACGAGCGTCGTCTTGCCGGCGCCGTTGATGCCGACGATCGCCGTGCTGCGGCCGGCCGGCAGGTCGAGGTCGAGACCGTCGAGCACGGTCCTGTCGCTGCCCGGGTAGTGGAAGCCGACGTCACGGAAGCGCACGGCGATGCCGTGGCCAGTCGGCGGGACGCCGACGACACCGTCGGATCGCCCCAGGTCGTGAGCGAGAGCGATGCGCGCCTCGAACTCCTCGAGCGCGCTGACGGACTGCATGCCGTACTGCGTGGAGACGTCGGACTCGGGGTAGTACTCCCCGAGCAGGAGGGCGGCGACCACCGACTGCAGGCCGAGCGTCAGACCGGTGAGGGTCAGGTCGCCCGCGGCGGCACCCCGTGCGAGCACGACGAGCACGCCCGCGCCGATCGCCAGGCCGACCGCGGTGTACCCGAGGTAGGGCCGCAGGTACAGCGCGCGCCGCCGGGCGCTGACCGGGGCGAGCATCGAGACCGTCGCGTCCTCGTACCGGTCGCCGAACCAGCCCGACAACCCGAACACGCGCATCTCCTTCGCGCTGCCGGGCCCCATCGCGACGTCTCGCAGGTACTCGGCGCGTCGTCGGATGCCGGTGACGTCGCGCCACACGGTCGAGTACCTGCGCAGCCCGCCGCGCTGCCCGTACCGGAAGAGCATCGTGGCCGCGACGAGGGCCAGCGCGGCACCCCAGGACGACACCACCGCGACGATGACGGTGAACCCGGTGAGCCGCACGTACCGGGCGATCAGCGCGAGCAGGCCGGCGCAGGCGTCCCCGCCCGTCTGGAAGTCGGAGTCGATGTGCCGGGTCGCCTCGCTGAGCGCGTCGAGGGTGGCCTGGTCCTCCATGGGGCCGATGCCGGTCGACCGCAGCGTGCTCGCGAGCATCCGGTCACGGAGGAGGCCGTCGACGCGGCGCTTCATCCGGACGCCGAGCGCGCCCTGTGCGGGTGCGAGCAGCTGTTGACCGCAGAACGCGACGGCCGCGAGCACGAAGTCCCGGACGAGCGTGTCCCACGCGGGCGAGCCGATGCCCCCCGCGACGGCCGCCGGGACCCGCCCGACGACGATGCTCGTCGCGACGACGAACGCCACCGGCAGGAGCCCGAGCACGAGGTTGAGCGTGACCAGCGTGGCGACCAGGGCGGGGCCGGCGGTGGGCAGCAGCCGGAGGATCGAGATCCGCGGGGCGACGGCTTCGGCGTACCAGGCGCGGATCACTCGGCGAGGCTAGCGGTCGGCCGCGCCCGGAGCAGGGCGTTTCGCGACCCGCGACGCACCACGCACGTCAGCCGCGCAGGCTCCAACGCCAGGCGTCCGGCCCCGGAGCGGCGCGCACGGGGTCGCCGCGCATCGCCCGGGCCCGGTCCACCCACATCGACCGCGTCACGGGCTCGTCAGTGTCGTCGGACCGGCCCGACGCGGCGACCAGGCCGGCGACGAGGGCCGCGAGCTCGACGTCGTCGGGTGCGCCGCGGACGACCCGGACGCTCGCGCGTCCGTCCGCGCCGGGCTCGGGGCCGTTCACTCGATGTCGTCCTCTTCGTCGTCGTCCGGCTCGAACTCGACCGGCACGCCGCGCGACGCGCCCCACTCGGTCACGTCGAACCCACGGTCGGTGAGGCGACGGGCGATCTCGGCGCCGCCGTCGTCCACGATCCCGAGCACCGAGTCCATCGACAGGTCCGAGGTGCCCGCGGGCGGCCCGACGACGAAGCCGAGGTGGAACGTGTCGAGCTCCTCCTCCTGCGGGGGCAGGTCGGCGTCAGCCTCGGTGCCGTCGTCCCACGTCATGCCGGTCAGGTCCGAGTGCAGGCCGAGCCTGTCGTGTAGGACGTCGTACAGCTCGGCGTTCAGGTTCGAGACGCGCGACTCGAGCGCGAGGATGCGCGGGTCCTCGTCGGCCTCGTGCGCGCCGAACTCGGCCCGCACCCCGACCGCAGCGTCGATGTACTCGTGCAGGCTCGCCGACAGCGCGTCCACGACGCCGTGCAGGTCGCTCGGGTCGACCCCGTGCAGGGGCTCCGCGCCGTGCGCCGGGCTGTCCCCGTGCTCGCCGTGCTCGTCGTGGTCGTGGTCGTGGTCGCTCATGATGTCCTCACGCGTCGAGTCTGCCTCACAGGGGGATGTTCCCGTGCTTGCGGGGGACCGTCGTGGCGCGCTTGGTGCGCAGCAGCCGCAACGCCCGGACGATCTCCCCGCGCGTGCGCGACGGCGCGATGACGGCGTCGACGTACCCGCGCTCGGCGGCGTCCCACGGGTTGACGATGGCGTCCTCGTACTCGGCCGTGAGCCGCGCCCGCTCGGCCTCCTCGTCCCCGCCCGCGTCGGCGACGGCCTTGAGCGCGCCGCGCTGCAGGATGTTCACCGCGCCGCCCGCACCCATGACGGCGATCTGCGCGGTCGGCCAGGCGAGGTTCACGTCGGCGCCGAGCTGCTTGGAGCCCATCACGATGTACGCACCGCCGTAGGCCTTGCGCGTGATGACCGTCACCAGCGGGACGGTCGCCTCTGCGTACGCGTAGATGAGCTTCGCGCCGCGCCGGATGATGCCGTTCCACTCCTGGTCGGTACCGGGCAGGAACCCGGGCACGTCGACGAACGTGAGGACCGGGAGGTTGAACGCATCGCACGTCCGCACGAACCGCGCGGCCTTCTCCGCGGCGTTGATGTCCAGGGTCCCCGCCATCGCGAGCGGCTGGTTGGCCACGATGCCGACGGGGTGACCCTCGACGTGCCCGAACCCGATCAGGATGTTCTGCGCGTACAGCGGCTGCACCTCGAGGAGCACGCCCTCGTCGAGCACGTGCTCGACGACGGTGCGCATGTCGTAGGGCTGCGAGTCGGAGTCCGGGACCAGCGTGTCGAGCTCTTCGTCCCCGGCTGTCACGCCGAGATCCGACTCGTGCGCGTACGTCGGGGGGTCGGTGAGGTTGTTCGCGGGCAGGTACGACAGCAGCGAACGCACGTAGTCGAGCGCGTCGTTCTCGTCGGCCGCGAGGTAGTGCGCGACGCCCGACCTCGTGTTGTGCGTCGTGGCGCCGCCGAGCTCCTCGAATCCGACGTCCTCACCCGTGACGGCGCGGATCACGTCGGGGCCGGTGATGAACATGTTCGAGGTGCCGTCGGCCATCACGATGAAGTCGGTCAGGGCGGGGGAGTACACCGCGCCGCCGGCCGAGGGGCCGAGGATGAGGCTGATCTGCGGGATCACGCCCGACGCCGCGACGTTGCGCCGGAAGATCTCGGCGAACTGCGTCAGGCCGGCGACACCCTCCTGGATGCGCGCCCCGCCGCCGTCACTGATGCCGACCAGCGGGACGCCCATGCGCAGCGCGAGGTCCATGACCTTGGTGATCTTCTGGCCGTGCACCTCGCCGACGCTCCCGCCGAACACCGTGAAGTCCTGCGAGTAGATGGCGACGGGCCGGCCGTCGACGGTCCCGTGCCCGACGACGACGCCGTCGCCCGCGATCCGCTTCTTGTCGAGGCCGAAGTTGACCGAGCGGTGCTTGACGAACGCGTCGAGCTCGGTGAACGAGTCCGGGTCGAGGAGCGCGTCGATCCGCTCCCGGGCGGTCTTCTTGCCGCGCGCGTGCTGCTTGACGGCCGCAGCAGCCTCAGCGGCCACCGCGGCGGCCTCGTGGCGCGTCGCGAGGTCGGCGAGCTTGTCGGCGGTCGTGCTGAGCCGAGGGCTCGGGTCTGCAGCAGGGGAGGCGGCCGGGGAAGCGGCCGGGGAAGCAGCCGGGCCTGCAGCGGGGGTCGGGTCGGTCACCCTCCGAGGCTAGACGTCCGAGCCGCCCGACAGGATGCTGACGGACGACCGTGTCGGGGCAGCGGGCTCGTGGGGTCCCGACAAGGCCGCGCCGACGGGTCGCCACCCGTGGAGTCTCGACCCGGTCCGCGCGAGGATGGTGGCATGAGCGAGCACGCGGTGACCGGTGGGCAGGGCGAGGATCTGGTCGGCGAGCGTCGGCCGCTGCGAGCGTCGGTCGTGAGGTCGCTGCTCCTGGCGCCCGCGGGCCCGCTGGCGCGCGTCGAGGTCCTCGACCGCGTCGGTTCGACGAACCGTGAGCTCATCGCACGGCTGCACGCCGAGCCGAACGACTGGCCCGCACCGAGCATGCTGGTCGCGGACCACCAGGACGACGGCCAGGGCCGTGCGGGTCGGACCTGGCTGACGCCGCCCCGGGCCGCGCTCACCGTGTCGTTCGCGTTGCAGCCCGACGGGCCGATCTCGTCGTTCGGCTGGATCCCGTTGCTCGCCGGCCTCGGGACCGTGACCGCGCTCCGCGCCACAGCGGGAGTGCAGGCGTCGCTCAAGTGGCCCAACGACGTCATGGTCCCCGCCCCTGACGACGCCGACCTGGACGGGTGGGGCCGCGTGCGGAAGGTGGGCGGGATCCTCAGCGAGCTGGTCGAGACGTCCGCCGGTCGGATGGTCGTCGTCGGCATCGGCGTCAACGTGTCCCAGGCTGCCGACGAGCTGCCCGTCCCGAGCGGGACGTCGCTCGCGCTGGCCGGCGCGCGTGAGGTCGACCGGGAGGTCCTGCTCGTCGCCCTGGTCTCGGCGCTCGACGAGCTGATGGGCCGGTGGCGCGAGCACGACGGGGACGTGCACTCGTCGGGGCTCGCCGACGAGGTGGCCTCGGTGTGCTCGACGCTCGCCACCCGGGTCCGCGTCGAGCTGCCGGGCGGCGACGAGGTGACGGGCACCGCGCGGCGGCTCGGCCCGGACGGTGCCCTGGTCGTGGTGGACGACACCGGGACGGAGCGGCACGTGCGCGCGGGTGACGTGCATCACATCCGGGCGACGTGAACTACCCTCCACACGTGACGACTGCCGCGGGTGCCGCCGCCTCGCCGCCTGCCGACGAGGCGCGTGCCGACGACGCGCCGACCGACGGCACACCGACCGTCGACGCCACGTCGACACCCGCCGGGGCAGCTGCCTCGACCCTCGCCGAGCTCGACGACGTGCTGCTCGGGGGTCCGCGCACGCTGACGCTGCGGGACCTCGCGGGGCGGATCGACGCACCGCTCGACTTCGTCCGGCTGTACTGGCAGACGCTGGGGCTCCCGCACCCCGAGGCGGACGACGTGGTGTTCACCGAGCAGGACGCCGACGCGGTCGGGCGTGTGTCGCGGATGATCCGTGAGCGGGGATTCGCGCTGCGGACCGCGTCGTCGTTGACCCGGGCGCTCGGCCACACCGCCGACCGCCTCGCGCTGTGGCAGGTCGAGGCCCTCGTCGAGGACATGGCCACCCGGTACGGGCTCGACGACACGAGTGCCCGGCTCCTCGTCCTCGACCGGCTCGCCGACCTCGCCCCCCTGCTCGAGGCGCAGCTCGTGCACGCGTGGCGCCGCCAGCTCGCCGCGATCGCCGGACGGCTCGCCGCCGACTACGGCGAGCAGCGCACCTCCGGCGCCGACCGGGACGGTCTGCCGCTCGCCCGGGCCGTCGGGTTCGCCGACATGGTCTCGTTCACCCGGCGGACCGCGGGCCTCGGCTCGACGGACCTCTCCGAGTTCGTGCAGCGGTTCGAGTACGCCGCCCGGAACGTCGTGACGAACGCGGGTGGCCGCGTCGTCAAGACGATCGGCGACGCCGTGCTCTTCGTGGCCGACGACGTCGTCACGGGCGCGCAGGTCGCGCTCGGGCTCGCCCGTGAGCTCGGCGGAGAGCTCGACGTCGAGCTCGAGCAGGTCGCCGGGGGCTCGCCGAGGGCGCGCGGGGCGTGACGCCGGTGCGCGTCGGGTTCGTGTGGGGACGGGTCCTGTCCCGGTTCGGGGACGTGTTCGGCCCCTCGGTCAACCTCGCGGCCAGGCTCACGGACATCGCCGACCCGAGCGCCGTCCTCACGGACACGGCAACGGGCGAGCTGCTCGCAGGCGACGCGCGGTTCGTGGTCGAGACGCTGCCCGAGCGCGAGCTCGCGGGGATCGGGCCGATCGCCCCGGTGCTGCTGCGCTCGGCGTGACCCACGCGTCGCGAACCGATCGGCCTGACTCGCGCGGCGTGATCGACGAGCCGGGTGCGATCGACCCGGTCGCGGTCAGTCGACCGGGCGGATGAGCTCGGGCCCGTCGTTGGCGACCGCGTTGACCGCCGTCGAGATCGCGGTCGCGACGACCTCGGGTACGGGTCCGAGCACGAGCTCCATGGCCCCGGCGGCGTCGACGGCGGGGTCGAGCCACGCGTCCCACGCCTCCCGGCGGAGCATGAGCGGGCGACGGTCGTGGATGCGCGCCAGCTCACCGGTCGCCGCGGTCGTGATGATCGTCGCGGACACGAGCCAGCGCGTGGGGTCGTCGTCAGCCTTGGTGGGGTCCTTCCAGAACTCGTAGAGCCCCGCGAGTGCGAGGGGCCCGCCGTCAGCCGGGTGGAGGTAGTAGGGCTGCTTCGTCCGCGTCAGCGCACCCGGCTCGGGCGCCTGCCACTCGTAGTAGCCGTCGGCGGGGAGCAGCGCCCGGCGCAGCGCGAACGGTCGCTTGAAGGCGGGCTTGCCGAGCAGGCTCTCGACGCGGGCGTTGATCAGCCGGTTGCCGATCGACGGGTCCGTCGCCCACGACGGCACGAGTCCCCAGCGCGCGGTGCGCAGCTGGCGCGTGAGCGCGCCGTGCGTCCCGTCCTCGAGGCGCTCGGGCCGGTCGACGACGATCCGGACCGGGTCGGTGGGTGCGAGGTTCCACGACGGCGGCAGGAGGCGCACGTCGTCGGCGACCGAGGCGATCGCGAACTCGTCGGCGATCTGCTGGTCCTCCCGGAACGAGGCATACCGACCACACATGGCCTCAGCCTCTCGCAGACCCCCGACCCCTGCCGATCGAATCGATTCGCCTCACGTTCGTCGCGATGGGATGATCGGCTGCGATGAGCACCAGCACACCCGCGGTCACGCCCACCCCGACGTACCGCCCCCATGCCAGGTACGTCCTGCTGCTCGGCTCGATGGCAGCCCTCCCGGCGGTCTCGACCGACATCTACCTGCCGTCGCTGCCGGACGTGGCGCGCGACCTCGGGACAGGCACCGCGGCCGTCCAGCTGACGATGACCGGGATGATGATCGGCGGCGCCGTCGGACAGCTCGTCATCGGTCCCATGTCGGACCGGTTCGGGCGGCGCAGGCCCGTGCTCGTCGGCATCGCGCTGCACGTCCTGACCTCGCTGCTGTGCGCGATCGCGCCGGGGATCCTGCCGCTCGTCGCGCTTCGCGTCGCCCAGGGGTTCTTCAACGCCTCGGCCTCGGTGGTGGCGATGGCCGTCATCAGGGACCGGTTCGTGGGTTCCGACGCATCCCGGCTGCTGTCGCGGCTCATGCTCGTCATCGGGGTCGCGCCGCTCTTCGCCCCCAGCATCGGCGGCCTCATCGCGGGTCAGGTCGGCTGGCGGGGCGTGTTCGTCGCGCTCGGGGTGTTCGGCGTCGGGCTGTGGGTCGTGGTGTGGCGCCGGCTGCCCGAGACGCTGCCGGGGGAGCGGCGGCGCGACGGCGGCCTGAGCTCGGCGCTCGCGGGCTACCGGACGCTGCTGCGCGACCGTCACTTCCTCGCGCTCGCCATCCTGCCGGGTCTGGGCGCCGCGGGGCTCATGAGCTACGTGGTCGGGTCTCCCTTCGTGCTGCGCGAGGGGTACGGGCTGTCCGCGAACCAGTTCGCGCTGCTGTTCGCCGTCAACGGCCTGGGCCTCGTCGGCGGGGCGCAGGTCAACGCCTGGCTCGTCCGGCGCTATGCGCCGATCCGGATCATCCGCGTCATCGTGCCGGTGTCGCTGGCGCTCGGGCTCGTGCTCCTCGGCATCGGCGCCACCGGCGCGGGCGGGCTGCCCGCGCTGCTCGTCGTCCTGTGGCTCGCTCTCGCGCTCGTCAACGTCACGCCCCCCAACGCCTCGGCGCTCGCGCTCGGCCGGCACGGCGAGATGGCCGGGACCGCGGCGGCCTTCATCGGCGGGACGCAGGCTCTCGTGTCCGGGACCGTGGCCCCGCTCGTCGGCGTCCTGGGCGGCACGACGGTGGCGATGACGGGGGTGATGGCAGGCGCATCGTTGGCGGCTCTGCTCGTGCTCGCGCTGGCGACCCCGGCCTACCGCTCGGGCGGCTGGACCACCTGAGCCGCGGCGGTGCGCGGGCCGCTGCTCAGCCGACGCCGGCGGCGGCCGCGACGCCCGCCGCCACGACCAGGGCGATCGATCCCCAGGCGGTCACCACCCACCACTCGAGGTGATGATGGCGCGTGATGCGCTCCGGGGGCCGGATGGTGGTCATACCTCTGAGGATCGGCAGCGGTGGGGCGAGAGACAACACTTCCGGTGGCTGATCCTGTAATTCACCCGGCGCAGGCCGGGACAGACCTCAGGGGGTCGTGGCCTTCTCGACCTCGACCCGCAGCGCCTCGACCTGCGCGGCCAGCGCGTCCATCGCACTGCGGGCGCCGCCGTCGGTCGACGCGGCGGCGGCGTCGAGCTTCGTGCGTGCGGCGTCGAGAGCGCTCTGGGCGGCGGCGAGCTGGTCGGCTGCGGGGCCGGCGCCGTCGGCGGACGCGGTGTCGAGCGCGGTCTTCGCCGAGTCGAGGGCAGCCGTGGCCTGATCGACCGCGTCCTGCGCGGTCGCGCGAGCGGTCGCGTCGAGCGAGCCCAGCTGAGCCTTGGCGTCGTCGATCGCGGTCCGTGCCGCCGCCAGGTCCGTGCGTGCGCGGTCGACCTGCGCCGCGAAGCCGTCGGCGAGCGCCTTGGCGCTCTCCACCGCGGACTGCGCCTGCGTCGTCAGCGCGCCGGCCTGGTCGCGCACGTCCGAGCACCCGGCGACGGCCAGGGTCACGGCGACGGCGCACGCGGCGAGCGATGCGGTCGTGCGGGCGGTCAGGGTGGTCGCGGTGCGCACGAGCGCCTCCAGGAGGGTCGGTGATGGGTGTGCTCCGACCAGTGTGCCTTGTCGCGGGTCCTGGCCCAGGTCGGGTGACGGGCCCGGACGTACGAGCGCCCCGCTCCGCAGTGATCTGCGGGGCGGGGCGCTCGGTCAGGCGCTGAGCTGTCAGGCTGTGACGACATCACCCTCGGTCGAGGCGGCGACCTCGGCGACGGGCTCGGCGACCTCGGCGACAGCGGCCGGGAGCTCCCGACGGCTGCGCACCTCGCCGAGCGACGTGCCGTAGTACGCGGCCGTCATGATGTCCTTCATGTCGGCCAGCATGGGCATCCGCGGGTTGGCGGGTGCGCACTGGTCCTCGTAGGCCCCCATGGCGACCTCGTCGAGGCGGCCGATGAAGTCCTGCTCGTCGACACCCTGCGCCTGGAACGACGCGGGGATCCCGACCTTGGCCCGCAGCGACTCGACCGCGAGGGCGTAGGACTCGACGCCCTCGGCCGGTGTCGTCGCCGGCAGGCCGAGCATGGCCGCGATCTGCTGGAACCGCTCCGGCGCGACGTAGCTCTCGTACTTCGGCCAGCTCGTGAGCTTGGTCGGCACGGTCCCGTTGTAGCGGATGACGTGCGGCAGCAGGGTCGCGTTCGTGCGGCCGTGCACCAGGTGGAACGTCGAGCCGACGACGTGGGCCATCGCGTGCACGATCCCGAGGAACGCGTTGCCGAACGCCATGCCCGCGATCGTCCCGGCGTTGTGCATCTTCTCGCGCGCCGCGGCCGTCTCGGGGGTCTCCGGGACCCCGTTGACGCTCTGGGCGAGGTTGTCGAAGATCAGGCGGATCGCCTGGAGCGCCATGCCGTCGGTGAAGTCGTTCGCGTACACGCTGACATAGGCCTCGGTCGCGTGCGTCAGGGCGTCGAAGCCCGAGTCGGCGGCGAGCGAGCGCGGCATCTTCGCGGTCAGGATCGGGTCGATGATCGCGACCGTCGGGGTCAGCGCGTAGTCCGCGAGCGGGTACTTCTTGCCGGTCTCCGGGTCGGAGATGACGGCGAACGGCGTGACCTCGGCGCCCGTGCCCGACGTGGTCGGGATGCACACGAGCTTGGCGAGCTCCCCCAGCACCGGGAACTTGAACGCGCGCTTGCGCACGTCGAAGAACTTCTGCTTCAGGTCGGAGAAGACCATCTCGGGGTGCTCGTACAGCAGCCACATGACCTTCGCGGCGTCCATGGGCGAGCCGCCACCGAGGGCGATGATCGTGTCGGGACGGAAGTGGCGCATCTGCGCGGCACCGGCCTGCACGGTCTTGACGCTCGGCTCGGGCTCGACCTGGTCGATGATCTGCAGCGCGACCTTGTTCGACCGGCGGTTGAGGACGTCGATGATCTTGTCGACGAAGCCCAGCGTGGTCATCGTCGAGTCGGTGACGATCGTCACGCGCTCGACGTCAGCCATGTCGGAGAGGTAGCGGATCGCGTTCGGCTCGAAGTACGTCTTGGCCGGGACCTTGAACCACTGCAGGTTGTTGTTGCGGCGACCGATCCGCTTGATGTTCACCAGGTTCACCGCCGAGACGTTGTTGGAGACCGAGTTGTGGCCGTAGGAGCCGCAACCCAGGGTCAGCGACGGGATGAACGAGTTGTAGATGTCACCGATGCCACCGAGCGACGAGGGCGCGTTGACGATGATGCGCACCGCCTTGACCCGGCTGCCGAACTCCTCGATGAGCGCGTCGTCCTGCGTGTGGATCGCACCCGAATGGCCGAGGCCGTCGAACGAGACCATCTGCTCGGCGTAGGTCAGGCCCTGCTCGGTCGACTTGGCGCGCAGCACCGCGAGCACGGGACACAGCTTCTCGCGCGTCAGCGGCTCGTCCGGTCCGACCCCGCTGACCTCGGCAAGGATGATCGAGGTGTCGGCCGGGACAGTGAAGCCGGCCTTCTCCGCGATCCAGCTGGGCAGCTGCCCGACGACCGAGGCGTTGAGCTTGGCCTCGCCGCAGTTCTTGCCCTTGGCCTCGACACCGAAGATGAACTTCTCGAGGAGCGCCTTCTCCTTCTTGTTCACGCGGTAGGCGTGAAGGACGTCGAACTCGGCCATCGCGGCGTCATAGATCTCGTCGTCAATGATGACGGCCTGCTCAGAGGCGCAGATCATTCCGTTATCAAATGCCTTCGACAGGACGACGTCATTGACGGCGCGCTTGAGCTTTGCCGTCTTCTCGATGTATGCGGGCACGTTTCCGGCGCCCACGCCGAGAGCGGGCTTGCCGCACGAGTACGCCGCGCGGACCATCGCGTTGCCGCCGGTCGCCAGGATGAGCGCGACGCCCGGGTGGTTCATGAGTGCGGACGTCGCCGCGAGCGACGGCTCCTCGACCCACTGGATGCAGTTCTCGGGTGCGCCGGCGGCGACAGCCGCGTCGCGGACGACGCGGGCCGCGGCGACCGACGACTGCTGCGCGCTCGGGTGGAACCCGAAGACGATCGGGTTGCGCGTCTTGAGGGCGATGAGGGCCTTGAAGATCGCGGTCGACGTCGGGTTGGTCACGGGCGTGACGCCACAGATGACCCCGACGGGCTCCGCGATCTCGATGATGCCCGCCAGGTCGTCGCGGTTGATCACGCCGACCGTCTTGAGCGAGGACATCGAGTTGGTGACGTGCTCGCACGCGAAGATGTTCTTCACGGCCTTGTCCTCGAACACGCCGCGACCGGTCTCGTTGACCGCCAGGAGCGCGAGCTCACCGTGCTGGTTCAGCGCCGCGACGGACGCCTTCCGCACGATGTGGTCGATGTCTTCCTGGGTGAAGCGTGCGTATTCGGCGAGGGCCTTGTTCGCGCCCTCGACGAGCTGGTCGATGGCGCCAGCAATTGCGGCGTCAGGGGTGGTCAAGCTGGTCACGGGGTGCTCCCCACGTTGTCGGTGAGTGAACGAGATCTCCGTTGACCTCGTACACGAGGCTATGCGACGCATTGCCCGATTCGATGTGTCTAAAGTCCTGTGGCGCAGATCACACGCGGTTGAGCCACGACGCGGACATCCGCTCGTCCTCGAGGTCGAGCTCCCGCAGCACGCGCCGCATGACTGCTTCATCCAGCTCGCCGGCGTCGCGCCGTGCGACGAGCACCTGGCGCTGTGCGGCGAGGATCTCGCGGCGAAGACGGTGGCCCCGCTTGCCTCGAACCGGGGCGGCGGGTGCACCGGCAAGGGCGGGGTCGTCGTCACCGCGCGCTGGGTCAAGCATCGCAGCCGCAGCCTGTGCGCGCACGTTTCCTGCGTGCACGAGGGCGTCGGTCACGGCCTTCGCCTGGGTCGCGCCCAGCTCGCGCGACCACGCGGCCGTCTTGCTCTCGATGACCCGTTGCGCAGCGGCTGCGGTCGCGAGGCGCAGCGCGGCCTCCTGGGCCGCGTCGCGCTCGGCGTCGTCGTGCTCCTCGACGCTCCGCCGCCGGATGACCCACGGCAGGCTGAGCCCCTGCAGCAGCAGGGTCCCGATGGCGACCGCGTACGCGACGAGCTGGAGGGTCGCCCGGGCGGGGAACGGTGCCCCGTTGACGGTCGCCGGGATCGCGGCCGCGGCCGCCAGGGTCACGACCCCGCGCATCCCGGCCCAGGAGACGACGGCGTGCTCGGAGGTGGAGAGTGCGTCGTGGGGTGTGCGGTGGCTGCCGCGCAGGCGGATGAGGTCCACCCGGGCTGTCGCGAACACGTACAGCGGTCGGACGAGGACCACGGTGGCGAGGACGGCGAGCGAGAGCGCCATCGCGATGCCGAGCCCCTGGTCGGAGGCGATGACGTCGCCGAGGACCCACTTGAGCTGGACGCCAATGAGGGCGAACGTGAACGCCTCGAGCGGCAGGTCGACCGTCGACCACACCGGCGTCTCGTACAGCCGCGTCGCATACCCCGCCTGCGGCGCGGTGTGCCCGAGGTACAGCCCGGCGGCGACGACCGCGAGGACGCCCGAGCCGCCGAGCGACTCCGCGGCCCAGTACGCGGCGAACGGCGTGAGGAGCCCGATCGTGGACGCGACCACCGGGTCGTCGAGGTGCAGCCGCAGGCGGTGCACGACCCACCCGATGACGAGGCCGAGCCCGGTGCCGACGAGCACCGCGACCATGAAGACACGCACGCCTGTGGACGGGACGGTCGCGCCGGTCGCCACGCCCGCGATCGCGACCTTGTACAGGGTGAGCGACGTCGCGTCGTTGATGAGGCTCTCGCCCGTGAGCAGCGTCATGACCCGCCGGGGCAGGCCGAGCCGGCGGCCGACGGCGACAGCGGCCACCGCGTCCGGCGGCGCGACGACCGCGCCGAGGACGAGGGCCGCCGTGATCGGCAGCTCGGGGACGATCGCCCATGCGACGAGCGCGACCGCGGCCGCGGTGACGAGCACGAGCCCGACGCCGAGCCGCAGGATCGAGTTCCGCGAGCGGCGGAAGTCCTGGTACGAGCTCGACAGCGCCGCGGAGTACAGCAGCGGCGGCAGGACGAACTCGAGGATGATCGTCGAGTCGACCTCGAAGCGCGGCACCGCCGGCACGAACGAGACGACGAGCCCCGCTGCGACGAGCACGAGGGGCGGCGACCAGCCCCAGCGGCGGCACAGCGCGGCGATCCCGACCGCGCCGACGACGAGGGCGAAGAGCGCGACGTGACTCATGGGGCCTCCCGGGGAGTCGTGGCCAGAACGACCCACGGTGGTGCGGGACAGCACGCCGTCGTGCCAGGCGCTCGGTCGTGCCACGCGATGAGGGGTGCCCGCGAAAGGATTCGAACCTTCGGCCTTCCGCTCCGGAGGCGGACGCTCTATCCACTGAGCTACGCGGGCCGGCGACAACGGCGAACCTTCCGGCCCGGCTCCGCGGAAGCTCCGAGGAGATGGCCGATCGATCAGCAGTTGATGCGGTGCACGAGACTATCAGCACGCGTCGGCGGGTGCCGCCGACGCGTGCTGGGGATCGCGCGCGACCAGCGCGAGATCAGCCGCGCGCGAGCTGCCTCGAGAGGTACGTCTCGACCTCCGCGACGGCGCGCGGCTCGTCGCCCGCGCCGATCGCGGCGACGAGGTCGTCGTGCCCCGTGTCGTCCGACCCGTTGGACACGGGCCGCTCGAAGTTGAACCGGATGTTCGCGCTGATGGCGTCCAGGAGGCTCTCGTACAGCGAGAGCAGCACGGGGTTGCGGGCCGTGCGCGCGATCGCCAGGTGCAGCTCGAGGTCGGTCGAGACCATCGCGTCGAGGTCTCCGAGGGCGTGCGCGTGGGCCCGCGCGTCCCGCATCTGGAGCAGCAGGGCGACGTCGGTCGCGGTCCGCCGGTTCGCGGCGAGGCGGGCGGCCTCGACCTCGAGGCTGCGTCGGACCTCGACGACGTCGCGCTGGTGCGCGTCGGCGATCTGCCGTCCGATGGTCACGGTGAGCTCGGAGGTCGAGAGCACGTAGGTGCCGGACCCCTGGCGCCGTGCGAGCAGGCCGGCGTGCACGAGGGACTGCACGGCCTCACGCACGGTGTTGCGGCCGACCCCGAGGAGCTCGGCGAGGGCGGGTTCCGGCGGGATCCGCGTGCCGACCGGCCACTCACCCGCGGTGATCCGCTCACGTAGCGTGTCGACCGCGCCGTCGATCAATCCGGTGCGACGAATCATCCCAGGTATTCTCCTTGTCACATGTGCCGGTGCAGCACCACTCGCCCCGACGCCGCCCTGTCAGACCGAGCGCGAAGTTGGTCCGGATGTTACTCACAGGGCGCACCGCCTGGTGGCGAGGCCGCGTCGTCGTCCTCGTCGGGATCGTGCTCGTGGCACTCAACCTGCGGATCGCGGTCGCCGCCGTGAGCCCGATCCTCGACGCCGTGCGCGTCGACGTCGCGCTCTCGCCGACCCTCGCGGGCGTGCTCGGCACCATCCCCGTCGCCTCGTTCGCGCTGTTCGGCTCGCTCGCACCGATGGTGTCGCGGCGCCTCGGGCTCGAGCCGACCCTGGTCGTCGCCACGCTCGTCTCGGTGCTCGGCGAGGTCGCGCGCTCGACCGCGACGACCTCGGCAGGCTTCCTCGGCTGGTCCGTCATCGCGCTCGCGGGCATGGGGATGGGCAACGTCCTGCTCCCGCCGCTCGTCAAGCGGTACTTCCCCGACCGGATCGGCCCCGTCACCGCCGTCTACTCGGTCGCGATGTCGTTCAGCACGGCGATCCCGCCGCTGCTCGCCGTCCCCCTCGCGAACCGGCTCGGCTGGCGCGTGGCGCTCGGGTCCTGGGGTGCGGTCGGCGTCGTCGCGGCGGTCCCGTGGCTCGTCGTCGTCGTGCGGTCGGCGACGGCCCGCGCGGCGCTCGCGGGCGTCCTGCGCCGCTCGCCCCGGCACACCCCGGCGCTCGACTCGCGGCACCGCGGGGAGGGGCGCGTGTGGCGCAGCCCGCTCGCCTGGGGGCTCGCCGTGACGTTCGGGATGAACTCGCTCAACTCGTACGTGATCTTTGCGTGGATCCCGCAGCTCCTCATCGACGCGGGCTTCGGCGAGGCCGCGGGCGGCCGGTGGCTCGCGGTCGTCGCGATCTTCGGCCTGCCCGCCTCCCTCGTCGTGCCCCTCGTGGCGACGAGGCTGCGCAACCCGTTCTGGGTCGCCACCGCCTTCGTCGGCTGCTGGGTCGTGGGGTACGCCGGGCTGCTGGTCGCTCCCTCGGCGGCGGTGGGACTCTGGATGGTGCTGATCGGGCTCGGTCCCGGCACCTTCCCGCTGCTCCTGACGCTCATCAACCTGCGCACTCGCACGTCGGCCGGTGCCGTCTCGCTCTCAGGGTTCACGCAGGGCGTGGGCTACGCCATCGCGGCCATCGGACCGCTGCTCGTCGGTGTCCTCTATGGGTCGACGGGTCGGTGGGAGGCGCCGTTCGGGTTCCTGTTCGTGACCCTCGTGGTGCTGCTCGCCGCAGGCTGGGTCGCGTGCCGGCCCGTTATGCTCGAGGACACGTGGGGCGGACGGGGGCCCGCCGACGGCTCGCTACCCTTGTCCGGTGACCCCCGCTGAGCTCTCCGAGGCCCTCCGTGCTGCCCTCGTGGCCGCCGTCGACGACGGCACGTTCGCGCTCGACCCGTCCGCCGTGCCCGCGCAGGTGCGCGTCGAGCGACCCCGTCAGCGCGAGCACGGCGACTGGGCGACGAACGTCGCGATGCAGCTCGGCAAGAAGGCCGGGACGAACCCCCGTGCGTTCGCCGAGGAGCTTGCGCGCCGGCTGGGCGACCACCCGGGCGTCGCGAAGGTCGACGTCGCCGGTCCCGGCTTCCTGAACATCACGCTCGACACGGCCGCGGCCGGCGAGCTCGCCCGCACCGTGGTCGACGCCGGGCCCGCCTATGGCCGCGGCACGGTGCTCGCGGGGGAGCGCATCAACCTGGAGTTCGTCTCGGCGAACCCGACCGGACCCATCCACATCGGTGGTGTGCGCTGGGCGGCGGTGGGCGACTCTCTCGCGCGGCTGCTGCAGGCGGCCGGGGCCGAGGTCACCCGCGAGTACTACTTCAACGACCACGGCGAGCAGATCGACCGCTTCGCCCGGTCGTTGCTCGCCCGCGCGATGGGCGCCGAGGCGCCGCTGGACGGCTACGGCGGCCAGTACATCTCCGACATCGCCGACTCCGTCATCGCCACAGCGGTCGCCGACGGCCAGCCGGACCCGCGCACGCTGCCCGAGCCCGAGGCGCAGGAGGTGTTCCGCTCCCGCGGCGTCGACCAGATGTTCGGCGAGATCAAGGCCAAGCTGCACGACTTCCGGGTCGACTTCGACGTGTACTTCCACGAGGACTCGCTGCACGAGTCGGGGGCGGTCGACCGGGCCGTGGCGCGGCTGCGCGAGCTCGGCCACATCTACGAGGCCGACGGCGCCACGTGGCTGCGCACGACCGACTTCGGCGACGACAAGGACCGCGTCATCGTCAAGTCGGACGGCAACGCCGCCTACATCGCGGGGGACCTCGCCTACTACCTCGACAAGCGCGAGCGCGGCTTCGACCGCGTCATCATCATGCTCGGCGCGGACCACCACGGGTACATCGGCCGCATGATGGCGATGTGCGCGGCCTTCGGGGACACCCCGTGGGTCAACCTGGAGATCCTCATCGGCCAGATGGTCAACCTCGTCAAGGACGGCGAGCCCGTCCGGATGTCGAAGCGCGCGGGCAACATCGTCACGATCGACGACCTCGTCGACGCGGTCGGGATCGACGCCGCCCGCTACGCGCTCGCCCGGTCCGCCGCGAGCTCGACCCTCGACATCGACCTCGACCTGCTCGTGACCGCGACGAACGACAACCCGGTCTTCTACGTGCAGTACGCGCATGCCCGCACGGTCAACGTGGCGCGCAACGCGGCCGAGGCGGGCGTCGACCGTGCCGACGGTTTCGACGCGAACCTCCTGGACCACCCCTCGGAGTCCGTGCTGCTCGGGCAGATCGCCGGCTTCCCGGGGGTCGTCGCGCACGCGGCCGAGCTGCGCGAGCCGCACCGCGTCGCGCGCTACCTCGAGGAGCTCGCCGGGTCGTACCACAAGTGGTACGACCAGCGCCGGGTCGCGCCCTTCGGGGACGAGGTCGTCTCGGACACCCACCGCACGCGGCTGTGGCTCAACGACGCGACCCGTCAGGTCCTCGCGAACGGGCTCGAGCTGCTGGGCGTGAGCGCGCCGGAGCGGATGTGACGGGCGCGCCCTGGTCGAGCGGAACCACGCGCCTGCCCGACGGCGCGCTCGCGGTCGCGGGCGTCGACCTGCGCGCGCTCGCGGCACAGCACGGGACACCGGCGTACGTGCTCGACGAGGCCGACTTCCGGGCCCGGGCACGCGCCTACCGCTCAGCCTTCACCGCGGCGTTCACCGCGATCGGGACCGACGTCGACGTGTACTACGCGGGCAAGGCGTTCCTGTCCGTCGCGGTCGCGCGCTGGGCCCACGAGGAGGGTCTGCGGGTCGACACGGCCACCGGCGGCGAGCTCGCGATCGCGCTGCGCGCGGGTGTCCCCGGCGCGGACATCGGCCTGCACGGCAACAACAAGTCCGACGCGGAGATCACCCGAGCGCTCGAGGCCGGCGTCGGGCGGCTCATCGTCGACTCCCTCGGCGAGGTCGAGCGGATCGCTGAGGCCGTCCGCGCACGTCGGGGCGAGCCCGCGCCGGTCATGGTCCGGGTCACGACGGGCGTGCACGCCGGCGGGCACGAGTACATCTCGACCGCGCACGAGGACCAGAAGTTCGGGCTGTCGCTCGTCCCCGGTCCGGACGGCGCGCCGAGCCCCGCGGTCGCGGCGCTGCGGGCGGTGCTGGCCCGCCCCGAGCTGCGCCTGCTCGGCCTCCACTCCCACATCGGCTCGCAGATCCTCGACCCGTCGGGCTTCGAGGTGGCCGCGCGCAAGGTGCTGCGGCTGCGCGCCGAGCTGGCAGCGGAGACCGGCTACCTCGTGCCCGAGGTGGACCTCGGCGGCGGGTACGGCATCGCGTACCTGCCGGGCGACGTGCCGCTCGACCCGGACCGCATCGCGAAGGACATGGCCGCGGCGGTCGACGCGGCGTGCGCCGAGCTCGGCACCGCGCTCCCGCGCGTCTCCGTCGAGCCCGGTCGGGCCATCGTCGGACCCACGACCTGCACGCTCTACACGGTCGGGACGGTCAAGCCCGTGACGCTCGACGACGGGCGGGTGCGCACGTACGTCTCGGTCGACGGCGGCATGAGCGACAACCTGCGCCCGGCGCTCTACGGCGCGCAGTACCACGCCGAGCTGGCGTCGCGCACGAGCTCGGCACCCCTCGCGCTGTGCCGCGTCGTGGGCAAGCACTGCGAGAGCGGCGACATCGTCGTGCACGAGGTCCAGCTGCCCGCCGACGTGGCACCCGGCGACCTGCTGGCGGTGCCCGCGACCGGGGCCTACGGGCGTTCGATGGCGTCCAACTACAACCAGGTCCCACGCCCACCCGTCGTGGCCGTGACCGACGGTGCGACCCGGGTGCTCGTCCGTCGCGAGACCGAGGACGACCTCCTGGCCCTCGACCAGGGCTGACGCCCCCTATCCTTTGAGGCGTTCCGGACAGCGCCGCGAGGCGAGCTGTCGACCGGACTCCTTGACCACGACGACCGACCGGGCGCGGCCCGGAGGCGGAGGCGGACGCAGTGACAGCTCCTGATGGGCAGGCGGCTGCCGGTCGTTCGCAGCCGGGCCCCGCACCGCTGCGGGTCGCCGTCCTCGGCTCCGGGGTCGTGGGCACCGAGGTCGTGCGCCTCCTCGTGACGCAGGCCGCCGACCTCGCGGCTCGCGTCGGCGCTCCGCTCGAGCTCGTGGGGGTCGCCGTGCGCGACCTCGCGGCCGACCGTGACCCCGTCGTCGACCGTGCGCTGCTGACGACGGACGCCGCGGAGCTCGTGACGCGGGCCGATGTCGTCGTCGAGGTGATGGGCGGCATCGAGCCCGCGCGCAGCCTGCTGCTCAGCGCGATCGCTCACGGTGCCGCGGTCGTCACCGCCAACAAGGCGCTCCTCGCGCAGGACGGTCCCACGCTGTACGCCGCTGCGGACGCCGCGCAGGTGGACCTGTACTTCGAGGCGGCCGTCGCCGGCGCGATCCCGATCGTCCGACCCGTGCGCGAGTCGCTCGTCGGCGACCGCGTGCTGCGGGTCCTGGGCATCCTCAACGGCACGACCAACTACGTGCTCGACCGCATGGCGACCGAGGGGCTCGACCTCGACGCGGCCGTCGCCGAGGCCCAGTCGCTCGGCTACGCCGAGGCCGACCCGACGGCCGACGTCGAGGGGTACGACGCCGCGGCGAAGGCGGCGATCCTCGCGTCGCTCGCGTTCCACACGCGGGTGTCGATCGACGACGTCGACCGTGAGGGCATCAGCTCCGTCACGGCGGACGACGTGGCCTGGGCCGAGCGCACGGGCTACGTCATCAAGCTGCTCGCGATCGCCGAGCGCCAGGGCGACGGGATCCAGGTGCGCGTGCACCCCGCGCTCGTGCCCGTGGCCCATCCCCTGGCGGGCGTCCGCGGTGCGTTCAACGCCGTGTTCGTCGAGGCCGAGGCTGCTGGCGAGCTCATGTTCTACGGGCGTGGGGCCGGCGGCGCGCCGACGGCCTCGGCGGTGCTCGGCGACGTCGTGTCGGTCGCGCGGCACCGCGTGCTCGGCGGCAGGGGTCCGGTCGAGTCGTCGTACGCGGCCCTGCCGGTGCTGCCCGCGTCGGCCGCCCGCACGCGCTACCAGATCCGGCTCGACGTGACCGACCGTCCCGGGGTGCTCGCGCAGGTGGCGACGACCCTCGGTGACCGCGGCGTCTCGATCGAGGCCATCCGCCAGGTGCCCGAGCTGCCTGGGGCGCAGGGACGCGACGGCGTCGCGCTCCTCATCATCACGACGCACGAGGCCTCCGAGGAGGCGCTCGCGGGCACGGTCGCCGCGATCGCCGAGCTCGACTCCGTGCGCCGCGTCATCTCTGTCCTGCGAGTCGAGGGAGCCTGATGGCACACCAGTGGCGAGGAGTCATCGCCGAGTACGCAGACCGACTCCCGGAGCACGTGCAGCGCCGCGTGATCACGCTGGGCGAGGGCGGCACGCCGCTCGTCCCCGCGCCCGCGCTCTCCGCGCTCACCGGGGCGGACGTGTACCTCAAGGTCGAGGGGATGAACCCCACGGGCTCGTTCAAGGACCGCGGGATGACGACCGCGATCTCGTCGGCGGCGGGGCGTGGGGCCAAGGTCGTGGTGTGCGCCTCGACCGGCAACACCTCGGCGTCGGCCGCGGCGTACGCGACGGCGGCGGGCATGCTCTGCGCGGTGCTGGTCCCCGACGGCAAGATCGCGATGGGCAAGCTGAGCCAGGCGATCGCGCACGGCGCTCGGCTCCTGCAGGTCGACGGCAACTTCGACGACTGCCTGGTCGCGGCCCGCAAGCTCGCTGAGGCGTACCCCGTCGAGCTGGTGAACTCGGTCAACCCCGACCGGATCGAGGGCCAGAAGACGGGTGCGTTCGAGGTCGTCGACGCGCTCGGCGACGCTCCCGACATCCACGCGCTGCCCGTCGGCAACGCGGGCAACATCACGGCGTACTGGAAGGGCTACCGCGAGTACGCGGGGCTCGACGCGGGCAGCTCGCTGCCAGCGGTCGCGACCCGGACGCCCGCGATGTGGGGCTTCCAGGCGGCGGGCTCGGCACCGATCGTGCTGGGCCACCCGGTCACCGAGCCCGAGACCATCGCGACGGCGATCCGGATCGGGAACCCCGCCTCGTGGCAGCAGGCGATCGACGCGCGCGACACCTCGGGCGGTCTCATCGAGGCCGTCACGGACGAGCAGATCCTCGCGGCCCACAAGATCCTGTCGAGCAAGGTCGGGGTGTTCGTCGAGCCCGCGTCGGCCGCGGGCGTCGCGGGCATCCTCGCGCTGGCCGCGCAGGGTCGCGTCCCCGTGGGCGCACGCATCGTCGTGACCGTCACGGGTCACGGGCTCAAGGACCCGCAGTGGGCCCTGCGCACGGCGGACGGCTCGGAGGTCACGCCGATGCGCGTGTCCGCCGACGTCGTCGCGATCGCCGACGCGCTCGAGCTCGGCTGAGCGGCGCCGCACATGAGGCTGGGGCACGACCACGCGCGGGTCCGCGTGCCGGCGACGAGCGCGAACCTAGGCCCCGGGTTCGACGCGCTCGGCCTCGCGCTCGCGCTGCACGACGACCTCGACGTGCGCGCGCTCGGATCGCCCGACGTCGTGGTCGAGGTCACGGGCGAGGGTGCGGGGGAGGTCCCCCTCGGCGAGGACCACCTCGTCGTGCGCGCGCTGCGGCTCGCCCTCGACCACGTCGGGGCTCCGCAGACGGGCCTGCACCTGACGTGCGTCAACCGCATCCCGCACGGTCGGGGCCTCGGCTCGTCCGCGGCGGCCGCCGTCGGCGGCGTGCTGCTCGCGCGGGCCCTGCTCGCCGAGCCCGAGGCACTCGACGACGACGCCGTCCTCGCCATCGCCTGCGCTCTCGAGGGGCACCCCGACAACGCCGCGCCCGCGATCCTCGGCGGCGCCACGATCGCGTGGCTCGAGGCCGACGACGCGGATCCGACGGCGGTGCGCCCACGCGCCGTCCGGCTCGCCGTGCACGCCGACATCGAACCCGTCGTCATCGTGCCCGGCTCGCGGCTCGCGACCAAGGCTGCCCGGGGTGTGCTCCCGGCGACCGTCCCGCACACGGACGCCGCCGCGCAGGCCGGGCGCGCGGCACTCCTGGTCGAGGCGCTCGGCCGACGCCCGGACCTGCTCTTCCCTGCGACCGTCGACCGACTGCACCAGGGCTACCGTCGGGCCGTCATGCCCGACTCCCTCGCGCTCGTCGACGCGCTGCGCGCGCGCGGTGTCGCGGCGGTGGTCTCGGGCGCCGGACCTACGGTCCTCGCGCTCGCGCGCCGGACCGATGACGGCCGGACCGACGCGGACGAGGCGATCGCCGCTGCGTTCGGCGGTCAGATGGGCGGCTGGCGGGTGCTGCGGCCGGGCGTCGACCTGGACGGGGCGCGTGCCTGGCAGGTCGGCTGACGTCAGCCCATCGGGTGAACGCCCGCGCGACGACGCGGATCCCGGGACAACCGTCGGTGCCGCGGTGCTAACATGAGTCGTTCCCCGGACCTCGTGCTCCGTTCCGGCGTGCCGCGCTCCAGATGATCTTCAGTCCATCTGGCGACGGATGCCGCGAGAGCTACGACGAGCGGGAGCGATCCAGCCCACGTGCGCAGACGTCGTCGTACGCAGCACGTGCGGCTCCATCATCGTCCCGGCATCCATGCCCGGGCGTAGGCCACGATCCGAATCAGGACGCCGGCCGATGACGAGGGGGAAGGGTCCTTCGTGACAGACACCATCGAGTCCACCGGGAACGCCAACACCGGTGGATCCGCCCGCGGAGCAGCGATCTCTACGCTGCGCCTGCCTGAGCTGCAGGTGCTTGCCGCCCAGCTCGGCGTCGCGGGCACGTCCAAGATGCGCAAGAGCGACCTCATGGACGCGATCAAGATCAAGCGGGGCGGCGGGCACGCTGGGACCACCACGTCCGTCGAGCACGCCGACGCGCAGGCCGCGCCGCAGACCGAGCGCGCCGTCGCGCAGGCCGCGCCGCGGACCGAGCGCGTGCGGGCCGAGCGTGTGCGGGCCGAGCGCGTGGAGACCGAGCGCGTCGAGACCGGGCGCGTCGAGACGGAGCGGGCGCCGTCCGAGCGCAGCCAGTCCGAGCGTGCGGCGAGCGAGCCTGTGCAGACCGAGCGCGTGCAGCCCGAGCGGGCCCCCGACGTGCGTCTCGCGCCCGGGGAGACCCGCGACGACCGTGCCGCGCGCGCCCTCGACGCGATCGGGACCGTCGCCGCTGAGCGCCGCGGTTCGCGCCGATCGGGCCGGGGTGCGGGAGCGCCGCGCGGTGACGCGGGTACGGACATCGGCCTTCCGCCCCAGGTCGACGCGGCCGCGCGTCAGGACGGTGGCGAGCGGGCCGACGGATCCCAGCGTCAGGACGGCAGCGCGCGCCAGGACGGTGCGCGCCAGGACGGTGCGCGCCAGGACGGCGGGCAGCAGTCCGGGCAGCGACAGGCGCGCGACACCACGCAGAACCAGGGCGCCAACCAGGGCTCCGGCCAGGGTCAGGCCGGCGGACAGGGCCAGGCCCCGTTCGACGACACCGACGAGCGCGGCGGCCGCCGTCGTCGGTCCCGCGACCGGTACCGCGACCGCGAGCGTCCCAAGCGTGGGCGCGCCGTCACGCGTGGCCCGAGCGGCGACCTTGCCGGTTACGAGGAGATCGAGGTCAACGAGGACGACGTCCTGCTGCCCGTCGCCGGGATCCTCGACATCCACGACAACTACGGGTTCGTCCGCACGACCGGCTACCTGCCCGGACCGAGCGACGTGTACGTCTCTCTCGGCCAGGTCAAGAAGGCCGGCCTGCGTCGCGGCGACGCGATCACGGGCGCGGTGCGCCAGCAGCGCGAGGGGGAGCAGCTGCCCCAGAGCAGCGCGGCGCGGGCCAAGTTCAACGCGCTCGTCCGCCTCGACACGGTCAACGGCCTGCACCCGGACGAGGCGCGTGACCGCCCCGAGTTCGCCAAGCTGACGCCGCTCTACCCGCAGGAGCGGCTGCGGCTCGAGAACGAGCCGAACAAGATCTCGCCTCGCGTGATCGACATCGTGGCTCCGATCGGCAAGGGCCAGCGCGGTCTGATCGTGTCGCCGCCCAAGGCCGGCAAGACGATCATCATGCAGCAGATCGCCAACGCGATCACCGCGAACAACCCCGAGGTCCACCTCATGGTCGTGCTCGTCGACGAGCGCCCCGAAGAGGTCACGGACATGGAGCGGACGGTCAAGGGCGAGGTGATCGCCTCGACGTTCGACCGCCCCGCCTCCGACCACACAATCGTCGCCGAGCTGGCGATCGAGCGGGCCAAGCGTCTCGTCGAGCTCGGCCAGGACGTCGTCGTGCTGCTCGACTCCCTCACGCGCCTGTCGCGGGCCTACAACCTCGCGGCACCCGCATCGGGGCGCATCCTCTCCGGTGGTGTCGACGCCTCGGCGCTCTACCCGCCGAAGCGGTTCTTCGGGGCGGCGCGCAACATCGAGCACGGCGGGTCGCTCACGATCCTCGCCTCGGCGCTCGTGGAGACCGGGTCCAAGATGGACGAGGTCATCTTCGAGGAGTTCAAGGGCACCGGGAACATGGAGCTGCGGCTCTCCCGTTCGCTCGCGGACAAGCGCATCTTCCCGGCCGTGGACGTGAACGCATCGGGCACGCGCCGCGAGGAGATCCTCATGGCGCCCGACGAGCTGAAGATCGTCTGGACCCTGCGCCGCGTCATGGGCGCCTTGGACCAGCAGCAGGCCATCGAGCTGCTGCTCGACAAGCTCCGCAAGACGAAGTCCAACGCGGAGTTCCTGCTCCAGGTGCAGAAGACCACGCCCGGAGCGAACAACCAGCACGACTGAGCACGACGGGACCGGGCGGGGCGATCGGGAAGATTTCGACGCCCCGCACGGTTCTGGCACAATGATTCGTCGGTCCGCGGTTCACGTGAGCGGTTCTCGCTCGCGACCCGGGGACAACCCACCGAGGAGAGTTTCTGTGAAGAAGGACATCCACCCCGCGTACGTGGTGACCCAGGTCACCTGCACGTGCGGGAACACGTTCACCACGCGGTCGACCCAGAAGTCGGGCGAGATCCGTGCCGACGTCTGCAGCGCCTGCCACCCGTTCTACACGGGCAAGCAGAAGATCCTTGACACCGGTGGCCGTGTGGCCCGGTTCGAGGCGCGCTACGGCAAGAAGACGACCGCCGCCAGCTAGCAACTCGACAGCGCCGGTGCCCGGCGGACGGCTGCCCTCCATGGCAGCGTCCGCAGGGCGCCGGCGCTGTTCGCTTGTCTGCAGGCACCCGAAGCACCCCGCAGCACCTGGACCCTGGAGGTCCCCCGCATGAGCAACCCGTTCGCCGCGGCGGAGCCGTTGCTCGCCGAGCACGCCATGATCGAGAGCCAGCTGTCCGCTCCTGAGGTGCACGCCGACGCCGCGCGCGCACGCAAGCTCGGTCGCCGGTACGCCGAGCTGGGCCAGGTCGTCGCGGCCTACCGCACGTGGCGGGCTGCCTCCGACGACGTCGAGGACGCCACGGAGCTCGCCGAGGCCGACCCGGCGTTCGCCGCGGAGCTGCCGAGCTTGCAGGACGCCGCCGACCAGGCGGCCGAGCGGTTGCGACGCGTCCTGGTCCCGCGTGATCCCGACGACGGCCGCGACGTGATCCTCGAGATCAAGGCGGGGGAGGGCGGCGAGGAGTCGGCGCTGTTCGCCGGTGACCTGCTGCGCATGTACCTGCGGTATGCGGAGCGGCGGGGCTGGAGCACGGAGATCATCGAGTCGACCGGGTCCGACCTCGGCGGCTACAAGGACGTGCACGTCGCCGTGAAGTCGCGCGGCACGCTCGCCGATGCCGCGCAAGGTGTCTGGGCGAGCCTGAAGTACGAGGGTGGGGTCCACCGCGTGCAGCGGGTGCCCGTCACGGAGTCGCAGGGGCGCATCCACACGTCGGCCGCCGGCGTGCTCGTCCTGCCCGAGCCCGAGGACGACGCCGAGGTCGCCATCGACCAGAACGACCTGCGGATCGACGTGTACCGGTCGTCGGGACCCGGCGGGCAGTCGGTCAACACGACCGACTCGGCCGTCCGCATCACGCACCTGCCGACCGGCATCACGGTGTCGATGCAGAACGAGAAGTCCCAGCTGCAGAACCGGGAGCAGGGGATGCGCGTGCTTCGCGCGCGGCTGCTCGCGGCCAGGCAGGAGGAGGCCGCCGCGGCGGCGAGCCAGGCGCGCCGCTCGCAGGTGCGCACGGTCGACCGCTCCGAGCGGATCCGCACCTACAACTACCCCGAGAACCGCATCGCTGACCACCGCACGGGCTACAAGGCGTACAACCTCGACGCCGTGCTCGACGGCGACCTGGACCCGGTCGTGCGGTCGGCGATCGACGCCGACGAGGCCGCCCAGCTGGCCGCCGCGAACGCATGACCGGCGGGCCGCTGGCCGAGGCGCTGCGCGCGGCCGAGGTGCTGCTCGCAGGCGCGGGTGTCCCGAGCCCCCGGGTCGACGCCGAGCTGCTCGCCGCGCACCTCATGGGCATCGAGGCGGGGACGACCGTCAGCCGTGGGCAGGTCCAGGCGGCGGCGGTCCTCGGTCGTCCCGCTCCCGACGGTCTCGGCGAGCTCGTGGTCCGACGCGCGGCGCGCGAACCGCTCCAGCACCTGACGGGCCGCGCACCGTTCCGCGGCCTCGAGCTCGCGGTCGGACCGGGTGTCTTCGTGCCGCGCCCCGAGACCGAGCAGGTCGCCGAGGTGGCGATCGCCGAGGCGCACGCCGTCGTTGTGCGAGCGGGGACGGTCCTCGTGGCCGACCTGTGCACGGGCTCGGGCGCGATCGCGCTCGCGCTGGCGCACGAGGTGCCCGCCGCCGTGGTGCACGCCGTCGAGCTGGACCGGGTTGCGCACGAGTGGGCAGCGCGCAACGTGGCCGGGTCCGGGCTCGAGGTGCGCCTCGTCCGCGGGGATGCGCGCACGGCGCTCGGCGAGCTCGACGGGACGGTCGACGTCGTGGTGTCGAACCCGCCGTACGTGCCGACCGGCGCGATCCCCGTCGACCCGGAGGTCGCGAAGCACGACCCGGCCGTCGCGCTGTACGGCCTGGGCCAGGACGGGCTCGAGGTACCGCGGGGCATCGCTGCGGCCGCCGCCCGGTTGCTGCGAGCGGGCGGGCTGTTCGTGATGGAGCACGCCGAGGTGCAGGCCGACGCGGCACGCGACCTCGTGCGGTCGACCGGGGCGTTCGACGACGTCCGGACCCTTCCCGACCTCACGGGGCGCGCGCGCATGGTCGTCGCTCGGCGCAGCCGCGTCGCGAGCCCGGTCCCGACCCCTCCCGGCACCGATGGCCCCGCCCGCGGGGACGTCGTGGGAGACTCGCACGCGTGAGCCTCATCCGGATCAAGGACGCCACGGACCCCGCGACCTGGGGCCCCGCGATCGACGAGGCGGTGCACGCGATCTCGCGCGGCGACCTCGTGGTATTCCCGACCGACACGGTCTACGGGATCGCCGCCGACGCGTTCACCCCGTCCGCGGTCCAGGCGCTCCTCGACGCGAAGGGCCGCGGCCGCCAGATGCCGCCGCCCGTGCTGATGCCCGACGCGCGCACCCTGGACGGGCTCGCGACGGACGTGCCGGACTCCGCGCGTGCTCTCGCCGAGGCGTTCTGGCCCGGTGGCCTCACGCTCATCGTGCGCGCGCAGCCGTCGCTCGCGTGGGATCTGGGCGAGACCTACGGCACCGTCGCGCTGCGCGTGCCGGACCACCCGGTCGCGCTCGCGCTGCTGCGTCGCACGGGTCCGCTCGCGGTGTCGAGCGCGAACCGCACAGGCCGCGCCGCGGGCCGCACGGTCGAGGAGGCCTACACCCAGCTCGGCGCGTCCGTCCCGATCTTCCTCGACGGCGGTGAGATCCCCGGCGGCGTCGCATCGACGATCGTCGACGCGACCGGCGACGTGCTGCGCATCGTGCGGCCCGGCGCGATCTCTCTCGAGGCCTTGCGGGCCGTGGCTCCGGTCGAGGACGTCGCGCCTGACGGCGCTGCTCCGGACGACAACGCTCCCGACGACACCGCTCCCAACGACGCCGCTCCCAACGACGCCGCGCCGGACGTCGCACGACCTGTGCCGGGTGACCTCGACCGGTGAGGGTCTATCTGCTCGTCATGGCCATCGCGGCCGCGGTGACGTACCTGCTCACGCCGCTGGCGCGCTGGATCGCGCTGCGCTCGGGCGCGATCACAGCGTTGCGGGACCGTGACGTGCACACGATCCCCACGCCGCGCCTCGGCGGCCTCGCGATGCTCGCGGGCATGCTCGCTGCCCTGGCCATGGCGTCGAGGCTCCCGTTCCTGAGCGGGGTCTTCACGAACCCTCGGCCGGTGTGGGGCGTCGTCGGTGGTGCGACGCTCGTCTGCCTGCTCGGGGTCGCCGACGACATCTGGGACCTCGACTGGGTCACCAAGCTCATGGGGCAGGTGCTCGCGGCCGGCTTCATGGCCTGGAACGGCATCCAGCTCTTCCAGCTGCCGATCGCCGGCGTGCTCCTCGGCTCGCAGCGGATGTGGCTCGCGCTCACGGTCCTCACGGTCGTCGTGGCCATGAACGCGGTGAACTTCGTCGACGGCCTCGACGGGCTCGCAGCCGGGGTGGTCGCGATCGGTGGAGCGGCGTTCTTCCTCTACTCCTACCTCCTCACCCGCGGCGCGAGCCCAGGGGACTACTCGAGCTTCGCGACGCTCACCCTGGCGGTGCTCGTCGGTGCGTGCCTCGGGTTCCTGCCGCACAACCTCTACCCCGCACGCATCTTCATGGGCGACTCCGGGTCGATGCTGCTCGGGCTCGTCATCGCCGCGGCGGCCATCACCGTCACCGGGCAGATCGACGTGACCGTCGTGCTCCCGCGCCAGCAGATCCCGGCGTTCATCCCGATCCTGCTGCCGCTCGCCGTCCTGGTGCTCCCGCTCCTCGACATGGTGCTGGCTGTCGTCAGGCGCGTCGGAGCCGGTCGGTCACCGTTCCACCCCGACCGTATGCACCTGCACCACCGGCTGCTCGCGCTCGGTCACTCGCACCGACGCGCCGTGGCGATCATGTACGTGTGGACCGCCGTCTTCGCGTTCGGCGGTGCAGCGCTGGTGGTCGTCTCGACGACTGTCGCGTTCGTGGCTCTCGGTGTCGGCGTCGTCGTCGCCGTCCTGCTCACGCTCGGCCCCCTGCGCGGCGCACGCGTCGCCCCCGTCACCCCGGAGACCGTCAGATGACCACCGAACCACGCCAGTCCGCAGCCCAGCCCGTCCCGTCGTCGGCGGCCGCCGCGGTCTTCCGGCGCGCGCTGCGGGACATGCTCGTGCTCCTGGCCGCGCTCGCGGTCCTCGGCGTGGGGGCCGGCGCCCTCGTGGCCGGCCGGCCCGGGGTGTGGGGTGCCCTCATCGGTGTGGGCCTCGCGCTGGTGTTCTCGGGGACGACGATCATCTCGATGCTCGTCACGGCGCGCGCGAGCGTGCAGCAGCTCGCGGCGGTCGTCCTGGGGGCGTGGCTGGGCAAGGTCCTCGTCGTGATCGTCGTCCTCGCGCTCATCCAGGACCGTGACTTCTACGACAAGCCGGTGCTCGCTGTGGTGCTCCTCGTCGGGGTCGTCGGGTCGGCGGTCCTCGACTACCGGGCCGTCAGCCGGGGGCGTGTTCCGTACGTCGAACCGGGCGTCCAGCAGGCCGGAGGCGGTCCGGTGCAGGGCGGGGCATAGGTTAGGCTCTCACTCACATCCATGACCGCCAGGTGACGACGGCGTGCCCGCAGTGACGCGGTCGTGCGGCACCGCTGACGACTCGGAGAACGCACTGTCCAGCCTTGCGATGATCGTGCCCTTTGCCACTGGTGACGGCGGCGGCTTCCACGCGCCGACGATCGGCGACATCTTCCCGGGACCGGTCCTTTTCGACGGCACGGTCTTCGAGATCAACCGGCTGCAGATCGTGCGCTTCATCGCCGCGGCGGCGCTGATCGTGATCTTCGTGATCGCCGCGCGTCGCGCCACGCTCGTCCCGGGACGGTTCCAGAACGTTGTCGAGATGATCCTCGACTTCGTCCGTGTGAACGTCGCCGAGGAGATCCTCGGCAAGGAGAAGGCACCGAAGTTCGTCGCCCTCTTGACGACCATGTTCTGCGCGATCCTCATGTTCAACCTGATGGGGATCGTCCCCGGCCTGAACGTCGCGGCCACGGCGCTGATCGGGCTGCCCCTCATGCTCGCGGCCTGGACGTATGTGTCCTACCTGAGCGCCGGCGTCCGCGAGCTGGGTCTTGGTGGCTTCCTCAAGAACAGCCTCTTCCCCCCGGGCGTGCCGCCGTTCCTCTACGTGCTGCTCACCCCGGTCGAGTTCCTGCAGGTGTTCGTCATCCGGCCGGCGACGCTCGCGCTCCGGTTGATGGCCAACATGGTGTCTGGCCACCTCATGCTGGCGCTCTGCTTCTCGGCGACGCAGTACTTCATCTTCGAGGCCGTTCCCGCGATGAAGGGCTTCGGCGCACTGACATTCGCCGGCGGTTTCATCTTCACTCTCTTCGAGGTGTTCGTCGCGACCCTCCAGGCGTACATCTTCGTGATCCTCACGGCGGTCTACATCAACCTGTCGGTCTCGAAGGAGCACTGAGTCCCACCCCGTCGGGGGCCGCACGGTCCCCGACCACGAACTGACGTTCGGCCGCCCGGCCGACGTCGAACGGAAGGAACGAGTCACCGTGGCACTTGCGGAAACCACCACCGTCCTCGCCGAGGTCTCGGGCAACATCGCGACCATCGGTTACGGCCTTGCGGTGCTCGGCCCGGGCATCGGCCTCGGCATCCTCATCGGCAAGACCGTCGAGGGCATCGCGCGTCAGCCCGAGGTCGCCGGCCAGCTGCGCACCACCATGTTCATCGGTATCGGCTTCGTCGAGGTCCTCGGCCTCCTCGGCCTGATCACCGGGTTCCTGTTCAAGTGATCGCCGCCGCGCTGTCCGCGGCAGTCCTCACGGCCGCGGAGACGACAGGGGAGCCCGACGGGCTCGCGCTGCTCATTCCCGAGCCCTACGACATCCTCTGGTCGACGGTCGTCCTGGCAGTCATCGCCTTCTCGTTCTACCGGTTCGTCCTGCCGAAGTTCCAGGCCGTGCTCGACGAGCGGACCGCGCTGATCCAGGGCGGCATCGCCAAGGCCGAGTCGGCTCAGGCGGAGGCCGCGATCGCACTCGCCGCGTACCACCAGCAGCTCCAGGACGCCCGCACCGAGGCGGCCCGGATCCGTGAGGACGCCCGCGCCGAGGGCAGCCAGATCCTCGCGGAGCACAGGACCAAGGCGAACGAGGAGGCCGCGCGCCTCGTCGAGACGGCGCACAAGCAGATCGAGGCGGAGCGCCAGCAGGCGTCCGTGTCGCTGCGTGCGGACGTCGGCTCGCTCGCGACCCAGCTCGCGTCGAAGATCGTCGGGGAGTCGCTCGAGGACTCCGCACGTCAGTCGCGCGTCGTCGACCGCTTCCTCGACGAGCTCGAGGCCAGCACCACGACGAACGCCGGTAAGGGGAACTGATGCGCGGCACGAGTCGGGCGTCGCTGCAGTCGGCCCGGGACCGGTTCGAGCCGGTCCTGACCGCTGCGGGCGTGGGGGCGCTGACGTTGGGCCAGGAGCTCTTCGCCTTCGTCGACGCCCTGGACTCCTCCGCGTCGTTGCGTCGCACGCTCACCGACCCGTCGGTCGACGCCGACGCGAAGGGCGCCCTTGCCGCGCGTCTGCTGACGGCCGCCGACCCACGCACGGTCGAGCTGGTGCGTGACCTCGTCGGCGCGCGCTGGTCGACCGACGGCGACCTGGGCGACGCGGCCGAGGAGCTCGCGTTCCACGCGGTGCTCGCGTCCGCCGAGAACGACGGCGGCCTGCAGAAGGTCGAAGAGGAGCTGTTCCGGATCACGCGGGCCCTCGCCGGGCAGCGCGAGCTGCGCCGTGGGCTGTACGAGCCGCGGATCCGGGCAGCCGGACGAGTGGCCCTGGTCGACGGGCTCCTCGGCGGTCAGGGCACAGCAGCGACGCAGGTCGTGGCCCGGCGCGCGGCCGCTGCTCCTCGCGGTCGCCGCTACGTCGCGACGCTCGGCTACGTCGGCGACCTCGTCGCTGACCGCCGCAGCCGGCAGGTCGCGACCGTGACGTCCGCGACGGACCTGAGTCCCGCCCAACGCGATCGCCTCCTCGACGTGCTCGCTGCGACCTATGGTCGTGCGATCCAGCTCAACGTCATCGTGGCGCCCGACGTGGTCGGTGGGCTGCGGGTCCAGGTCGGCCCCGACGTGATCGACTCGACCGTCTTCGCCCGCCTTGCCGATGCTCGACGACAACTTGCCAGCTGACGCGCCGCGCGCCGCGCGCGACGTCCCACGAACACGTTTGACCGTACGCACCGCGTGCGCCACGACAGGAGAAGAGCAATGGCTGAGCTGACGATCCGGCCGGAGGACATCCGCGCTGCGCTGGACAGCTTCGTGAAGTCCTACGAGCCGACCCGAGCTGTCTCCGAGGAGGTGGGCCGTGTCAGCCTCGCCGGCGACGGCATCGCCCAGGTCGAAGGCCTGCCGGGCGCGATGGCCAACGAGCTGCTGCGCTTCGAGGACGGCACGCTCGGCCTCGCGCTGAACCTCGACGTCCGCGAGATCGGCGTCGTCGTCCTCGGTGAGTTCACCGGCATCGAGGAGGGCCAGGAGGTCCGCCGGACCGGCGAGGTCCTCTCGGTCCCCGTCGGTGACGGCTACCTCGGACGGGTCGTCGACCCGCTCGGCCACCCGATCGACGGGCTCGGCGACGTCGAGACCCACAGCCGTCGTGCGCTCGAGCTGCAGGCTCCCGGCGTCATGGACCGCAAGAGCGTCCACGAGCCGCTGCAGACCGGCCTCAAGGCCATCGACGCGATGATCCCGATCGGTCGCGGCCAGCGCCAGCTCATCATCGGCGACCGCCAGACCGGCAAGACCGCGATCGCGATCGACACGATCATCAACCAGAAGGCCAACTGGGCGACGGGCGACCCCCAGAAGCAGGTCCGCTGCATCTACGTCGCGATCGGCCAGAAGGGCTCGACGATCGCGGCCGTGCGTGCCTCGCTCGAGGAGGCCGGAGCGCTCGAGTACACGACGATCGTCGCGGCCCCCGCGTCCGACCCTGCCGGCTTCAAGTACCTCGCGCCGTACACGGGCTCGGCCATCGGCCAGCACTGGATGTACGAGGGCAAGCACGTCCTCATCGTCTTCGACGACCTGTCCAAGCAGGCCGAGGCCTACCGCGCCGTGTCGCTGCTGCTGCGGCGCCCGCCGGGCCGCGAGGCGTACCCCGGTGACGTCTTCTACCTGCACTCCCGCCTGCTCGAGCGTTGTGCCAAGCTCTCGGACGCGCTCGGCGCGGGTTCCATGACGGGCCTTCCCGTCATCGAGACCAAGGCGAACGACGTCTCGGCGTACATCCCGACGAACGTCATCTCGATCACCGACGGCCAGATCTTCCTGCAGTCGGACCTGTTCAACGCCGACCAGCGGCCGGCCGTGGACGTCGGCATCTCGGTCTCGCGCGTCGGCGGCGCGGCCCAGGTCAAGGCCATGAAGCAGGTCTCCGGGACGCTCAAGCTCGACCTCGCGCAGTTCCGCTCGCTCGAGGCCTTCGCGATGTTCGCCTCGGACCTCGATGCCGCCTCCCGCGCGCAGCTGACCCGTGGTGCACGCCTCATGGAGCTGCTGAAGCAGGGCCAGTTCAACCCGTACCCGGTCGAGGACCAGGTCGCGGCGATCTGGGCGGGCACCAAGGGCAAGCTCGACGACGTCCCGATCGCCGACGTCCGGCGCTTCGAGACCGAGCTCCTCGACCACCTGCGGCGCAACAGCGACGTGCTGACGACGATCGAGTCGTCGGGCAAGCTCGAGGCCGACACCGAGGCGGCACTGGGCGCGGCGGTCGACGACTTCCGCAACGGCTTCCTCAAGGGTGACGGGTCGCCGCTCGTCGGTGGCGACGTCGCCGACGAGGCGGTCGAGATCGACCAGGAGCAGATCGTCCGGCAGAAGAAGGCCTGAGGATGGCCGGAACCCAGCGCGTCTACAAGCAGCGCATCAAGTCGACCCAGGCGCTGAAGAAGATGTTCCGCGCCCAGGAGCTGATCGCTGCGTCGCGGATCGGACGTGCACGCGATCGCATGCACCACGCGACCCCGGCGTCGCGGGCGATCACGCACGCCGTCTCGGCGCTCGCCACGCACTCGACCGTGTCGCACCCGCTGCTCTCGCAGCGCAGCGACACGAACCGCGTCGCGGTGCTGCTGGTGGCGTCCGACCGCGGGATGGCGGGCGCGTACTCCGCGAGCGCCATCCGCGAGGCCGAGCGCCTGGTCGAGCGGCTCGAGGCCGCCGGCAAGGAGGTCGCGCTGTACGTGTTCGGGCGCCGCGCGGTCTCGTACTACTCGTTCCGTCGTCGCGCGCTGACCGGCCAGTGGACCGGCGGGTCGGACGCCCCGGACGTCGAGGTGGCCGACGAGATCGCAGGCGTCCTGCTCGAGGCCTTCCAGGCACCCGCTGACGAGGGCGGCGTGGGCGAGCTGCACGTCGTCTACACGCAGTTCGTCAACATGGTGACGCAGCGCCCCCGCGTCATCCGGATGCTGCCGCTCGAGGTCGTCGAGGGCGTCGCGCCGGTGGGCACGAACGAGGTGCTCCCGCTCTACGAGTTCGAACCGAGCCCCGAGGCCGTGCTCGACTCGCTGCTCCCGCGCTACGTGCGCAGCCGCATCTACTCCTGCATGCTGCAGGCGGCGGCGTCCGAGCTCGCGGCCCGGCAGCGAGCCATGCACACAGCGACCGACAATGCTGAAGAGCTCATCCGCCTGTACACGAGGCTGGCGAACCAGGCACGTCAGTCCGAGATCACCCAGGAGATCAGCGAGATCGTGTCGGGCGCCGACGCACTCGCCTCCTGACCCCAGCACGCGCAGCAGCACCGCACGACCCAGACCACGCCGGAGTCCGCTCCGGTCGAGCGAAGCGAGGCAGGACATGACCGCCACCACCGTCGACGGCACGCCGACCGAGTCGGGCACGCCCGGAGTCGGCCGCGTCGCCCGGGTGATCGGCCCCGTCGTGGACATCGAGTTCCCGTCGGACCAGATCCCCGAGATGTACAACGCCCTCACGGTCAACATCGACCTGTCGTCGCAGGGCGAGGACGAGAAGTCCTTCACCATGACGCTCGAGGTCGCCCAGCACCTCGGCGACTCGCTCGTGCGGGCGATCGCGCTCAAGCCGACGGACGGCCTCGTGCGCGGCGCCCTCGTGACGGACACCGGCGCGCCGATCAGCGTCCCGGTCGGGGACATCACCAAGGGACACGTCTTCAACGTGACCGGTGACGTGCTCAACCTGGCCCCGGGCGAGAAGCTCGAGATCACCGAGCGCTGGCCGATCCACCGCAAGCCGCCGGCCTTCGACCAGCTCGAGTCCAAGACTCAGATGTTCGAGACGGGCATCAAGGTCATCGACCTGCTGACGCCGTACGTGCTCGGCGGCAAGATCGGCCTCTTCGGCGGTGCGGGCGTCGGCAAGACGGTCCTCATCCAGGAGATGATCCAGCGCGTCGCGCAGGACCACGGCGGCGTCTCGGTGTTCGCCGGCGTCGGTGAGCGCACCCGTGAGGGCAACGACCTCATCGTCGAGATGGAGGAGGCGGGGGTCTTCGACAAGACGGCGCTCGTCTTCGGGCAGATGGACGAGCCGCCGGGCACGCGTCTGCGCGTCGCGCTGTCGGCCCTGACGATGGCGGAGTACTTCCGCGACGTGCAGAAGCAGGACGTGCTGCTGTTCATCGACAACATCTTCCGGTTCACGCAGGCGGGCTCCGAGGTCTCGACGCTGCTCGGCCGGATGCCGTCCGCGGTCGGCTACCAGCCGAACCTCGCCGACGAGATGGGCCAGCTCCAGGAGCGCATCACCTCGACGCGCGGGCACTCGATCACGTCGCTCCAGGCGATCTACGTCCCCGCCGACGACTACACCGACCCCGCACCGGCGACGACGTTCGCGCACCTCGACGCGACCACGGAGCTGAGCCGTGAGATCGCCTCGCGCGGCCTGTACCCGGCCGTCGACCCGCTCGCGTCCAAGAGCCGCATCCTCGACCCGCGGTACGTGGGCCAGGCGCACTACGACACGGCGACGCGCGTGAAGTCGATCCTGCAGCGCAACAAGGAGCTCCAGGACATCATCGCGATCCTCGGGGTCGACGAGCTGTCCGAGGAGGACAAGACCGTCGTGGCCCGGGCCCGCCGCATCCAGCAGTTCCTCTCGCAGAACACCTACATGGCCGAGAAGTTCACCGGTGTCGTCGGCTCGACGGTCCCCGTCGCGGAGACGGTCGAGGCGTTCGGCAAGATCGCGGACGGCGAGTTCGACCACATGGCCGAGCAGGCGTTCTTCAACATCGGCGGCCTCGAGGACCTCGAGCGCAACTGGGCGCGGATCCAGAAGGAGTACGGGGTCTGACCCCGTAGGTCCTCGATCCCGTCCCGGAACCCGCGTTCCGGCAATCCCTAAGGAGTCCCGCATGGCTGACCTCGAGGTCGACCTGGTCGCTGCTGACGGCAAGATCTGGTCGGGTCGCGCCCGGCTCGTGAGTGCGCCCGCCGCCGACGGCGAGATCGGCATCCTTGTGGGCCACACGCCCGTGCTGACGGTCCTGCGACGCGGCGAGCTGCGCGTGAAGACGTCGGACGGCGAGGCGCTGCGATGGATGGTCGACGGCGGGTTCCTGTCCGTCGACTCCGACCAGGTGACGGTCGTGGTGGACTCGGTCGAGGCCGCCACGGACACCGCCGCGCACTGACGGTCCGGCCGTGACGGGTGCTCATGCTGCGCTCGTGCTCGGTGCTGTCGTGCTGCTGGTGCTCGGCGTGCTGGCCCTGGGCGCGTCGCGGGTGCGGACGCTGTCGCATCGCGTCGGTTCGTTCGAGTGCGCGTTCAGCCGTGCGACCGACCCGAACGCACCGTGGATCGCCGGGATCGGCCAGTACGGCGCTGAGAGCCTGTACTGGTGGCGCTGGTGGTCGCTGGCCCCGCGTCCGACCCGGTCGTGGCTGCGGTCGGGCATGCTCGTCCTCGAGCACCACGCGGTCGCGGACGCGCGTGGCTACGAGGGGCAGCTCGTGGTGCGTTGTCGGACCGACGACGACGCGTTCGACCTGCTGATGTCCGCCGAGGCGTATGCAGGACTGGCGTCATGGCTCGAGGCCGCGCCGCCGGCAGCCCGTCACGTCATCTGACGGACACGTCATCTGAAGGACACGTCATCTGAAGGAGGGGTCGATGCGGCTCGTCGTCGCCCGGTGCTCCGCCCGCTACTCCGGGCGCCTCAACGCCCACCTCCCGTTGGCGACCCGGCTCGTGCTCGTGAAGGCCGACGGCAGCGTGCTGCTGCACTCGGACGGCGGGTCCTACAAGCCGCTCAACTGGATGAGCCCGCCGTGCACGCTGGCCATCGGTTCGCCCGATGACGACGCTACCGAGCGCGGCGCCGCCGAGGTCTGGACGGTGCAGCACACCAAGAGCGACGACCGGCTCGTCATCGAGGTCCACGAGGTGCTGCACGACTCGGCGCACGAGCTCGGGGTCGACCCGGGCCTGGTGAAGGACGGGGTCGAGGCGCACCTCCAGGAGCTGCTCGCGGCTCAGATCGGGGCGCTCGGGGCCGGGCACACGCTGGTCCGTCGTGAGTTCCCGACGGCCATCGGTCCTGTCGACATCCTTGCCCGCGACGCGGACGGCGTAGCGGTGGCCGTCGAGATCAAGCGCCGCGGGGACATCGACGGGGTCGAGCAGCTGACCCGTTACCTCGAGCTGCTGAACCGGGACCCGCATCTCGCGCCGGTGCGCGGGGTGTTCGCCGCCCAGGAGATCAAGCCGCAGGCCAGGGTACTCGCGACCGACCGCGGCATCCTGTGCCTCGTCCTGGACTACGACGCGATGCGCGGCGTCGACGACGTGGACTCGCGCCTCTTCTGAGGGCGGTGCGCGGCGCTCTGGCGACTGCGGGCTCCGGGACTGTGACCGAACGGTGACACTCCGCAACTTGACTTGCGCGCGTCTTCAGGCGCATGCTCGAATCATCGAAGCGCTTCGATGAACGCTTCGGCCGGGACACCGTCGCCCCGCCAGGCAATCGAGCCAGGTGCTGGGGGACCCCCACCGGACTGATGTTTCCATCGAGTGGAGCCCTCCCCGGGTCGCCCTCTCGAACCGCATGACACGATCGAATACTCAATGAGGAGGACGAAGATGGTGCGTTTCAGCAAGCGCCTGGGACTGGTCGCCGCGATCGCGGCGCTCCCGCTCGCGTTGACGGCCTGCAGCGGGGGCAGCTCGTCGGAGACCTCGGCGGAGGCGACCTCCGGCGCCACGACCCTCAAGCTGTGGCACTACGAGGGCGCCGACAGCGCGATGGGCAAGGCCTGGAACGAGTCGATCAAGGTCTTCGAGACCGAGCACCCGGGCGTCAAGGTCGAGTTCGAGCAGAAGGCGTTCGAGCAGATCCAGCAGACCGCGGGCATGGTGCTCAGCTCGGACCAGGGCCCCGACATCATGGAGTACAACAAGGGCAACGCGACCGCAGGCCTGCTCGCCTCGCAGGGGCTCCTCACGGACCTGACGGACGTGGCCAAGACGCGCGGCTGGGACACCAAGCTCGCCTCCAGCCTGCAGACGACAGCGCGCTACGACGACAAGGGCGTCATGGGGTCGGGCAGCTGGTACGGCGTCCCGAACTACGGCGAGTTCGTCACGGTCTACTACAACAAGGCCATGTTCGCGGCGAACAACATCGCCGTGCCCACGTCCTTCGCCGAGTTCACGGCAGCCCTCGACACCTTCAAGAACGCTGGGGTCACGCCCCTCGCGATGGCCGGCGCGGAATACCCCGCGGGTCAGCTCTACTACGAGCTCGCGCTCAGCAAGGCCGACCGCAGCTTCGTCGACTCGTACCAGATGTACAAGGGCAAGGTCGACTTCCAGGCCGACCCGCTGAAGTACGGTGCCGAGACGTTCGACCAGTGGGTCAGGAAGGGCTACATCGCGACGGACTCCGCGAGCCTCAAGGCTGAGGACGCAGGTCTGAGCTTCATCAACGGCACCTCGCCGATCTTCGTCTCCGGCAGCTGGTGGTACGGCCGGTTCACGACGGACATCACGGGCTTCGACTGGGGCGTCTTCAACTTCCCGGGCAACAAGCTCAACGCGGGCTCGTCGGGCAACATCTGGGTGGTCCCGGCGAAGTCGAAGGCGAAGGACCTCGCGTACGACTTCATCGACATCACGATGCGGCCCGAGATCCAGGCGATCCTCGGCAACAATGGCGGGCTCCCGGTCGCCGCGACAGCCTCGGACATCACCGACCCGAAGAGCCAGGAGCTCATCACGGCGTTCAACGACGTGCTGGACAACGACGGTCTCGCGTTCTACCCGGACTGGCCCGTCCCTGGCTACTACGACGTGCTGGTCGCCGGCTTCCAGTCGCTGATCAACCAGTCGAAGTCGCCGCAGGACGTGCTCACGGAGATCGGCACCGCCTACGACGACGGCGTCGCCAACGCGGGCTGACACCGCACCTGTGCATGCGGGTGGCGCCGACTCCTGGGGTCGGCGCCACCCGCGCAGCCGCACGCGAGCAGCACCTGAGACCCGATCGGGAGGGACGAGCGACATGACGACAGCGGTGCAGGCGCCGACACAGGCGTCCGGCGCGACAGCGCGCCGACGGCGCAAGCGGACGGGACAGCTCAGCTACTGGCCCTACCTGCTGCCCGGCGGGATCTTGTTCGTCGGGGTGATCCTCGTCCCGTTCGTCATGAACCTCTACTTCAGCATGACGAAGTGGGCCGGCATCGGTGACCCGAAGTGGGTCGGGCTCAAGAACTACTCACGGCTCCTCCAGGACGACACGTTCTGGCTGTCATTCCGCAACTCCATAGCGATGATCGTGGCCATGGTCGTCATCCCGACCATCCTCGGCCTGCTCCTCGCCTCGGTGCTCTTCGACTACCTGGGACGCCGGTTCCCCGGCCGGGTCGCCAGTACCTTGCGGGCGACCTACTACCTCCCGCAGATCCTGCCCGTTGCCGTCGCCGGCATCCTGTGGGGCTGGATCCTCAACCCCCAGACCGGCGCCCTGAACGTGATCCTGCGCCGAATCGGCCTCGACTCGCTCGCGCTCAACTGGCTGGGCGACACGAAGACCGCCCTGCCGACCGTCATGCTGGTCATGATCTGGGTGCAGATCGGCTACCCGGTGGTCATCTTCATGGCGGCGCTCCAGCGGGTCGACCCCGAGCTGTACGAGGCCGCCGAGCTCGACGGTGCCGGGTGGATGGACCGGTTCCGGGCGATCACCCTGCCGCAGATCAAGCCGGAGACGTTCGTCGTGACGCTGACGTGCACGATCGCGGCGCTCAAGGTCTTCGGCCCGATCTACGTGCTCACCAAGGGTGGCCCGGAGAACACGACGAACGTGCCGTCGTACTTCTCGTACCAGAACTTCTTCCCCAAGTCCCAGGTCGGCTACGGTGCGGCGATCGCGACCGTCCTGACCCTCATCGTCATCGTCGTCGCCGCCGTGTTCATGCGGGCGCAAGCGGCGAGCGAGCGCAAGGAGGGCCGCTGACATGGCTGCCGACGTCCTCGTCCTGGACCCTGCGGGTCCGTCACCGGTCGCCGCACGCCGACCGCGCGACCGGTTCCACCGTGGCGCGCTGCGCTGGGTCGTCCTGGCCCTGACGGTGCTCGTCGCGCTCGCCATGATGGTGCCGTTCGTGATCATGGTCCTCAACGCGTTCAAGTCGCCCGCCGAGTACTCCGCCAACGGTCCGCTGAGCCTGCCCAGCAAGCTGTACACCGACGGTCTCGTGAACTTCTGGAACCGCGTCAACTTCCCGGAGAAGCTCGTCAACTCGATCGTCATCAGCGGCGCGGTCGCTCTGCTCGGGACGGTGGTGTCGTTGCTCAACGCGTACGCGCTGGGCATCGGGCGCGTCCGCGGCCGGCTGTGGATCGTCGCGATCTTCCTGTTCGCGAACATGCTGCCGCAGGAGGCGCTGATCTACCCGCTCTACTACCTCGCGAAGGCGACCGGGCTCTACAACAACCAGCTGTCGGTGATCATCATCTTCACGGTCATCCAGAGCGCGTTCGGGACCTACCTGCTGTCGTCGGTGTTCGGGACGTTCCCGCCGTCGATCCTCGAGGCCGCGGCGCTCGACGGCGCGAGCCGCTGGCAGGTCCTGTGGCGCGTCGTCTTCCCGATCAGCCGTCCGACGCTGTCGGTGCTGGTCATCTTCTTCTTCATCTGGACGTGGAACGAGTTCTTCATCCCGCTCGTCATGCTCATCGACAACCGCACCCAGACGATCCCGGTGGCGCTCGCGTCGCTGCAGGGCGACCGCCTCATGGACGCACCGACGATCAACGCCGGCTCGCTCATCAGCCTGCTGCCGGCGGTCATCTTCTTCCTGATCTTCCAGCGCACGCTCACCCGGGGGATCACGGCCGGTGCGGTGAAGTAGCGGGACGGCGAGTCGGTGACGTCGGCTCGGAGAGCCGCGGTCGACCGATCGAGCGGCTCAGTCCAGCATTGCCGTGCTCTGGCGTTCGGTCAGGACCGGGAGCAGCAGGCGCGTCTCGGCCGGTTGTTCGCCCTCGACCCGAGCCATCGCCATCTCCACGGCAACGCGTCCGATCACATGTGCAGGGATGTCCACCGAGGTGAGGGGGAGCGGTTGTCCGACGGCGACGTCTTCCGGGCACACGGCGACGAGGGAGATGTCGTCGGGAACGCGGCGGCCGCGTTCGCGCAGCGTCGCGATGACGGCCGGCAGCGCGACCTCGTTGTGCACCACGAGTGCGGTGACGTCGGGCATGCTCGCGAGGACCTCGTCGACGGCGGCGATCGCTCCTGTGTGCGACGACTCGCAGGACACGGCGACCGAGACGAGGGCGAGCTCCCGGGACTCGGCCGTGAACCCCCGCAGCATGCGGTCCGCGTAGGACGTGTGGCGCTCGAGGACGGCCCGGGGCGAACCGAGCAGGGCGATCCGCCGGTGCCCGAGCCGCGCAAGGTGCCTCACCGCGACCCGTCCCGCGGCGTCGAAGTCGAGGTCGACGCACGACAAGCCCGCGGAGTCGCGGGGCAGGCCGATCAGCACGGCCGGCTGGCGCAGCCCGACCAGGACGGGGACGCGAGGGTCGTCGGCCTCGATGTCCATCATGATCAGCGCGTCGACCATCGAGCCGTCGGCGACGCGTTCGAGCCCGGTGGCGTCGTCCTGCGTGAGAAGCAGCACGTCGTGGTCGAAGGTTCGGGCGGCCGTGACGACGCCGGTCACGAACTGCATGATGACGCTGACGTTCACGTCGACCCGCAGCGGCGCCATGAGCCCGATGACATTCGTGCGGCTCGACGCGAGTGCGCGTGCGCCGGCATGCGGCCGGTAGGCCAGGTCGCGGATGCTGCGCTCGACGCGGAGGCGCGTTGCCGCGGAGATGGGGCGCTTTCCGGAGAGCACGTACGAGACCGTCGAGGTCGACACCCCAGCCGCTCGCGCCACGTCGTCGATCGTTGCCACCGTGCGCCTGTCTGCTCGGTCGTGCGTCCGGCCGGGTGGCCGCCGCCTGGCGCGTCGGGGCGCCTCCGCGCCTACCTTAGCGCCGAGAATGGCCCCGAGAGGGACCAGCGTGGTGCGCGACAGATCGATTCGACGCGCAAGCGGTTCGACGGCCAAGTGGGGGATCCGATGCCCACTTTCATGGGACTCCGTCCTGGACATGATCGAGCGGGACGCTCTAGGATGTCGAAACGCTTCGACGATGAGATGAGCGAACAGCGGGAGCCATGGCGCGTGCTGCCCCTGCACAGCTTCACTGCCGATCCGCGCACCGTCGTGCTGGCCGGCATGCATCGAGACCTGCTCACAGGTACTGACACCACGGGCGCGGTCGACCTCGGACCCGAGGACGCCATCGCGCTGATCGAGAGGACGTCATGAAGTTCAACGATGGCTACTGGCAGGTTCTGCCCGGCGTCACGATCCTGCGGCCCCAGGCGGTCGACGACGTGGTCGTGGAGCCGGAGTCCCTCACGGTGTACGCCGCGACCGGGCCGCTCGAGAAGCGGGGTGACACCCTGAACCGTCCGCTCGTGACGGTGTCCTTCCACTCGCCCATGGAGGACGTCGTCGGGGTGACGATCGAGCACTTCCAGGGTGGTGTGAACCGGGGCCCGAGGTTCGAGCTCGCGGCCGGCTCGGCCGACGTCATGGTGTCTGGACCCGACCGCACGGGTGAACCGGTCGCGACGTTCCGTTCGGGTGCGCTGACGGCGCGGGTCGCGACCGAGGGCGAGTGGAACGTGGACTTCGTGACGGGCGACCGCCAGCTGACGACGTCGACCTCCCGCAGCGTCGGCGTGATCACGGACGCCGCCGGACGACACTTCGTGCGCGAGCAGCTGACGCTCGGTGTCGGCGAGCACGTCTACGGGCTGGGCGAGCGGTTCGGCGCGTTCGTGAAGAACGGCCAGACGGTCGACATCTGGAACGCAGACGGCGGCACAGCGTCGGACCAGGCCTACAAGAACGTCCCGTTCTACCTGACCGACGCCGGGTACGGCGTGTTCGTCGACCAGCCTGAGAAGGTCTCGTTCGAGGTCGGCACCGAGGTGGTGTCCCGGGCACAGTTCAGCGTCGAGGGTCAGTCCTTGCGCTACTACGTCATCTACGGCCCCACCCCGAAGGACATCCTGCGCAAGCTCACGGCGCTGACCGGACGACCTGCTCGCGTGCCGGAGTGGTCCTACGGGCTGTGGCTGTCGACCTCGTTCACGACCGACTACGACGAGACCACGGTCACGAGCTTCATCGACGGCATGGCCGAGCGTGACCTGCCGCTGTCGGTGTTCCACTTCGACTGCTTCTGGATGCGCCGGTTCCACTGGTGCGACTTCGTGTGGGACCCCGCGACGTTCCCGGACCCCGAGGGCATGCTGGCCCGGCTCAAGGCCAAGGGCCTGAAGATCTGCGTGTGGATCAATCCCTACATCGCCCAGCGCTCGGCGCTGTTCGCGGAGGGGCGCGAGCTGGGCTACCTCGTCAAGAACCCGGACGGCTCTGTCTGGCAGTGGAACCTCTGGCAGGCCGGCATGGGCCTCGTCGACTTCACCAACCCGGACGCGACCGCCTGGTACCAGGGCAAGCTCAAGGGTCTGCTCGACATGGGCGTCGACGCGTTCAAGACCGACTTCGGCGAGCGGATCCCCACGGACGTCGTCTGGCACGACGGCTCCGACCCCGCGGGGATGCACAACTACTACACGCACCTGTACAACAAGGCCGTCTTCGAGCTGCTCGAGGAGGAGAAGGGCGAGGGCGAAGCGGTGCTGTTCGCTCGCTCCGCGACAGCCGGCGGCCAGCAGTTCCCGGTGCACTGGGGCGGCGACTGCGAGTCGACGTTCGTGTCGATGGCCGAGTCGCTGCGCGGCGGGCTCTCCCTCGCGATGTCGGGCTTCGGCTACTGGAGCCACGACATCGGCGGCTTCGAGGGCACTCCCGACCCCGCGGTGTTCAAGCGGTGGCTGGCGTTCGGCCTGCTGTCCTCGCACAGCCGGCTGCACGGCTCGGACTCCTACCGGGTGCCGTGGGCGTTCGACGAGGAGGCGGTCGACGTCACGCGCCTCTTCACCAAGCTCAAGCTGTCGCTCATGCCGTACCTCGCGCGCGTCGGCGGCGAGGCGCACACCGCGGGGGCGCCGGTCATGCGGCCGATGATTCTCGAGTTCCCGGGCGACCGGGGGACAGCGGGGATCGACACGCAGTACATGCTCGGCGACGCGCTGCTCGTCGCGCCCGTGTTCAACGCGGTGGGTGACGTGTCGTTCTACGTGCCCGAGGGCACCTGGACGCACCTCCTGACAGGCGAGCGCCTGACGGGTCCGCGCTGGGTCAACGAGCGTCACGGCTTCGACTCGCTGCCGCTGCTGGTCCGGCCGGGCACGGTGCTCCCGGTGGGTGCGCGGACGGACCGCCCCGACTACGACTACGTCGACGGTGTCACGTTGCAGCTCTTCGAGATCCCCGACGGGCACCGGTCGGTCACGACGGTCCCGCGGCCGGGGGGCGCCGAGGGCGCGACGTTCACGGTCGAGCGCGACGGCGACCGCATCAGGGTCGACGCGTCCGGCGCGACCTGCCCCTGGTCGGTGCGTGTCATCGGTGGCGCCGAGGTGCGCGCAGCGGCCGGTCAGTCGTCGGTCGAGGTCGCCGTCTGAGGAAGCTTCGCGCGGTCGCCGCGCGTCGCTGCACGGCTCGGGTCGGGACCTCGCGGGTCGGGCCCGAGCCGTGTATCGTATCGATTCGATACGCAGTGGGCCGCCGTGCCGCACCCGGCGCCCGTCACACCCTGACCCATCACGAAGGACTGACCGATGACGACAGCGCGCCCCTCCGGACGCCAGTTCCCCGCCGACTTCCTCTGGGGCTCGGCGACCGCCTCGTACCAGGTCGAGGGCGCCGTCGACGAGGACGGTCGCGGGCAGTCGATCTGGGACACGTTCTCCGCGACTCCCGGCAAGGTCCTCAACGGCGACTCCGGCGCGGTGGCGGCGGACCACTACCACCGCATGGTCGACGACGTGGCCCTCATGAAGCGGATCGGGTTGCACGCGTACCGGTTCTCGCTCGCCTGGCCGCGGATCCAGCCCACGGGCTCGGGTGCCTTCAACCCGAAGGGCCTCGACTTCTACTCCCGCCTCGTGGACCAGCTCGGCGACGCCGGCATCGACCCGGTCGTCACGCTCTACCACTGGGACCTCCCGCAGGCGCTCGAGGACGCGGGTGGCTGGCCGGCGCGTGACACCGCGTACCGGTTCGCGGACTACGCGGCCAAGGCGGCCGAGGTGCTCGGTGACCGGGTGAAGATCTGGACGACCCTCAACGAGCCGTGGTGCTCGGCCTACCTCGGCTACGCAGCCGGCGTGCACGCCCCCGGCCGCGAGAACCACGCCGACTCCCTCGCCGCCGTGCACCACCTCAACCTCGCGCACGGCCTCGCGGGGAGCGCCGTCCGCGACGTCGTCGGACCGGACGCCCAGATCTCGATCACGCTCAACCTGCACGTGACCCGCGCGGCGTCCGACTCGCCGGCGGACCTCGACGCGAAGCGTCGGATCGACGGGCTCGCCAACGGGGTCTTCCTCGGTCCGCTGCTCGACGGTGCCTATCCCGCGGACGTCATCGCAGACACCGCGTCGGTCACCGACTGGTCGTTCGTGCAGCCGGGCGACCTCGACCTCATCTCGATCCCGCTCGACGTCCTCGGGGTGAACTACTACGCGACCGGTCTCGTGCGGAAGTCGGACGCCGTGCGCGTGCCGGGCGACGGCACACCGGGGCCCGACGGCCACAAGTCCTCAGCCCTGAGCGCCTGGCCCGCGACCGACGACATCGAGTGGCTCCCGCTGCCCGGCCCGCACACCGCGATGGGCTGGAACATCGAGCCGGAGGGCCTCACCGAGCTCCTCGTCGACCTCCACACCACCTACCCGGGCCTGCCCCTCGTCGTCACCGAGAACGGCGCCGCGTTCCACGACGAGGTGTCGCCGGACGGTCGCGTGCACGACCTCGACCGCGTGGCCTACCTGCACGACCACATCGACGCGGTCGGGGAGGCCATCGACCACGGCGCCGACGTGCGCGGCTACTTCGTGTGGTCGCTCATGGACAACTTCGAGTGGGCGTACGGCTACGACCGCCGGTTCGGCATCGTGCGCGTCGACTACGACACGCTCGAGCGCACGCCGAAGGACTCGGCGCACTGGTACGCCGAGCTCATCCGCGCCCACGCGATCCCGACGATCGAGTCGGCCGCGAGCCTGGGCTGAGCCTCCGCCGCGCGAGCCATCGGGGGAGGATGGGCACCATGCCGAGCAGCCGGAGGTCGACGAAGCGCCCGTACGGCGTCGAGCCTGTGCCGCTCGACGTGGATCGCGCGCGGGGCGGGCGCAGCAGCGAGACCGGTCCGGGCGGCGACTGGACCGTGCAACGCGTGCCCGGCTCTGACCGCGAGTACCGGTGCCCAGGGTGCGACCAGCTCATCGCACCGGGGACGGCGCACGTCGTCGCCTGGGCGTCCGACGGGCTGTTCGGCGCCGAGGCGGCGCTCGCCGACCGGCGCCACTGGCACGTCGCGTGCTGGGCGGCACGCGACCGTCGGCGGCCCGCTCGGTAGGCTCGAGCCTGATGAGCACCCCACGGACGCACCCCCACGCACGGCCGGCCGGCGGCGCCGAGATCAGGTCGCTGACGGTCCTTCCCGCTTGTCGCGACGACGTCGAGCTGCACACCGCCGACGGTCTGACGCTGGTCGGTGAGCTCGCTCGACCGCTCGGCGCCGACGGCGGCCCCGCGCGGCCGGCCGCGACGCTCGTGACCCTCCACCCGCTGCCGACGCACGGCGGCTTCATGGACTCCCACGTGCTGCGCAAGGCCTCGTGGCGCCTTCCCGCGCTCGCCGACCTGGCCGTGCTGCGCTTCAACACCCGCGGGACCGCGAGCCCGCGGGGGACGAGCGAAGGCACGTTCGACGGTGGCGACGCGGAGCGGTTCGACGTGCACGCCGCGATCGAGTTCGCCGAGTTCCACGACCTCCCGCGTCGCTGGCTCGTCGGCTGGTCGTTCGGGACCGAGCTCGCCCTCATGCACGGCCGTGACCCGGGCATCGAGGGAGCGATCCTCCTGTCGCCGCCGCTGCACCGCGCGACCGACGCCGACCTGGACGCGTGGGACGCGTTCGGCAAGCCCCTCGTCGTCCTCGTTCCCGAGCTCGACGACTACCTGCGACCGGAGCAGGCGCGTGCCCGCTTCGCACGGGTCCGGCACGCGGAGGTGATCGGGGTCGACGGAGCGAAGCACCTGTGGGTGGGGGAGCCCGCCGTCCGACGCGTGCTCGACGAGATCGTCGGACACGTCCTGCCCGGCCACCCGCTGCCGCTGCCCACCCACTGGTCGGGAACCGTCACCGACCCGGCCGAGGAGTCCGCATGACACCCACGACCCGACTCGACGTCCTGACCTACCGCACGGGCCCCTCCGATCTGCTGCCGCTGGTGCTCCTGCACGCCTTCCCGCTCGACTCGCGGATGTGGGACGACATGGCACCGCTCGTCGCCGGTGCGCGCACCGTGCTCGCCGTCGACCTCCCGGGCCTCGGCCGCTCGGCAGGACTGGGGACGTCAGCCCCGTCGCTCGATGATGCGGCCGACGCGGTCGCGCAGACCCTGACGGCGGTCGGCCTGGAGCGGGCGATCGTCGTCGGGCTGTCGATGGGCGGGTACGTGGCGCTGGCGCTGCTCGACCGCCACCCGGCGCTCGTCGCCGGTCTGGGCCTGCTCGACACGCGATCGACCGCGGACGACGACGCGGCGCGCGCGAACAGGCTTCGGGTCGCGGCGGAGCTCGAGTCGTCGGGGACCGTGGACGCCGTGCGTCCGATGGCGACGGCACTCCTCGGGGAGTCGAGCCGGACGTTGCACCCCGAGCTCGTCGACCGTGTGGGCGCCCTCATCGGGCAGCAGTCGGCGGCCGGCGTCGCGTGGTCCCAGCGGGCCATGGCCGCTCGCCCCGACCGCACCGCCGTGCTGCACCAGTTCGAGGGGCCGGCGCTCGTCCTGGTGGGTGACGAGGATGTCGCGGCGCCGGTCGCCGCGGCCGAGCACATGGTGGCGGCGCTTGCCGCATCGCAGCTCGTCGTCGTCCCGCATGCCGGCCACCTGACCGCGATCGAGGACCCGGACGCTGTGGCCGACGCGATCAGCGAGCTCGCCGGTCGGGCCGACGTGGAGGACCAGCGCGCCCGGAGCTGACGCCCGGGAGCGCCCGGGAGCCTTGCCGTGGAGCTCGGCCTAGGAGCTCGGCCTAGGAGCTCAGCACACGGGCGAGCGCGTCCTTGAGGTCGAGCGACTCGCCGTCCTTGCCGCCGGCCCCGACGACGAGCGGCGCATCGCGTGGGACGACCGACGTCCCGCGCAGCTGGGCCCGCAGGCTTGTGGGGACGCCGAGGACGTAGTAGTTCCCGTCGGTGCCGATCGCGACGTTCTTGTCGCGTCGGAGGTACCACCCGAACAGCGGGGTCCGGTAGCGATGACGGCCGTCGTAGCTGCGCGCCTGCAGCGGGACCGGCGCCACCCGCCGGGCCTTGACGTCCACGAGGAAGTCGGCGATGAGTGCGTGAGCCCGGGCGGCCTCGGCCGCCCGTCGACGCTCCAGAGCGTCTGCATGGACGGCGCTTGCCTCCCGGCGCTGCTCGCGCCAGGTGGTGCTGTCGCCGGGGGCGGTCACGCGCGTGAGCCGATCGTCGCGGCTCCCGCGGTGTCAGCGGCCGGGGACCGGTGCATCGTCGCCCTGCGGGACAGCGTCGCCCTGCGGCCCGGACTCGCTCTGGGGGTCAGCGGCCGTGTCGTCCCGAGGGCCGTCGTCGGCGCCGGTCGCCGCGTTCTCGGCGCCACCGTGACCAGCTGAGTCGCCGACCTTGCGCCCGGTCGGCTCCTGGCGCGGCGAGGCATCGGCCGGCGCGTCGCTGCCGACCTGGGCCGCCGCCGAGACCGGGGCCGGGCGGCCCTTCCCTGCCGGTCGAGCAGCCGGCCGGGATGCGGGCTGGCCGGCCGGTGTCCTGTCCGCGGTGCCGACGGTCCCGCCACCCGCGCCGCGGGCGGGCACGATGGGCTGTGCGCCCGTCTGCTTGTCGGCGAACTGTGCCTCGACCTTCTGCGCGCGCTCGAGCGCCTGCTTGCTCGGCATCGGGTCGTTGCCGAGCAGGTTGCGCAGCTCGTCGAGGTAGGACGTGATGGACTCGCGCTGGCGGTTGAGGTCCTCGACCTGCCGCTGCGCGCTCGTGCGCTCGCGCTCCGACTCGGTCATCGCCTCCGACAGGGAGTTCTCGGCGTGCTCGCGCGCCTCGGCGACCACCCGGTCGGCGTTGCGCCGCGCGTTGGAGAGCAGCTCCTTCGCGTGCGTCTCGGCGTCGATCCGCACCTTCTCGGCCTGCTCCAGGGCCTTGGCGACCCGCTGCTCGGCCTCGGTGGCGTGCGCCTCGGCGTCGCGGACGAGCCGCTCGGTCTCGGACCGAGCCGTCGTGTGCCGATCGGCGTCCGACCGCTCGGCCTCCTCGTGACGCGCCGCGATGCTGAGCTCGGCGTCAGCAAGCGTCTTCTCGGTCTGCCGCACCAGCGCGTCGGCCTTCGCCTTGGCCGTCGCGGTCAGCTCGGCCGCCGTCCGCTGAGCCTCGGTGAGCAGTCGCTCGACCTCCACGCGCGTGCTCTCGCGCAGCTCGGCGACCTCACGTTGCGTCTGCTCGGTGAGCTCGGTCGTCTCGCGCTGGGTCGTGTCGCGCAGCTCTGCCGTCGCCCGGACGGCCGCGTCGCGCTGGTGGCTGGTCTCGTGCGCCGCCCGCTCGCGCAGCTCGGTCGTCTCGCGCTCGGCCTGGGACCTCAGCTCGGTGGCGTACGTCTCCGCCTCGAGCCGCAGGGCAGCGACCGTCTGCTCGGTCTCGGTCCGCAGCGCCGCGATCTCGTCGGCCGTCGCGGCGCGCATCTCGCCCGTCTCGCGCTCGGCGCTCGCACGGACGAACCCGGAGTACTGCTCGGCCTCGGCACGCAGCGCGGCGACCTCGGCCGCGACGCGCTGCTGCAGCGCTGCCGCCTCGCGCTCGGCCCGGGCCCGGACGTTGTCGGCAAACTCCTGGGCGGCCGTGCGCTGCGACGTGAGCTCGGCCGCGAGGGCCTGCCGGGCTTCCGCGACCTCGGTCGCGGCGACCGAGCGCTGCATCGCGGCGAACCTCTCAGCGTCGCCGCGGGCGGCAGCCAGCTCGGCCTCGACGCGCTGGCGCAGGGCCGTCGTGTCGGCGTCCGCGCTCTGTCGGAGATCCTGCGCGTACCGCTCGGCCTCCTCGCGCTGGGCAGTCGTCTCGGTCTCGGTGGTGCCGCGCAGCTCGCTCGCGGCCCGCTCGGTCGAGATCCGCAGCTCGGTCGCCTCGCGCTCGACCGTGGCCCGCAGGGTGCCGAGCTCGCGCTCGAGGGAGCTGCGACGTTCGCTCTCCTCGGTCGTGATGGCGCTCTGGATCCGCGCGGCCTCACGTTCTGCCGACCCGACGAGCTCCTCGGCACGACGCTGCGCAGCGGTGAGCGTGCTCTCGGCCTCCGTCGTCGAGGTGCTCCGGAGCTCCTCGGCCTCACGGCGAGCCGTGGCAAGAAGCTCCGCGACCTCGTTCTCGGCGCGGGCCCGCAGCTGACCCGACGCGAGCTTGGCGCGTGCCAGGGAGTCGGACGCCTGGGCGTTGGCCTGCTGGACGACGTCGGACGACTGCTCCTCCGCGGACCGCAGCAGCTGCTCGATCCGTGAGCCGAGACCTGAGTAGGTGGGGCGCTCGGCCTCGCGGAGCTGGCGGTGCGCCTCAGACAGCTCGCCCGAGACCTGCATCGCGCGGGAGTCGAGCGACTCGACCTGCGCGCGCGCGTCCGCGAGTGCCTGCTCGAGCGCGGCGAGCCGACCGTCGACCGCATCCCGGTCGTAACCGCGGAAGTTGACCACGGGGAAGGGCGAACGGTCCTCTGGCACGAAAGATCCTCCTGAGCGCGCGGGCGCCGGTCCGTGACGACCTCGGGAGAGGCGCCGGTTCGGTCGGCGACAAGTCTGGTGCCAGGGTAACGGTCCTCGTGCGCACCCGGTACGGGTTCGTCACGAGCGGCCCTGGGGACGCTCGTTCTGCCTGGCCGCGGGCACCTGCCTATCCTGGACTGTCACGTTCGAGAGGATCCCGCGTGCTCCAACGACTCATCGCCGCTGTGCTCGGCGTGCTCGGTCTCCTGGCCATCGGCCTCGGGGTCGCCTCGTCGACCGTGTGGCGGGGCGACGACATCCTGGTTGCGACGGCCTCGCCGGATGCGCACCTGGTGGTCGCGGACCCGGGGGTCCTCGAGCTCGCCGGCGACCCGGTCACGGTCACGGTGCACGCCGCGAACGACACGCCCGTGGTGATCGCCGTCGGTCGTGACACCGACGTCGCCGGCTGGGTAGGCACGGATGCTCACGCCCAGGTCACCGGGTTGGCGGGCTGGCACGCTCTGCGGACCGAGGCCGTGGCCGCGCAGGCTCCGACCCCCGCTGCGTCGACCGGCACCGAGCCCGCCACAACCGAACCCGCCGCGACCGATCCCTCCGCGTCCGCGATGGCCGATGCCGCCGCCGGCGCCACCACAGCGGTCGCCGACCCGTCCGGCTCTGACCTGTGGGTCGCGCAGGCGACCGGCAACGGCACAGCAACGCTCACGTGGAGTGCTCAGCCGGGCCGTTGGAGCCTGCTCGTCGCGAGCCTGGGCGAGCCGTCGCCGGTCATCGAGCTCGCGTGGCCGCGCACCGTCACGACACCGTGGCTGTGGCCTGGCGTCGTCGGCGGCGCCCTTCTCCTCCTTGCTGGGCTGGGTCTCGCCTCGCGACTGTGGCTCCGTGCCCGACGCGGCCTGACGGAGCCCGAGTGGCACCCGGTGCTCACGGGCGCCATGCCGACCGTCGCGGTCTCCAGCCCCGGAGCGGGCGCGGTCTCGGTCGACGCGACGCAGACGGTCGTGCTCACGCGCCGGCAGATGCGCGAGGCGGAGGCGGCCATCGGCGCGGCCACGCGCCGACGCAGCCGCGGGGCCGACGCCCCCGCGACCGGGGCGCAGCCGCTGCTGATCCCCGGAGCGGGACGTGAGACCCCGCGCGAGGCTCCAGCTGGGGTGGACGACGCTCGTCCTCCCGTGGCGACCGGCCCGGCGCCCGCCGACGCTCCGGCACGGGAGGAAGGTCCAGTACCGGCGGACGTCCACGCCGCCGCGCACCGCGACGCAGGACGAGGCGCGAACGTCCCTCGTGGCGGACGTGAGCCCGACATCTCTGCGGCCGCCACGTCGACGCCGCCGGTCGACGACTCGCGCACTCGACGCGGTCAGCCGTCCGCCGCGCCGATGCCCCCGCACGCCGCGCCGCCGGACGTGCTCTCAGGTCAGACGTCCTCGACGGCCGCCCTGCCGAGCTACTTCCGGCGTGCGGCCGTCCCGGGTGCCGCGCGGGCCGCGGCCGGCACCCCGGTCGCACCGGGCGGCTGGGTACCTGGCGGTGCGCAGGGTCAGTCGCCGTCGCAGCACCCCGCTGCTGGTCCTGGCGTCGCTCTTCCCACCTCGGCTCAGGACGCCGCACGGTCGGACGCCGCACGGCCGGACGCCGACGTGGCTGGCAGGTCGCGCCGGACACCCGCGCTGCGCCCGACGTGGTCTGCAGGCAAGCCCGTGATCCCCGACGAGCCGACGGACGAGCCATCGGGTGAACCGCCCAGCGCGCGCGCCGATGCCTGGCGCCGCGCATGGGGCTTTCCCGGGCATGACGCCGGGGGAGCAGATGACGCCGCAGGAGCCACCGACGAGGGGACGCACCGATGAGGGCCGGGCTTCGCCACGTCGCGCGAGTGACAGTGACTGCTGCACTCGCGCTGTCGCTCGGTGCATGTGCCGCATCGCTGCCGCAGCCCGAGCCCGCTGCGGCGCCTGCGGTCGCGCTGCCGGTGCTGAGCGTCGCCCAGTCGGAGGGTGTCCTGTCGCGGATCAGCGAGGTGCTCGCGGCTGCCGACGCCACGCTCGACCCGGCGGGCCTCCCCGAACGGCTGATCGGGCCGGCGCTCGCGATCCGGACCGCTGAGTACGTGCGCGCGACGGCGACCGCCGGTGCCAAGCCGCCGACCGTGCTGCCCACCCAGGCCCAGACTCTCGTGGTGCCGGACACCACGACCTGGCCGCGGACCGAGCTCGTGGTCACCGAGCAGCCGGACGACCTCCAGGCACCCCGTCTCCTCGTGCTCACGCAGGCGACCGCGCGCGACCCGTACCGGCTGTGGGGCTGGGCGCGTCTCGGTGCCGGCGTGAAGATGCCGGCGACCGCAGACACGGCCCACGGCAGCGCACCGGTCGCGATGGATGCCACCGGCCTCCTGCTCAGCCCGGCCGAGACGCTCGCGCAGTACGCCGACGTCCTTGCCAACGGTGATGCCTCGACGTTCGCCAGCGCCTTCCCCGCCGACTTCTTCCGCACGTACATCGAGACCAGGCGGGCGGCGTACTCCGAGAGCCTCAAGGCGGTCGCGACGGTCACCGAGACCTACACGCCCGTCGACGGCGGCATCGTCGCTCTTGCGACCGCCGATGGCGGGGCCATCGTCGTGGGGGCCGTGACGACCCAGACGACGATCGCGGTCGCGCAGGGCAGCGTCGCGCTCGACGACCCGTTCGAGGCGGCGCTGGCCGGTCGAGCGAGCGTCACGAAGAGCTCGGTGCGGACCTGGACCGACGTCGTCGCGTTCTACGTGCCGCCGGCGGGCTCGACGACCACGCAGATCCAGGTGCTCGCAGCGGAGCACTCTCTGACCTCCGTCACCGGCGAGTGACGAACCGCTACACGCAGGAGTCGCAACGATGAGTCAGCCCCCCGTCAACACCCCGCGCCTCGACGTCCGTGGTGCAGTCGATCTCGCTGCGCTCACGCGTCCGGCCACACCGCCGCCGGGAAGCCCGGGCGGACTGGCCGTGGCTGGCGCGTACGTCGTCGACGTCGATGAGGCAGGTTTCGGTGCGCTGGTCGAGAGCTCGACCGAGCACCCGGTCGTGGTGCTGCTGTGGGCGTCCTGGAGCGAGGTCAGCATCGCGCTCGCGCGTGACCTCGGCACCCTTGCCGACGACTTCGCCGGCAAGTTCGTGCTCGCCCGCATCGACGCCGAGGCCAACCCGCAGGTCGCGGCCGCGTTCCAGGTGTCGGTGCAGGCTGTGCCGGCCGTCGTCGCGGTGATCGCGGGTCAGCCGCTGCCGCTGTTCCAGGGACAGCACCCCCTCGAGCAGGTGCGCGGCGTGCTCGACCAGGTCATCGCTGCGGCGACAGCCAACGGTGTGACCGGGACCGTCGGCGCATCCGCGCAGACCAGCGAGGAGCCGCCGACGGAACCGGAGGAGCCGCCGCTCCCGCCGCTGCACCAGGCCGCGTTCGACGCGATCGAACGGGACGACCTGGCAGGAGCAGCGGACGCGTATGCCCAGGCCCTCCGTGAGAACCCGCGCGACGGGATGGCCCGCGCGGGTCTGGCCCAGGTCAACCTTCTGGTGCGGACGACCGATGCCGATCTGCCTGCTGCTCGAGCTGCAGCAGCGGCGGACCCGCGCGACGTCGATGCGCAGCTGCTCGTCGCGGACCTCGATGTGCTCGGCGGGAACGTCGACGACGCGTTCACCCGCCTCATCGACCTGGTGCGCGCAACAGCCGGGGAGGAGCGCGAGGCCGTCCGCCTCCGGCTGATCGACCTGTTCGAGGTCGTCGGCAGCGACGACCCGCGGGTCGGGCCGGCTCGTCGGGCTCTGGCCAGCGCGCTCTACTGAGCGCACCGATGCCCGAATCCTGGGTATCTGCGCTGGTCAGGGTCCATGCGCGTGATCGGCGTCACGTCGAAGCGATTTGACGGTTCACCGGAGCGCTGCGTAGTGTTCACGTTGTCGCCCGGCAGGGAGGAACGGACACCGAGAAGGACCAGAGATGGTCCGCAGCGGTGGCTGGTCCCGGAGGGCGACCACCCCCGGCTCAACACAGATGGCGGCTCTGTCGCCACGACGCTGTTGTGTCCGGGAGGAGATGGTACCCCCGCAGCGAGCTCGGAAACGAGCAAGTTGACGGAGGGAGTCCACTCCGCTAAGTTAGAACGGTTGCCTCCGGGCGGGTCGAAGGGCCTTGCGGGATGCGCGTCTGTTCCTTGAGAACTCAACAGTGTGCCAAGTAGTCGATGCCAAGATGGTTCATCGTCGTGTGGTTCTTGTCCCGTTCGGGGTGGGGGTTGCGTGGTGGTGGGTCTTGGTTGACTGAGGGATCTCTCCTGCCTCCGTGGGAGGGTTCCTCTACAGCCGAATTAACTGGTCCTGCCCTTTGGGGGTGGGGTCGTTTCGTGTGTCGGTTGCTCTGCCGCTTTGGTGGTGGGGTGCCATGTAGACATCTACGGAGAGTTTGATTCTGGCTCAGGACGAACGCTGGCGGCGTGCTTAACACATGCAAGTCGAACGGTGACGACGGGGCTTGCTCTGTCTGATCAGTGGCGAACGGGTGAGTAACACGTGAGTAACCTGCCCCCGACTTTGGAATAACCGTGGGAAACGACGGCTAATACCGGATATGAGACGCACGGGCATCTGTGTGTCTGGAAAGATTTATCGGTCAGGGATGGACTCGCGGCCTATCAGCTTGTTGGTGGGGTAATGGCCTACCAAGGCGACGACGGGTAGCCGGCCTGAGAGGGCGACCGGCCACACTGGGACTGAGATACGGCCCAGACTCCTACGGGAGGCAGCAGTGGGGAATATTGCACAATGGGCGCAAGCCTGATGCAGCGACGCCGCGTGAGGGATGAAGGCCTTCGGGTTGTAAACCTCTTTCAGCAGGGAAGAAGCGAAAGTGACGGTACCTGCAGAAGAAGCGCCGGCTAACTACGTGCCAGCAGCCGCGGTAATACGTAGGGCGCAAGCGTTGTCCGGAATTATTGGGCGTAAAGAGCTCGTAGGCGGTTTGTCGCGTCTGCTGTGAAAACCTGAGGCTCAACCTCGGGCTTGCAGTGGGTACGGGCAGACTAGAGTGCGGTAGGGGTGACTGGAATTCCTGGTGTAGCGGTGGAATGCGCAGATATCAGGAGGAACACCGATGGCGAAGGCAGGTCACTGGGCCGCAACTGACGCTGAGGAGCGAAAGCATGGGGAGCGAACAGGATTAGATACCCTGGTAGTCCATGCCGTAAACGTTGGGCACTAGGTGTGGGGCTCATTCCACGAGTTCCGTGCCGCAGCAAACGCATTAAGTGCCCCGCCTGGGGAGTACGGCCGCAAGGCTAAAACTCAAAGAAATTGACGGGGGCCCGCACAAGCGGCGGAGCATGCGGATTAATTCGATGCAACGCGAAGAACCTTACCAAGGCTTGACATACACCGGAAAAGTGCAGAGATGTGCTCCCCGCAAGGTCGGTGTACAGGTGGTGCATGGTTGTCGTCAGCTCGTGTCGTGAGATGTTGGGTTAAGTCCCGCAACGAGCGCAACCCTCGTCCTATGTTGCCAGCGGGTCATGCCGGGGACTCATAGGAGACTGCCGGGGTCAACTCGGAGGAAGGTGGGGATGACGTCAAATCATCATGCCCCTTATGTCTTGGGCTTCACGCATGCTACAATGGCCGGTACAAAGGGCTGCGATACCGCGAGGTGGAGCGAATCCCAAAAAGCCGGTCTCAGTTCGGATTGGGGTCTGCAACTCGACCCCATGAAGTCGGAGTCGCTAGTAATCGCAGATCAGCAACGCTGCGGTGAATACGTTCCCGGGCCTTGTACACACCGCCCGTCAAGTCACGAAAGTCGGTAACACCCGAAGCCGGTGGCCCAACCCTTACGGGAGGGAGCCGTCGAAGGTGGGACTGGCGATTGGGACTAAGTCGTAACAAGGTAGCCGTACCGGAAGGTGCGGCTGGATCACCTCCTTTCTAAGGAGCATCTGGCAGGCGCGTCGGTCCTTCGTGGCCGGTGGCGATGTCCAGGCCCATGCCCGGTCCGTCTGTGACTGGGGTGGAGCTCACGGGTGGAACATCGACTATGGCCGGCTCATCTGCTGGTCCTGGCTTAGTACTCCTCGGGTTTACCCGGGGGTGGAACGGGTGGGGCTGGAGGGGTGGTCGGCTGGGCACGCTGTTGGGTCCTGAGGGAACAGGCTGAGGCCGGTTCGCTCGGGTCACCCGGAGATCGTCTCGGTGGTCGTCGACCTGTGGTCGGTGGTTGTCGGGGGGTGAGGGTGGCTGCACACGGGCCTGTCGGGTCCGGATGAACCGCCCCTTGAGCTGGTCTGCGCTGATGCGCGGGTGAGTGCGGGGGTAGGCGCCGGGGAGGACGGGGATCGTTCGTAGCTTGAGAACTGCACAGTGGACGCGAGCATCTTTATAGTTTTTGTGATCAAGTTTATAAGGGCACAGGGTGGATGCCTTGGCACTAGGAGCCGATGAAGGACGTAGTAGCCTGCGATAAGCCTCGGGGAGTTGGCAAACGAACCGTGATCCGAGGATTTCCGAATGGGGAAACCCCGCTGGAGTCATGTCCAGTGACCCGCACCTGAATATATAGGGTGCGTGGAGGGAACGCCGGGAAGTGAAACATCTCAGTACCGGCAGGAAGAGATATTCCGTGAGTAGTGGCGAGCGAAAGCGGATCAGGCCAAACCGTACACGTGTCAAAGCCGGCAGGCGTTGCGTGTGCGGGGTTGTGGGACCTTTCCGTTCGGACTGCCGTCCGATCAGGGAGTCAGAAAGCCGCGTTATAGTCGAAGGGCATTGAAAGGCCCGGCACAGAGGGTGGAACCCCCGTAGACGAAATGGCGTGGCCTCCCGAAGGGGATCCCAAGTAGCTCCGGGCCCGAGAAACCCGGAGTGAATCCGCACAGACCACTGTGTAAGCCTAAATACTACCTAGTGACCGATAGCGGACAAGTACCGTGAGGGAAAGGTGAAAAGTACCCCGGGAGGGGAGTGAAATAGTACCTGAAACCGTGTGCCTACAATCCGTTGGAGCCTCCCTAGCAGGGGTGACAGCGTGCCTTTTGAAGAATGAGCCTGCGAGTTAGTGGTACGTGGCGAGGTTAACCCGTGTGGGGAAGCCGTAGCGAAAGCGAGTCCGAATAGGGCGATTCAGTCGCGTGCTCTAGACCCGAAGCGGAGTGATCTAGCCATGGGCAGGTTGAAGCGCGGGTAAGACCGCGTGGAGGACCGAACCCACTTGGGTTGAAAACCGAGGGGATGACCTGTGGTTAGGGGTGAAAGGCCAATCAAACTCCGTGATAGCTGGTTCTCCCCGAAATGCATTTAGGTGCAGCGTCACGTGTTTCTTACCGGAGGTAGAGCTACTGGATAGCCGATGGGCCTCACCAGGTTACTGACGTTAGCCAAACTCCGAATGCCGGTAAGTGAGAGCGTGGCAGTGAGACTGCGGGGGATAAGCTCCGTAGTCGAGAGGGAAACAGCCCAGACCACCAGCTAAGGCCCCTAAGCGTATGCTAAGTGGGAAAGGATGTGGAGTTGCACAGACAACCAGGAGGTTGGCTTAGAAGCAGCCACCCTTGAAAGAGTGCGTAATAGCTCACTGGTCAAGTGATTCCGCGCCGACAATGTAGCGGGGCTCAAGTATACCGCCGAAGCTGTGGCATTCACACAATAGCTCAGCCCTTCGGGGTTCAGGCGTGTGGATGGGTAGGGGAGCGTCGTGTGGCGAGTGAAGTCGCGGGGTGACCCAGCGGTGGACGCCACACGAGTGAGAATGCAGGCATGAGTAGCGAAAGACGGGTGAGAAACCCGTCCGCCGAATGATCAAGGGTTCCAGGGCCAGGCTAATCCGCCCTGGGTAAGTCGGGACCTAAGGCGAGGCCGACAGGCGTAGTCGATGGACAACGGGTTGATATTCCCGTACCGGCGAAGAACCGCCCATACCGAACCCGGTGATGCTAAGCGCCCGAAGCCGTCCATCGTCCCTTCGGGGACACCGGACGGGGGAGCGCGCGACCCGAACCGGCAGTAGGTAAGCGTATTAACAGGGGTGACGCAGGAAGGTAGCCCAGCGTGGCGATGGTAGTCCACGTCCAAGGTTGTAGGGTGAGAGGTAGGCAAATCCGCCTCTCGTGAAGCCTGAGAGCTGATGGTGACCGCGAACGCGGGATGATTGGGTGATCCTATGCTGCCTAGAAAAGCCTCGGCGCGAGGTTCAAGCCGCCCGTACCCTAAACCGACTCAGGTGATCAGGTAGAGAATACCAAGGCGATCGAGAGAATCATGGTTAAGGAACTCGGCAAAATGCCCCCGTAACTTCGGGAGAAGGGGGGCCCGACGTGTGAACCCACTAGCTGGGGGAAGCATTGAGGGTCGCAGAGACCAGGGAGAAGCGACTGTTTACTAAAAACACAGGTCCGTGCGAAGTCGCAAGACGATGTATACGGACTGACGCCTGCCCGGTGCTGGAAGGTTAAGAGGACGGGTCAGCCGCAAGGCGAAGCTCAGAATTTAAGCCCCAGTAAACGGCGGTGGTAACTATAACCATCCTAAGGTAGCGAAATTCCTTGTCGGGTAAGTTCCGACCTGCACGAATGGCGTAACGACTTCTCCGCTGTCTCAACCGTGAACTCGGCGAAATTGCACTACGAGTAAAGATGCTCGTTACGCGCAGCAGGACGGAAAGACCCCGGGACCTTTACTATAGTTTGGTATTGGTGTTCGGTGCGGCTTGTGTAGGATAGGTGGGAGACTGTGAAGCCGGCACGCCAGTGTCGGTGGAGTCAACGTTGAAATACCACTCTGGTCGCTCTGGATATCTAACCTCGGTCCGTAATCCGGATCAGGGACAGTGCCTGATGGGTAGTTTAACTGGGGCGGTTGCCTCCTAAAATGTAACGGAGGCGCTCAAAGGTTCCCTCAGCCTGGTTGGCAATCAGGTGTCGAGTGCAAGTGCACAAGGGAGCTTGACTGTGAGACTGACAGGTCGAGCAGGGACGAAAGTCGGAACTAGTGATCCGGCGGTGGCTTGTGGAAGCGCCGTCGCTCAACGGATAAAAGGTACCCCGGGGATAACAGGCTGATCTTGCCCAAGAGTCCATATCGACGGCATGGTTTGGCACCTCGATGTCGGCTCGTCGCATCCTGGGGCTGGAGTAGGTCCCAAGGGTTGGGCTGTTCGCCCATTAAAGCGGTACGCGAGCTGGGTTTAGAACGTCGTGAGACAGTTCGGTCCCTATCCGCTGCGCGCGCAGGAAACTTGAGAAGGGCTGTCCCTAGTACGAGAGGACCGGGACGGACGAACCTCTGGTGTGCCAGTTGTTCCGCCAGGAGCACGGCTGGTTGGCTACGTTCGGAAGGGATAACCGCTGAAAGCATCTAAGCGGGAAGCCTGCTTCAAGATGAGGTTTCCATGGGACTTGTCCCGAGAGGCTCCCAGCTAGACCACTGGGTTGATAGGCCGGATGTGGAAGTGGGGACTCAAGACCCACGAAGCTGACCGGTACTAATAAGCCGACAACTTCATCACACCAACTTGTGTGCTACGCGTCCACTGTGCGGTTCCCGAGATACGAACGGGAACACCCGATTTCATATCTCCATAGAGTTACGGCGGTCATAGCGAGGGGGAAACGCCCGGTCCCATTCCGAACCCGGAAGCTAAGCCCCTCAGCGCCGATGGTACTGCACTCGCCAGGGTGTGGGAGAGTAGGTCGCCGCCGGACATCATTCAGAAAGAGCCACCCCGCAAGGGGTGGCTCTTTCTGTTTGTTCAACCCCGCTGACTGCCCATCTGCGCGCAGACTTCACCGTTCACGTTCACCGTTCAGCGTTGTCGTCGCTCGGCCGAGCTCGATGGCGCGTCCGAGCCAGCTTGCGCTGGTCGAGTCTGCGTGACGGTCGAGTCTGCGTGACGGTCGAGTCTGCGTGACGGTCGAGTCGGCGACGAGGGTTGCGCGCGTTTGGCTCGCCACGCCCGTCGGTCCGTCGGAGATGATGGCTCGGCTGACGCAGTTCTGTGCAGGCGCGGCTGTTTCCACTGATGGGGGAGCCGGCCGGGCACTGGCGTTACCGAGAATGGCACGCGTTCGTCGCTGGTGATGATCGCCTCGGTCACGACCGGGGTTGTGGGTAGTGCGCGACCTGGATGGACGTGCTGGCGCCAGCGGGGATTGCGCGGGGAGCTACTCGGCGATGAGTGCGGGGACCTATTCGGGGATCAGGTAGAGACCGCTCAACGGGGGGATGGTCAGGACTGCCGAGAACGGTCGTCCGTGATGCGGAGTGGCATCGGCGTGGACAGCACCCATGTTGCCGACCCCGGACCCGCCGTAGTCGCGCGCATCGGTGTTGAGCGCCTCGATCCAGCTCCCGCCGTGAGGCAGGGCGAGCCGATAGCCCTCGTGAGGGACGCCGGCGAAGTTGATGACGACCGCGACGGTCCCACCGTTGGAGTCGTGTCGGAGGTACGCGAGCACGTTGTGGTCGGCGTCTCCGGAGTCGATCCACTCGAAGCCTGCCGGGTCATGGTCGAGCTCCCAGAGGGCGGGGACCGCGCGGTACAGGCGGTTCAGGTCCCTCACGACGCTCTGGACGCCTCGGTGCGGCTCGTGGTCGAGGAGGTACCAGTCGAGGCTCGTGGACTCGGCCCACTCGGTGCCCTGACCGAGCTCGCAGCCCATGAAGAGCAGCTGCTTGCCGGGGTGGGACCACTGGTAGGCGAGCAGGGAGCGGACGCCCGCGAGCTGCTGCCAGTCATCGCCGGGCATCTTGCGCAGGAGTGAACCCTTGCCGTGGACGACCTCGTCGTGGCTGATCGGCAGGATGAACCGCTCGGAGTACGCGTAGACCATCGAGAACGTTGCCTCGTGGTGGTGGTAGCGGCGGTTGATGGGCGCCTCGGCGACGTAGCGGAGCGTGTCGTTCATCCACCCCATGTTCCACTTGAGGCCGTAGCCCAGACCGCCGACGTCCGTCGGGCTCGTGACGCCAGGGAATGCGGTGGACTCCTCGGCGATCATCATCACGCCGGGGGTCCTCCGGTAGGCGGTCGCGTTGGCCTCCTGCATGAAGGCGATCGCCTCGAGGTTCTCGCGGCCCCCGAACACGTTGGGGTGCCACTCGCCGGGCTGGCGCGAGTAGTCGAGGTAGAGCATCGAGGCGACGGCGTCGACGCGCAGGCCGTCGACGTGGAACTCCTCGAGCCAGTACGTCGCGTTCGCGACGAGGAAGTTGCGGACCTCGGCGCGGCCGAAGTTGAAGATGAGCGTGCCCCAGTCGGGCTGCTCGCCGCGCAGGGGGTCCGGGTGCTCGTAGAGCGGCGTGCCGTCGAACTTGGCGAGCGCCCACTCGTCCTTGGGGAAGTGCGCGGGGACCCAGTCCAGGAGGACGCCGATGCCCGCCGCGTGGAGCGTGTCGACGAGGAAACGGAAGTCGTCGGGGTGGCCGAACCGAGACGTCGGCGCGTAGTACGAGGAGACCTGGTAGCCCCACGACCCGCCGAACGGGTGCTCCGAGACGGGCATGAGCTCGACGTGCGTGAAGCCGAGATCGACGACGTAGTCGGTGAGCTGGGTCGCGAGGTCGCGGTAGGACAGGCCCTGACGCCACGACCCGAGGTGGACCTCGTAGATGCTCAGGGGTCCGGTGTGCGGGTCGCTGCTGGACCGCGTCGCGATCCACTCGGCGTCGGACCACGCGAAGTGCGACTCGACGACGACGGAGGCCGTCGCGGGCGGTACCTCGGTGCCCTTGGCGAGCGGGTCCGCCTTCTGGCGCCAGGAGCCGTCGCGGCCGAGGATCTCGAACTTGTAGCGCGTGCCCGCCCCGACCCCGGGGACGAAGAGCTCCCAGACCCCGCTGTCACCGAGGGAACGCATCGCGTGCGTGGAGCCCTGCCAGTGGTTGAAGTCGCCGATGACGCGGATCGCGCGGGCGTTGGGCGCCCAGACCGCGAACGCCGTCCCCGAGACGTCTCCCAGCGGGCTGGGGTAGGTGTGGGTGTTCGCGCCGAGGACGGTCCACAGCTCCTCGTGCCGGCCCTCGCGGACGAGGTGGCGGTCCAGCTCACCGACCGTCGGCAGGAATCGGTACGGGTCGTCGACACGCGTGGTCAGGCTGTCGTAGGTGACGTCGATCCGATAGTCGGGAACTGAGGTGACGGCGAGGACCGCGACCCAGATGCCGTCCTGCTCGTGCGTCGCAGCGACCTGCTGGTCCGCCGTCACGACGACGACCGCGTCGGCCAGGGGCCGCAGGGTGCGGATGGTGACGGACGACTCGCCGACGTGTGGCCCCAGCACGGAGTGCGGTGCGTGGGAGGTCCCGTGGGCGACGGCGCGGAGATCGTGCGGTTCGACGGCAACGGCCGCGTGGCGGGTCATTCCCCTACCCTGCCACCGACGGTGCCGCGGTGCACCGAGACGCGACCGGAAACCCGCGAACGCCTCAGGTCACGGCGCTGCGGGAGCCGTGGAGCCGCGGGCGATGAGTCGCGGGAGCGGAGCCATGTGGGACGTGACCGGCCCGCCGGCGAGCAGGTTCAGCACGCAGTCGGCGACCTGCATCCCCATGGCGTGCACGTCGATGCTCATGGCCGACAACGGTGGGTGGGCCAGTCGGCACAGCGCCGAGTCGTCCCAGGCCAGCAGCGAGAGCCGCTCCGGGACGGGGACGCCCATCTCGGAGGCGACCCCGAGCCCCGCGAGGGCCATGACGTCGTTGTCGTAGATGATCGCCGAGGGCGCTCCCCGCCGGCCGAGGAGGGCGCGGGTGGCGCGCGTGCCGGACGCCTCGGAGTAGTCGCCCTCGATGACGGTGCCCTGGGCGCCATGGCGCTCGCACTCGGCGACGAACGCCTCGGTGCGGGCCTGGGTGTGGAAGAGCGTCTGCGGGCCGCTCACTCGGGCGAGGTGGAGGTGCCCCAGCGAGAGGAGGTGGGAGAGGGCGTCGCGCATCGCCTGGGCGTTGTCGATGCCGACGTTCGAGAATGGCAGGTCGCGACGCGGTCCGCCGAGGACGACCGTCGGGATGGCGAGCTCGCGCAGGACGTCGATCCGAGGGTCGTCGGTCAGAAGGTTGACGAGCACGACGGCGTCGACCATCTGTCCTTGGCCCCACCGGCGATAGGCGCGGATCTCGGCCTCGTGGTCGGGGACGACGTGCAGGAGCAGGGAGCGTCCCTCACCCGCGAGGGTCTCCTCGATGCCGGCGATGAGCTCCCCGAAGAACGGTTCGAGACCGAGCATCCGCGCCGGGCGCGCGAGGACGAGCCCGACGGCATCTGCTCTGCTGGTCACGCCGGCCAGCCTAGCCGTGCGGCCACCGGGGGCCCGGGCACCGCGCGGCCCCCTCAGCCCGCGACCGGACCGCCGAACTCGGCGGCGACCTGCACCGTCGGGGCCGGCACCGATGCCGCCGACCTCGCGCTGTCGGGGCCTGCGGCCGTGCGGGATCGGGCGAGGTCGTTGGCGGACCGGAGCACCGACGGGCCGGTGAGCTCGGCTGCGGTGAGCCGGGCGGTGGTGCGGACCGTGAAGGTTGCGCTCGTTCCGGCAGCCAGGGTGACGAGGGCGTCGTCGACGCGCGCATCCGGGTCGAGGCGGTCGACCAGGAGGGTCACGTCGCGCGCGAGCGAGCTGGCCCGGACCTCGACGCGGTAGCCGTCGTCGAACGGCGTCACGGTCGCGTCGATCGGGTCCGGGTCGAGACGGAGCGCCACGTCCTCGACCCAGGTGTGCGAGGTCCGGACGCCGTCGAGCTCGGCGACGAGCACCTCGCCGGAGGGGTCGTCGGGCGTGCGGACGTCGTCGGGCAGGGCGATCGTCGCGGCGGACCGCGCGCCCACCTGGGCGGTCAGCTCGGCCGCCGCGAGCGGTGTCCCGTCGAGGCGCTGACGCGACAGGTGCACGGTGCCGCGCCAGGTCTCGCTGGTGTCGTTGACGAGGCTGAGCACGTCGTGGGCGTCGCGGCGCTGGATCGTGATCGTCCGGTCGGCGTTGGCGTGACGGAGCGCATACCAGAGCGGCTTGGGGCGTTCGTCCGAGTCGACCGCCGACCAGGACGTCACCGGCCAGCAGTCGTTGAGCTGCCAGACGATGGCTCCGGCCGTGCGGGGCCACCACGACCGGTAGTGCTCGATCGCGTAGGCGACGGCGCGAGCCTGGTTGAGCTGGGTGGCCCAGTGCCAGTCGGCGAAGTCGGTGGGCACGCCCAGGTGCGGTGCGAGCCCGCGGTCGAGCTTGCCGTTGCCGTCCTCGGCCTTCTGGTGCAGCAGGAAGACGGGGTCCTCCGTGCTGAGCGGCGCGCCGTCGGGGTTGCGGACCGCGCGCTCGAGGGTGGCCCAGGTCGGGGGAGCCTGGAAGCCGAACTCGGAGCAGAACCGCGGGATCTCGTCGCGGTAGACCGTGTAGTCGACGCGGTTCCACACCTCCCACTGGTGGTGCGTGCCGTGGTCGAGGTCGTTCGGGTGCACGGCGTCGAGCGGCTCGCCGGGGGAGCACGGGCTGCCCTCGACGTACGGCCGGGTCGGGTCCAGCTCCGCGACGACGGACGGGAACAGCTCGGTGTAGTAGCGGTAGCCCCACGTGGCGCCGGCCAGCTTCTCCTGCCAGCCCCAGTCCATGAAGCCCCACAGGTTCTCGTTGCCGCCGTTCCACAGCACCAGCGAGGGGTGCGGGGTCAGCCGCGCGACGTTCTGGCGTGCCTCGGCCTCGAGCTCGCTCCAGAGCGGCTCCTCCTCCGGGTAGGCCGAGCAGGCGAGCGGGAAGTCCTGCCAGACCAGGATCCCCTTCTCGTCGCAGACGTCATAGAAGTCGTCGGTCTCGTAGATGCCGCCGCCCCACACCCGCAGGAGGTTGAGGTTCGCGCCGAGCGCCTGGTCGACACGCCGAGCGAGGCGGTCGCGCGTGATCCGGGTGAGCAGGTGGTCGTCGGGGATCCAGTTGGCACCCTTGGCGAAGATGGGGCGACCGTTGATGACGAACGTGAACGGCGCACCGATCTCGTCGGGCCGGGTGTCGATCTCGACGGTGCGGAAGCCGATGCGACGGTGCCACTCGTCGAGCGGAGCGCCGCCCGCTCCGGCGTCGACCTCGTCGATCGTCACGTCGAGGTCGACGAGGGGCTGCTCGCCGTGCCCGACCGGCCACCACAGCGGGGCGTGCGCGAGCTCGAGGTGGACGACGGCGGTGGTTGCGCCGGGTTCGATGACGGTCTGCGCGATGACGACCTGCGCGGGCACGGCCCCGGACGCGGCGCCCGACCCACCGAGGGATGCGCGCACGACGAGTGCGACGTCGTCGTTGTCCACCAGGCCCGCACGCTCGATGTCCACGTGCACAGCGACCCGGCCGGTCCCCTCCGCGTCGACGGTGACCAGCGGACGGACCTGGGCAATGCGGGCCGTACGCCAGCGTTCGAGCCGCACAGCCTTCCAGATGCCTGCGGTCTGCAGATCGGGGCCCCAGTCCCAGCCGAAGCTGCAGGCCATCTTGCGGACCATGTTGAGGGGGTGCTCGTACGCGGACGGGCGCCTGCCGAGCCGCTCGCGCTCGGCCTCGGCATACTCGAGCGCCGAGCGGAGGTGGACAGCGAGCGTGTGCTCGCCCGTGCCGAGCAGGTCGCGGACGTCGAAGCGGTAGGAGCGGTGCTGGTTGGCGGTGTGCCCGACCTCCGCCCCGTCGAGCTCGATGGTCGCGACCGTGTCGAGACCATCGAACGCCAGGTCCACGCGCTCGTCACCCGCCGGGGCCGTTGCTGTCAGGGGCAGCTCGTAGCGCCAGTCGGCGCGGTGCATCCACGCGAGGGCAGACTCGTTGAGATCGAGGTACGGGTCGGGGATCAGCCCGGCCGCGAGCAGGTCGGTGTGGACGCTCCCCGGCACCTGGGCGGGGACGGTCGCCGCGGCGATCTCGGCGGGGACCGGGCCGCCGGCAGCGCGCAGGGTCCAGCCGTCGTGCAGATCCTGCGTGATCATCGTCGGCCCGCTCCCGCTGTCGTGGGGTGGTGCTCGTGGTCGTCCGCGCGACGTCGCGCGGCACCGTCGACGTTCGCCCAGGTGGGGCGGTCATCCGAGCAGAAACCCTGGTGAGGTCAATTCTTAGGCAAGCGAACAAAGTAAGTCAAACACTGCGCTCGGACGGTCCTGCGACCGCTGAGCCAGCGAGGAATCACGTGTCGACGGAGCGCCTCCCGCTATGTCGGAGCCGGACCTTGCAAGCGCCCCCAGCCTCGCCGACACCATCGTCCACCTGCGGGCCGCGGGCGTGAGCGTCGTCGTCGACCTCATGGGGGAGCCTCGGGCTGCGGGCGCCCGTCTGGTTCCCTGCGCGCCTGGTCCTGGTCCGCGCAACGCGGGTGTGAGCGGTGTCGGCCCGCTCGGGAGGCCCCTACTTCGTGGCGCCCGACGTGAAGCCGTTGTAGATGTAGCGCTGCAGGAACAGGAAGATGACCAGCGTCGGGATGATCACGATGATGACGCCCGCCGCGATGACCTCCCACTGCGAGCTGAAGGGCCCGCGGAACCGGAACAGCGACGTCGAGATGACCCCGAGGTTCCGCGCGGGCATGTAGAGGAACGGCGTGTAGAACTCGTTGTAGACGCCGATGCCCTTGATGATGACGACCGTCGCGATCGCCGGCTTGAGCAGCGGCAGGATGATCCGGCGGTAGATGGTGAAGTGGTTCGCGCCGTCGAGCGTCGCCGCCTCGTCCAGCTCCTTGGGGATGCCGCGCATGAACTGGATGAAGATGTAGATCGAGACGATGTCGGTGCCCATGAAGAGTGCGATCGCGGCCCAGCGCGTGTTGTACAGCCCGAGCGAGTGAACGACCTGGAACGTCGCGACCTGGGTCGTCACGCCGGGGACCAGGGTGGCGAGCAGGAACAGGGCGACTGTCGTCTTCTTGAACCGGAACTCGAACCGGTCGATCGCGTAGGCGGCCATCGAGCCGATGACGATGGTCCCGGTGATCGAGAACAGCAGGATGAAGGCTGTGTTCGCGAACCCCTGGAGCATGAGGCCCTTGGTGAATGCCGTCACGTAGTTGTCGAGGTTGAACCAGCTGGCCGGGGGCTCAGCGGGCTCGACGCGTAGAACTCCTTGTGCGTCTTGAACGACGCCATCACGATCACGACGATGGGCAGGATCGTGACGAGGGAGGCCAGGACGAGCGTGACGTACTTGACGCTCTTGGCGACGTAGCTCACGTCAGGTTCACCTTCTCTTCGGGGACGACCTTGCGCTGGACCCACGTCATGATCAGGACGATCCCGAGCAGCACCACGGCCATGGCCGACGCGAGCCCGACCTTGTTGTGCGTGAAGGCCATCTTGACCGTCTTGATGACGAAGGTCTCCGAGCCGTTCGCGCCGCCGGTCATGATGAAGGGGATCTCGAAGACCGCGAGCGACCCCGAGACCGCGAGGATGAACGACAGGCCGATGATCGATTTGATTCCCGGCGCGATGATGAAGCGGAACTGCTGCCACCGGTTGGCGCCGTCGATCTCGGCGGCCTCGTAGAGCTGGCCGGGGATCGACTGGATGGCGCCGAGGAACAGGACGAAGTTCAGGCCCATGTAGCGCCAGACGGAGGTACCGGCGAGCGACACGTTGATGACGCTCGGGTTGCCGAGCCACTGCTGGACGAGGCCTCCCGCGCCGAGCTGCTCGAGCAGCGAGTCGAGGGTTCCGCCGGGCTGGAAGAAGTACACGAAGATCAGGGCGATCGCGACGCCGTTGATCATGTAGGGGAAGAAGATGATCCCCTTGAAGAAGCTCTTGAACCGCGTGCTGAAGCTGAGGATCGTCGCGAAGTACAGGGCGAGCGCCATCTGCACGACCGACCCGCCCAGGTAGAACAGGCTCACGAAGAAGACCTTGAAGATGTCGGGTCGTGTGAAGACCGCCACGTAGTTGTCGAGGCCCACGAACTCCTTCGTCTTGTCCAGGCCGTCCCAGGACGTCAGGGAGTACCAGAACATGTTCACCACGGGGTAGTAGGTGAACAGGAGGAGCAGGACGAGCGGGGCGGCGAGGAACACATACGGCGTCCCTCGCCAGCCCCACCCCCCTCGCTTCTTCGTCAGGGGAGCAGGAGGGCCCGTCACCGCCGGGCCTGGTCGCGACAGCCCCGACCGGGTGGTCTCAAAGGTTCCAGCCATGCGGACTCTCCCACGTGTTCCATGAACTCACCGACGGTGTGCGACGTACGGTCGAAGGAGGCTGGGTCAGCCGGCGTCGACCGTGGTCCGGGCAGCAGCCCACTTGGCGTTGAGGTCGTCGAAGATCTGCTGCTTCGTCTCGTCTGAGGCTCCGCGAGCGGAGTCGACGAGCCGCTGGACGAACTCGGGCGCGTAGAGACCGATCTCGGCCTCCTTGTCGATGTCGTTCACCAGCGACTCCTTGCCCGCCGGTGCCGGGTTCTGCAGCACGTACTCGACCCCGAGCGCCTCGAAGTCGGCGAGGGTGGCCGGCGCCTTGGGGTCGATGAGCGGGGAGAGCCCACCCTGCGCGTCCGCGAACCCGGACTCGGTGTTGAACCAGTCGATCCAGGCCCGCGCGGCCTCCTTGTGCGTGGAGTTCACGTTGATGGCCTGGGCGTAGTCACCGCCGACGGTTGCGTAGAACTTGCCGTCCTTCTGGTGGGGGAACGGCATGTAGCCGATGTCCGACGCCGGGTTGCCCGCGTCGGTCGCGGCCTTCTGCATCTGCGAGATGGCCCACGAGCCGAGCGTCATCGCCGAGACCTTGCCGGTCGCGATGAGGTTCTTGGACTCTTCCCAGTTCGTCGTCGTCGGGTCGGCCTCGGTGAGCTTCTGGTTCACGGCGTCGTACAGCAGCGAGTCGATGACGAAGTGGTCGGTGCCCTCGGCCCACGGGGCGTCGTCCTGGCCCAGCTTGTTGTCGAACTCAGGGTCGGCCGAGATCTCTCCGCGGTGGGACTCCCACTGCGTCAGGGGCCAGCCGTCCTTGTAGTTCGTGTAGAGGGGGACGACGGACGGGTCCTTGTCCTTGATCGCCTGGAGGTCCTTGAGGAACTCCTCGGACGTGGTCGGGACAGCGGTGATGCCCGCGTCCGCCCAGACCTTCTTGTTGTAGACGATGCCCTGCGTGTTGCCGACGACCGGGATGCCGTAGACCTTGCCCGCGAAGATCTTCGGGGTGAGGAAGCGGTAGGTCTTCTCCATCGCGGCCGCATCGCCGAGCGGCTCGAAGAAGTCGGGCATCTGCGCCGGCGTGATGGTGTTCACGATGGCCAGCACGTCGCCGTAGTCGGACGTGTTCATGCGGGTCTTGACCTCACCCTCGTAGTCCGTGATCCCCTCGAAGGAGACCGTGACCTCCGGGTACTTGGCCTCGAACGCGGCCTTGTACTTGTCGAAGGTGCCGTCGGTCACGAGGTCCGTCCGCCACGTCAGGACGGTGATGTCGCCGGACGGGGCTGCTGCGGCTGCGGCCCCCGAGCCTCCGGACGCGCTCGCGGCGTCGGCAGAGGAGGTGTCTCCTCCGCCGGCGCATGCCGTGGTGAGAGAGATGAGTGAAGCGATGGCGGCGACGGTCAGCAGTCGCGTTCGTCGTGCGGGAGGGAACATCGTTGATCCTCTCTGCAGCCCGGCACCTCGACGTGCCGGCGGGACTCGGGCGTCAGTGCCCTGGCGGTGGCGTTGGCCGCCCCGCTCTGTGTGACATTCTTAGGCAACCGAACAAAGTAAGTCAATCCCGCGTGTCGACCTCCACCGTCGTCGTCGTCAGATCGTTAGGTTGGGGACGTGACGCACCGGGCCGTGCGCGACTCACGCACAGGTCGTGCGTGCAGAGGAGGAGGCAGTGCGTGACCAGTGCCAATCTCGGGATGGCGCACACCAGCAGTCGAGCGGCGATCCTCGATGTCATCCGCGCGGCCGGCACCATCAGCCGGGTCGAGCTGACGCGCGCCACCGGTCTGACCGGCGCCACGATCTCGACGGTCGTCCGGCGACTGATCAACGAGGGGCTCGTCCTGGAGATCGGCCGTGCCGAGTCGACGGGCGGCAAGCCCCGCATGCTGCTCCAGCTCGACCCGACCGCACGGTTCGCCATCGGCGTCCACCTCGACCATGCGGGCATCACGTATGTGGTCTCCAACCTCGGCGGTGCGATCGTCACGCGGTGGCGCAAGCCGGGCGCGGGTTCGGACAGCCCCGCGGAGGTCGTCGCCCGCATCGTCCGTGAGATCGACGGCATGATCGCCCGCACCGGGATCGATCGCAGCCGCGTGCTCGGGCTCGGCGTCGTGTCGCCCGGGCCCATCACGGCGGCCGTCGGCATGGTGCTGACGCCCCCGACCATGGAGTCGTGGACGGAGTTTCCGCTCGCCGAGGCCCTCGAGGACGGCGTCGGGGTGCCCGTGCTGCTCGACAACGACGCCACAGCGTCGGCCGTCGGCGAGTACTGGGCCGGTGGGATCGAGCCGACGTCTGCGTTCGCCGCGCTCTACATGGGGACGGGCATCGGCGCCGGGGTGCTGGTCAACGGGACGGTGTACCGGGGCGCGAGCTCGAACTCCGGCGAGATCGGGCACATCTGCGTCGACATCGACGGACCGCCCTGCTGGTGCGGGAGCCGCGGCTGCGTCGAGATCCTGGCCGGACCCGTTGCGGTCGTGGCCGCGGCGCGGGCCGCGGGGCTCGACGTCGGACCTGCCGAACGGCCCGTCTCCGAGAGCTTCGCGGCCGTCGCGCGGGCCGCCCTGCGCGGGGAGCCCGCCGCGGCCGCGATCCTCCAACGCTCGGCGCGGTACCTGGCGGTCGCGGCGCACTCGCTCGCGAACATCATGGACCTCGACCTCGTCGTGCTCACCGGGCCGTCCTTCGCGCTGGCCGGGTCGCTGTACCTGCCGGCCGTCGAGAACCTGCTCGGCACGGCGTTCTTCGCACGGCAGAGCCACCCCGTCCGAGTGACGATCTCCACGAACGCCTCGGACTCGGCCGCCGTCGGTGCCGCCGCGCTCGTGCTCCAGAGCGAGCTCGCCCCGCGTCAGTCAGGAGCGCGGCTGCAGGCCGAGCTCGGACCCGAGCCGATACCGGTTCAGGGACGGGGCTCGGTGGTGGGCTCGCTCGGCTGAGGAGTCGGCTGAGGAAGCAGGCGGTCGAGGGCGGCGAGCGGGATGCCGAGCCAGTGGGGTCGGTTGCGAGCCTCGTACACCGCCTCGTAGAGCGCCTTGTCGAGCTCGAGCGCCTGCAGCAGGATCGCGGTGCCACCGTCGACGGGTGAGCCGTGCAGGTAGCCGTCGAGCAGCGCGACCCGTGCCTGCTCTGCCCACGCGAGGTCGGCCCCGGCAGGGGTCCACGTGCGTTCCGTGCCGCCATCGTCGACATCGCCGCCCGCACCGCCCGCGCCTCCGACCGCCGCCGCGTAGTCGATCGACCGCAGCATCCCCGCGACGTCGCGCAGCGCGAGGTCCGGTCGCGTGCGCGCCGCGATCGGTGCCAGTGGCTCGCCCTCGAAGTCCAGCACGTACCACCGGTCGCGGCCGCGGAGCACCTGCCCGAGGTGGAGGTCGCCGTGCACGCGCTGGGGTGCGGGTGGCTCGCGGACGGCCTGGGTCCCCGCGGCGAGGGCCGCGACACGGTCCGCGTACCGCCGGAGCTGAGGAACGGCAGCGACCGCCCAGTCGAACCGCCGGCGCAGTGCTCCGGCCAGCTCGCTCGCGCGGTCGGCACCAGCCTGGGGGGCGGCGACGGGCAGTGCCCGTCCGAGCGCGTCGTGCATCCCGGCGACAACCTCGCCGAGCTCGCGTGCGAGGTCCGCGAACGGCTCGCCCCGACCCGCCATCGCGCAGGCCAGCTCGAACCCGTCGCGCGCGCCCGGCACGAACGCGCTCACGACGCCGAGGTGGCCGGTGACGGTCGAGGCTCCCGACGGCCAGGTCGCCTCGAGCCAGGCGAGCGGTCGTGGGACGTTCTCCCACCCGGCGTCCGCGAGCGCGCGAGGCACGTCGACGTCCGGGTTGGCTCCCGGGGCCAGGGCGCGGAACACCTTGATGATGGCCGAGCCTGAACCCCCCTGCCCTGATCCGGGCAGGAGCACCGAGGTGTTCGACTGCTCGCCGGTGAGCACCTGGGCGCGGGAGGGGTCGACGTCGGCCCCCAGGCCCTCCGCAGCTGCGAGCCACGACCGCAGGAACGCGGGGTCGCCGGCTCCGTCGACGACGTCGGTCCGTGCGGCGGTGGACGTGGCACGCCCGCCCCGCGGCGCGTCGGCTCCCAGCGTGCCGATCGTCTGCTCGGCGTGGTCCCCGCCGGGTGCGCGCAGCACCAACGGGACCTGCAGGACGGTGTCGACACCGGGTGCGGCGGTGCGCACGAGGACGATCCGGACGTCAGCCTCGTCGAGCGGGTCGACCAGCGTCAGGCCGCCGACGCAGGTCAGCTCGGCGGCGACGCCCTTGGCCGGGAACCAGCGTCGGCCGCGCAGCCACTCGCCCAGCAGACCCAGCAGCGCGTCGTCGAGCGGCTCGTGCGTCACAGCCCGTGCATCCATGGCGTCGGACCTCCCGGCCGTCAGGCTCACACCGACCCGGCGGGCGCGGCGGCCGGGTCGACGACGAGCCAGTAGAACTCGCGCGACCCCAGCGTGAACTGCATCGTGCCGTCCGGTCCGACCGGTGGGAACGGTGCCCCGCCGAAGACGTCGTGCAGCTGGGCGCCCGCGTGCCCCGGCAGGCGCACGCTGGCCGCCCGGGACGTCGCTGCCATGTTCGCGACCACGAGGATCGTCTCGTCCGCCGTGTACCGCCGGAACGCGAGGATCGCGTCGTTGGACGTGGGCAGCACCTCGAAGTCGCCGCGCCCGAGGGCGGGATGACGACGCCGCACCGTGAGCATGCCGTGGACCCAGTGCAGCAAGGACGTCGGCTGCGCGAGCTGCGCCTCGACGTTGACGTGGCCGTAGTGGTGCACGAGCGACTGCACCAGCGGGAGGTACAGCTTGCCGGGGTCCGCCGTGGAGAACCCTGCGTTGCGGTCGGGGGTCCACTGCATCGGCGTGCGGACGGCGTCGCGGTCCGCGAGCCAGATGTTGTCACCCATGCCGATCTCGTCGCCGTAGTACAGGCACGGGCTCCCTGGCAACGACAGCAGCAGCGCATGGAGGAGCTCGAGCTCCTTGCGGGAGTTGTCGAGGAGCGTCGCGAGGCGGCGGCGGATCCCGACGTTGGCCCGCATGCGAGAGTCGGGCGCGAACCAGCCGTACATCGACGCGCGTTCCTCGGTCGAGACCATCTCGAGCGTCAGCTCGTCGTGGTTGCGCAGGAACGTGCTCCACTGCGCGCCCCGGGGGATCGGCGGGGTGTCCGCCAAGATGTCGACGATCGGCGCCGCCCGCTGGTCACGGACCGCGTAGTAGAGGCGCGGCATGACCGGGAAGTGGAAGCACATGTGGCACTCGGGCTCGGCCTCGGTGCCGAAGTAGTGCACGACGTCCTCAGGCCACTGGTTCGCCTCGGCGAGCATGATGCGGCCCGGGAACTCGGCGTCGATCATCGCCCGGAGGCGGCGAAGGAACCCGTGCGTCTCGGGGAGGTTCTCGCAGTTCGTGCCCTCGGCCTCGAACAGGTACGGCACCGCGTCGAGCCGGAACCCGTCGACGCCGAGCTGCATCCAGAACCGCACGACGTCGAACATCGCCTCACCGACGCGCGGGTTCTCGAAGTTGAGGTCGGGCTGGTGGTTGAAGAACCTGTGCCAGTAGTACTGCCGTCGCACCGCGTCGAACGTCCAGTTGGAGGTCTCGGTGTCGACGAAGATGATCCGGGCGTCCGCGTAGCGGGTCGCGTCGTCGCTCCACACGTAGAAGTCGCCGTACGGCCCCTCCGGGTCCGACCGGGACGCCTGGAACCACGGGTGGGCGTCGCTCGTGTGGTTCATGACCACGTCGACGACGACACGGATGCCGCGCTCGTGCGCTGCGGCGACGAGCTCGGTGAAGTCGGCGACGCTCCCGTACTGGCCCGCGATCGAGGTGTAGTCCGAGACGTCGTACCCGCCGTCGCGCAGCGGCGAGGGGTAGAACGGCGGCAGCCAGAGGCAGTCGATGCCGAGCCACTGCAGGTAGTCGAGGCGGGCGATGAGACCCTGCAGGTCGCCGCTGCCGATCCCCGACGAGTCGGAGAAGGACCGGATCATCACCTCGTAGAAGACCGCCGACCGGTACCACTCCGGGTCATCGGAGAGCCCCGGGCGCAACGGGTCGCCCGACGGGTGTGCTGGTGGGACGGGCTGACGGTGCTTGGGGAGCGCTGCGAGCGCGAGCTGGCCGGTCGCGGTCGAGACTCCGCCGAAGGCCGCCGGCACCACCGGGGTGGGCTGCGTGCCGGGGCTCATCTGGGGCCGATCTGCACGACGTGCGCACAGCGCACGACGGGGTCGAGGCTCACGAACACGTCGGACTCCCACGTGTACGTCTCGTCGGACAGCACGTCGTGCGCGATGACCGTTGCGTCGGGTTCGAGGCCCAGGGCGGCGAGGTCGAGGTGGACGGTACCGGTGTGCCCGGCGTGCGGGTCGAGGTTCACGACGACGACCACGACGTCCTCGGCGCCCGTCGGGGAGTGCTCGGCGTCCAGGCGGCGCGAGAAGCACAGCAGCGCGTCGTCAGTGGTCGGGTGCACCGTGAGGTTGCGCAGCTGGCGCAGCGCAGGGTGCGCCCGCCGGATCTCGTTGAGCCGCTGCAGCAGCGTCGCGATGCCGAGGTCGTCGCCGAGGGACCAGTCGCGCGGTCGGAACTCGTACTTCTCGTTGTCGATCTGCTCCTCGACACCGGGTCGCGGCACGTTCTCGACGAGCTCGTAGCCGGAGTAGATGCCCCACGTCGGCGCGCCCAGCGCGGCGAGGACCGCTCGCACGGCGAAGCCCGCGACCCCGCCGCTCTGCAGGTGCGGCGGGAGGATGTCGTGCGTCGTCGGCCAGAAGCTCGGGCGCAGCCAGGACCCCTGCTCGCCTGAGACCTCGCTGAGGTACTCCTCGAGCTCGACCTTCGTCGTGCGCCACGTGAAGTACGTGTACGACTGGTGGAAGCCGATGCGGGCGAGCGCCATCATCATGGCGGGCCGGGTGAACGCCTCGGACAGGAAGATGACGTCCGGGTGTGCCGCGCGCACGTCGGCGAGCAGCCGCTCCCAGAACGGCAGCGGCTTGGTGTGCGGGTTGTCGACGCGGAACGCCGTGACGCCGTGGTCGATCCAGACCTGCAGGACCCGCCGGATCTCCGCGTAGATGCCCTCGGGGTCGTTGTCGAAGTTCAGGGGGTAGATGTCCTGGTACTTCTTCGGGGGGTTCTCGGCGTAGGCGATCGTGCCGTCCGCGCGGGTCGTGAACCACTCGGGGTGGCTCGTGACCCAGGGGTGGTCCGGCGAGCACTGCAGCGCGAGGTCGAGCGCGATCTCGAGGTCCAGCCGTCGGGCCTCGGCGACGAAGGCGTCGAAGTCGTCGAACGTGCCCAACGACGGCTCGATCGCGTCATGCCCGCCGTCCGGCGAACCGATCGCGTAGGGCGAGCCGGGGTCACCGGGCACCGCGTCCAACGAGTTGTTGCGGCCCTTGCGATAGGTCGTCCCGATCGGATGGATCGGCGTGAGGTAGACGACGTCGAACCCGAGCCCGGCGATGCGCGGCAGGTCGAGCGCAGCGGTGGCCAGGGTGCCGGACGTCCACGTGCCCGTCGACGGGTCGTGCCGGGCGCCCACGGACCGGGGGAACATCTCGTACCAGGCACCCGCGAGAGCGAGCGGACGGTCGACGACGAGCGGGTAGGTCGAGGACGCGCTCACCAGGTCGCGCACCGGGTGGGCGTCGAGGGCGGACCGGACAGGCGTCGAGAGCGCGGCGGCGAGCCGTACCTCGTGCGGTCGCGAGACGTCGCGCAGCGCGCGGGCCGCGTCGGTGAGCACTGTCGCGTCGTCGGCCGGTGCGTCCGCTGCGGCGCGCTCGAGCAGCAGGGCGCCCTCGGTGAGCATCAGCTCGACATCGATCCCCGCGGGGACCTTGATCTTCGCGTCGTGGCTCCAGGTCCCGTAGGGGTCGGACCAGCCCTCGACGCGCAGGCCCCAGGCGCCGGGGGCGTCGGGCACGAGCCGGGCCTCCAGCCGGTCGAGGCCGGGCGCGACGTCGACCATGCGTGCGCTCGAGCGGTCGACCCCGTCGGGGCCGACCAGGACGGCCGTCGCGCCGACCGCGTCATGGCCCTCGCGGAACACGGTGGCGCGCACGGGGACGGCCTCCCCGACGACGGCCTTCGCGGGCCAGCGACCGGCCTCCACGACCGGCGAGACGTCGACCACGGGGATGCGACCGATCCGCGGTCCGACCGGCCCGAAGGCGGCTTTGCGGCGACCCTGCCCGGCCTCGGGGGCGGTGGCCACGGCGGGTGCCGCGTCGTCCCTGGCCGCGGCGAGCGTGGGAGGTGCGGGACGAGGCTTCTCGGGCGGCACAGGGAATGACGTGGTCACGGTCCGAACCTATCCACACGTCGTGCCCCTGGTCATCTGCTGGGCCCGATCGGTCGGCCGTGTCTACCCTGGGCGGTCAGTTCGCGCGGTTTGCGAGGTCACGCGCTCACGGGCTCACGGGCTCACGCGCGCAGGTCCGCGGCGAGCGCACGCCCTGCGGTCCGGCCCGAGAACAGGCAGCCGCCGAGGAACGTCCCCTCGAGAGCGCGGTGGCCGTGCACCCCGCCGCCACCGAAGCCCGCAGCCTCGCCGACCGCGTACAGGCCGGTCAGCACCGATCCGTCCGGGCGCAGCACGCGCGCCTGGGTGTCGGTCAACAGCCCACCGAGCGTCTTGCGGGTCAGCACGGACAGGCGGATGGCGAGCAGAGGTCCGTGCTTGGGGTCGAGCAGCTCGTGGGGAGGGGCGACGCGGATGAGGCGGTCGACGACGTAGCGGCGCGCCATGGCGGTCGCGCCGACCTGGAGGTCCTTGCCCAGGCCGGTCGCGACCTGTGCGTCGCGCAGCTCGATCGTGCGCGTGAGCCGAGCGCCGTCGATGCGGTCGCTGCCGGACAGCGCGTTCATGCGCGCGGCGAGCTCGGCTGGCGTGTCGGCCCACAGGAACTCCGGCGACTGGGCGGCGAACGCCTCGACCGGGCCGACCGCTCCTGGCAGCGCCCGCTGGAGCAGCAGGCGGAGGTCCTTGCCCGTGAGGTCCGGGTTCTGCTCCGAGCCCGACAGCGCGAGCTCGGCGCCCAGGATCGTCTTGTCGAGGACGAACCACGAGTGGTCGTCGCCGCGTCGGGTGAGGTGCCGCAGCGCCCCGAGCGCGTCGAAGCCGGGGAACAGCGGCACCGGGAGGCGTTCGCCGTCCGCGTCGAGCCACAGCGAGCTGGGGCCGGCCAGGATCCGGATGCCGTGCCGGTTCCAGACGGGCGAGTGGTTCGTGATGCCCTCGGGGTAGTGCCACATGCGGTCCGCGTGCACGACGGCGCCACCCGCGACGCGCGCGAGGTCGATCCCGGAGCCGTCCACGTGGTCCGGGACGCCCGAGAGCATCCGACCGGGCAGCGTGCCGGCCTCGGCGGGCCAGGACGACCGCACGAGCTCGTGGTTCGCGCCGATGCCGCCGGTCGCGACGACGACGGCGTGCGCCGACACCTCGAACGCGCCGACGACGGCCCGTGAGGAGGGCGCGCCGCGCTGGGCACCGTCGCGTGCGAGGACGTCGCCGCGCACCCCCGTGACTCGACCGTCAGTCAGCACCAGCTCGGTCGCACGGTGCCGGAACCGGACGTCGACCAGGCCGTCGCGGTGCGCCGAGAGCAGCGGGCGGACGAACGGCTCGAGCAGCCCTGGTCCGGTTCCCCACGTGACGTGGAAGCGCGGCACGGAGTTGCCGTGGCCGTCCGCGAGGTACCCGCCCCGCTCGGCCCACTGCACGAGCGGGAACCAGCGCACCCCCTGCGCGTGCAGCCAGCCTCGGAGGTCGCCGGCCGCGAAGTCAACGAACCCCTCGGCCCAGGCGCGCGACCAGCGGTCGACCTCGCCCGCCCCGAAGTCGGCCGAGCCGAGCCAGTCCGCCAGGGCGAGCTCGGCCGAGTCCTTGATGCCGAGTCGTCGCTGCTCGGGGGAGTCGACGAGGAAGAGGCCGCCGAAGGACCACCAGGCCTGGCCGCCGAGGCTCGCGGGGGGCTCGGCGTCGAGCAGGACGACCCGATGGCCGGCCGCGGTGAGCTCGGCGGTCGCGACGAGCCCGGCAAGGCCCGCTCCCAGGACGACGACGTCGGTGTCGGTCATGGCGGGAGACTAGCCCCGCGACGACTGCCGGCGTCAGACCGCGACGTAGACGCGCAGCGTGAGCGGCTCGACGACGACCCGGTCACCCGTGACCGGGGGCAGCGAGCCGTTGAGCTCCGTGTAGCGCTCGTCGGGGTGCTCCCATGCGGAGTCCCACGCCAGCTCCCACCGGGTCGGCCGGTCGTCGCCCAGCGCCACGTCGACCGGGTCGAGCGAGCCGTTGATGACGAGCAGCACCGTCGACGTGTCGTCGGGGCCCGGGCCGGTCGGCGTGGACCGCACCATCTGCAAGGTCCGGGTCGCCGGGTCGTGCCAGCGTGCGTGGTCGAACGCGACGCCGTCCGCCCCGTACCAGGCCAGGTCGGGCCGTGCTCCGGGTGCGTGGGCCGCGCCGGTGAAGAACTCGCTCGTGCGCAGGGCGGCGTGCTCGCGACGCAGGCCCAGCAGGTACCGCGCGGTCTCGAGGAGGTCGGAGCGCCACGGCGACAGATCCCACCGCACCCACGAGAGCTCGTTGTCCTGGCAGTAGGCGTTGTTGTTGCCGCGCTGCGTCCGGCCGATCTCGTCGCCCGCCGTGATCAAGGGTGTCCCTGCGGACAGGACGAGCGTGGCGAAGAGGTTGCGGATCGAGCGGCGACGCAGCGGCACGATGTCCGCGCCCGGGGTGTCGACCGTGAGCGGACCCTCGATGCCGTGGTTCCAGGACCGGTTGTCGTCCGCGCCGTCGCGGTTCTGCTCGCCGTTGGCCGCGTTGTGCTTGTGCTCGAACGCGACCAGGTCGGCCAGCGTGAACCCGTCGTGCGCCGTCACGTAGTTGACCGACGCCGACGGGGTCCGGATCAGCTGGGGGTCGCTAGGCCCGAACAGGTCGACAGAGCCCGCGAGCCGCGTCGCGAGCTCCCGGACACGGTGACCCGGCAGCCCGTGCGCCGCACGGCTCGGCTCCGCGAGCCAGAACGAGCGCACCGCGTTACGGAACCGGTCGTTCCACTCGGCCATCGGCGGCGGGAACTGACCCGTCTGCCAGCCGCCCGGACCCACGTCCCACGGCTCGGCGACGAGCTTGAGGCCGTGCAGGTGCGGGTCGGTCGCGAGCGCGGTGAGGAAGGCGTGGTTGGGGTCGAACCCGTCGTGCGCGCGGCCGAGCGTCACGGCGAGGTCGAACCGGAAACCGTCGACACCGACCTCGTCGGCCCAGTAGCGCAGCGAGTCCATCGCGAGCCGGACGACCTCGCGACGCCGGAAGTCGAGGGTGTTGCCGGTCCCTGTCACGTCGGCGAGCGTCGCCGGGTAGCCGCCGTCGTGCCGGTAGTACAGGGAGCCGTCGAGCCCGCGCAGGCTGAGGTGCTGGCCCGGGAGGCCCCCCTCGCAGGTGTGGTTGTAGACGACGTCGAGGATGACCTCGATCCCGGCCTCGTGCAGCGCGTGCACGGCTGCCCGGATCTCGTCGAGGACCGCGGCGGGTCCGGCCTCGCGGGCCTGGGCGGTGGCGTACGGCGCGTGCGGCGCGAAGAAGCCGAGGGTGCTGTAGCCCCAGTAGTTGACGAGTCCCTTGGCGATCAGGTGCGGCTCGGACGCGAACGCGTGGATCGGCAGCAGCTCGAGGGTCGTCACGCCGAGCGAGCTCAGGTGGTCGATCGTCGCGGGGTGCGCGAGGCCAGCGTAGGTGCCGCGCAGCTCCTCAGGAACGGCGTCGAGGCACTGTGTCAGACCGCGCACATGGGCCTCGTAGATGACCGTGTGCTCCCACGCGACGTGGGGTCGGTTGCACGCGGGACGCAGCTGCTCGCCGTTGCCACCTCGAGGGTCGACCACGACAGCGTGCGCCGTGAACGGCAGCGAGTCCCGCTCGTCGGCCGGCCCGTAGGGGTCGCCTACGAGGTCGTCGTCCACGACCTGGCCGTACGTCTCAGGTGTGTAGGTGACCTCCCCGGCCAGCCCGCGCGCGTACGGGTCGACCAGAAGCTTCGCGGGGTTGTAGCGCATCCCGGCGGCCGGGTCCCAGGCGCCGTGTGCGCGGAAGCCGTAGCGCTGGCCCGGGCGCACGCCGTCGACCCACGCCCAGAAGACGCCCAGTCGCGGACCGTCGAGCGGGATCCTGCGCTCGCTCCACCCGGTCGCGGAGCGCGGGTCGGGGTCGATCAGGCAGAGCTCCACGGCGTCCGCATGCGAGGCGAGCACCGCGACGCTGACGCCCTCGGCGGTGACATGGACCCCGAGGGGCGGGGTCGGGCGGGTCCGAGGGCGGGGGCTCACGACTCCTAGTGTGGCGCTCCTGAGCGCCGAATCGGGCATGACGCGGCATGACTGAGGCCGAGGTCACGTCGCGACACGGCCGCGGACGTCCCAGCTGCCGACACCGCGGCAGCCCCTGTGCCCCGGGACGGTAACGTTCCGCGGGTGAGAATCGTCGTGCTGGTCAAGCATGTCCCGGACATCCAGTCGGAGCGCGCGCTCGGTCCCGACGGGCGCGTGGTGCGCGACGGCGGCGACGGCACGATCAACGAGCTCGACGAGAACGCGGTCGAGGCCGCCCTCCTGCTCGTCGAGCAGCACGGTGGCGAGGTCGTCGCGCTGACGGTCGGCCCCGCGGACGCGGTCGACGCGGTCCGCCGCGCCCTGCAGCTCGGAGCGGACGCGGGAGTGCACGTCCTCGACGACGCGATCGCCGGCTCCGACGTCTTCGGCACGGTCGCCGTGCTCGCCGCCGCCGTCCGACGCCTCGGTGCCGAGACGCCCGTCGACCTCGTGGTCACCGGCATGGCGGGGCTCGACGGGCTGACGTCGCTCGTCCCCGCGGCGCTCGCGGCCGAGCTCGACCTGCCGCAGCTCACGCTCGCGAGCGAGCTCACGGTCGACGCCACGGAGTCGGGGTGGACCGCCCGCGTGCGTCGCGACCTGGACCATGCCACCGAGGTGCTCGAGGCCACCCTCCCGGCGCTCGTGTCGGTGACCGACCAGGCCAACGAGCCCCGCTACCCGAACTTCAAGGGCATCATGGCCGCCCGCAAGAAGCCGGTCGAGGTCCTCGCGCTCGCTGACCTCGGCGTGGGTGCGACCACCGTGGGCGACGCCGGTGCGCGCACCGAGGTCGTCGACGCCGCTCGGCGCCCCACGCGCGAGAACCGCATCCTCGTGACCGACGACGGCGACGCCGGGCTCCGGCTCGCTGCGTACCTCGTCGAGAACAAGCTCGTCTGAGCCCGCAGACCGTGACCGAAGGACGAACGACGATGACGACCCCCGTGACCGGACCCGTGCTGGTCCTGCTCGACCACGCCGCCGACGGCGGGCTGCGCCAGCCCGTGCTCGAGCTGCTCACGGCTGCCCGCGCGCTCGGCACCGTGCACGGTGCCTGGACCGCCGACGCTGACGGGTCCGACCCGGACGCGCGGACGCTGGAGCTGCTCGGCACCTACGGCGTCGAGACCGTGCACCGGCTGGACGTCGGCGATGCGGACGTCCGGCTGACCCCGGTCCTCGCTCAGGGGCTCACGGCTCTCGTGCAGAGCGCGGGGGCCTCGGTGCTGCTGCTCACGTCGTCGTTCGAGAACAAGGAGGTCGCTGCGCGCGTCGGCCTCGCCACGGGTGCGGGCGTCGTCGTGGACGCGTCGGCGGTCGAGGTCGCGGACGACCGCGTCGTGGCCGCGAAGACCGTGTTCGCGGGGACGTGGAACACGCGCTGCGCGGTTCGCACGCCCCTCGCGGTCATCGCGCTCAAGGCGGGCTCGGTGCAGGCCGAGCCTGCCGCCGAGCGCGTGACGGCAACGGTCGTCGCACAGGCCGTCACCGTGGACGACGGCGCACGGCGGGTGCGGGTGACCGAGCACACCGAGCGCGCCGCCTCCACGCGTCCGGACCTCGCGGCGGCCCAGGTCGTCGTGGTCGGTGGCCGCGGCACGAACGGGGACTTCGCGCTGCTCGAGGAGCTCGCAGACGTGCTCGGTGGAGCGGTCGGTGCCACGCGCGTCGCGACGGACGAGGGGTGGATCGGTCACGACGCCCAGATCGGTCAGACCGGCGTGACGGTCGCCCCCCAGCTGTACATCGGCGCCGGGGTCTCGGGTGCGGTGCACCACCGTGGCGGGATGCAGTCTGCCGGAACCATCGTGGCGATCAACAACGACCCGGAGGCGCCGATCTTCGAGATCGCCGACTTCGGCATCGTCGGTGACCTGTTCACGGTCCTGCCGCAGGCGACCGCGGAGCTGCGCCGCCTCAAGGGCTGACCGGCTCGCGGGCCCGTGCGGGCGCCGCGCGGGCTCAGGCGAGCTCGCGCAGCCACTCCAGCGCGGCGGCGGCCTGCGCGCGCTGGAACCGGCGCAGGTTGGGGATCCCCACCGGTGCCGGCAGCACCGAGCTCGCGGTCAGGAACCCCGTCAGCCCCGCAAGGGCGGCCCGGAGGTCCTGCGGAGGGACCCCGTCGGAGACGGGGTGGGACCAGAAGTGCGTCTGCGGCTCGCCACCGCCCTGCATCGCGACGCTCGGCAGCATGAAGGCCAGGTCGAGCCACGGGGCGCCGATGCTGGCGTGCGGCCAGTCGATGAGCGTGACCCGGTGGTGGTCGGGATCGATCATCGCGTTGTCGGCGCGCAGGTCGCCGTGGACGAGTGCGCGTCCGGTGCAGACGCGCAGCGAGTCCTCCTCCCACAGGATGAGGTGGTCGATGTTGGCCTGCGCCCAGGCGCCGATCTCTCCCGACCTCGCCACGAGCGCGTCGATCTCGTCGGCGGGCCGCTGCTGCAGCCTGCGCCAACCGGTGAAGTCGCCGGCCAGCTTGACGTCGGTCCGCGGCAGGTCGTGCCCGGGCAGCGGCTCGGCGTCGGCCAGCGGGATGAGGGCGTCGAGGACCAGCTGCAGCTCGTCGGGCCGCCACGGCATCTCGGGCGGGCGACCGTGCGCGACCTCGAAACCGAGGATCACCCACTCGCCGTCGTCGTGCCACCAGTACAGCCGCGGGGCGGGCACCTGCGGGGGGAGCGCGGCCGCGACCCGGATCTCGGCGCGCGCGAGGTCCGGGGACTCCGGGTTCTGCTCGGGAGAGACGGCCTTGACGAACACGCCGCGGCCGTCGGTGAGCTCGAGGATCGCCGCGAAACCGGGGCTGAAGCCCGAGTTGGCGCTCGACTCGGCGGTCACGCGGGCACCGGCGAGCGTCGAGATCCGGTTGCGGACGGCGCGGGGGAGATCAGCCCAGCCCAGCCGCTGGCCACTGAAGGCGAGCGGGGGTGCGCTGGCGTCGTCGGCACTCACGGACCCATAGTGCCAGCGTCGTTCGTAGAATCGTCAGCGTGACCACATATCTGGACCACGCGGCGACCACGCCGATGCTCCCCGAGGCGGCACGGGCCCTGGCGGAGCAGCTGGTCCGGACCGGCAACCCCTCGTCGTTGCACACCTCGGGGCGGGCGGCCCGTCGCGTCGTCGAGGAGTCCCGCGAGCAGATCGCGGCGACGCTGGGTGCCCGCCCGAGCGAGGTCATCTTCACCGGCGGGGGTACCGAGGCCGACAACCTTGCGGTCAAGGGGCTGTTCTGGGCGCGCCGGAGGCAGGACCCCGCCCGGATGCGCATCCTCGTCTCCGCGGTCGAGCACCACGCGGTCATCGACCCTGCGTTCTGGATGGCCGCGCACGCCGGCGCCGAGATCGTGCTGCTGCCCGTCGACCAGGACGGTGTCGTGCGCCCCGACGCGCTGGCTGCCGAGCTCGAGGCGCACGGCGAGCAGGCCGCGCTGATCTCCGTCATGTGGGCGAACAACGAGGTGGGCGCGCTGCAGCCGCTCGATGACGTCGTCGCTCTGGCGCGCCGCTACGGCGTCCCGGTGCACGCCGATGCGGTGCAGGCCGTCGGTCAGCTGCCGGTCGACTTCGCGGCGTCGGGCCTCGACGCGCTGACCGTGAGCGGCCACAAGGTCGGGGGACCGGGCGGCATCGGTGCGCTCGTCGCTCGTCGTGGCCTCGAGCTGACCCCCGTCCTGCACGGCGGCGGCCAGGAGCGCGGGGTCCGCTCGGGCACCCTGGCCGTCCCCCTCATCGCGTCGATGGCAGTCGCGCTCGAGGCAGCGGTCGCGGACCAGCCCGCCTACGCCGTCCGCGTCGGTGCGTTGCGCGACCAGCTCG